>NZ_JARVXN010000005.1:0-322508 GCF_048957715.1 Mitsuaria sp. CC2 | reverse complement strand
ACGATGGCATCGCTCCGCGGTCTTCATGACCCGCACCGAGCCGTAAGCGTTTACGTCAGCCAACGCGCAACCCCACTGGCATTCCGACGCCTCAGCGTCGTGCCGGCTTGCGCACAGGCATACCATGACTACGCACACTACGACGGTCCGTTCCACGCTCAACCATCTGAGCTTCCCCTCTCACGACGTCCCCGCCACCGCCGCGTTCTTCGAGCATTTCCTCGGCTTCGCCGTGCTCGCGATGGGCCGCAGTCGCGTCGTGAAGAAGGACGCCCTCGACATCGTCATCGAGGACGCCCGTGATCGCGACATCTCCTGGCCCGGCAACTTCCACATCGGCGTGGAGGTGTCGACGATGGCCGACCTCCAACGCATCCACGCCGACATGCTTGGCGCGGGCGTGCCGATGGAGACCGAGCTCATCTCGCATGCACGCGGCTCGCGCTTCTTCTGCTGGATGCCGGGACGGCTGATGCTCGAAGTCAACACCCGCGAGGACGCGGCACCGGAGTTCCGCAGGACCTTCGCGAGCCAGCAGGGCTGAAGTCCGACGATTGAAATCGACGACTGAAAGCTGAAGGCCGAAGTCGAAGCACTGAGCCGGCGGACTCAAGCCGCCGGCTTGGCCTTCTTCGGCTTCGCGGCCGCGTCGTTCAGCGCCGCGGCCGCCTGGAACAGCGCCTTCAACGCGGTCTCGTCGATCTTCTCGCCCTTGCGGATGTCGATCGCGCGGCGTGCGTTGCCGTCCAGGCTCGAGTTGAAGAGCTTGTCCGGATCCGCCAGCTTCGCGCCCTTCGCGAAGGTCATCTTCACGACGTCCTTGTAGGTCTCGCCGGTGCAGATCTGGCCGTTGCGCTCGAACACCGGCGTGCCGCGCCACTTCCACGTCTCCTCGACGCCCGGCACCGCCTGCTTCATCAGCTTGCGCAGCCGCGCGAGCATCTCGCCGCGCCAGTCGGCGAGCTCCGCGATGCGGGCATCGATCATCTTGGAGGCGTTCACGCCGGGGACGTTGTCGTCGCTGGGCGCGGCGCTTCTGAAGGTGCTCTTGGCGACCGGCTTGACGACCTTCTTCGCCACGTACGTCGCGGCGTGCTTGGCGGACGTTTTCGCGGCGCCGGTCAAGGGCTTCTTCTTCGGATCGGTGGTGCTGGGCATGCGACGCTCCGGGGTCAGGTCTTGAGCTGCTGGATACGGATCATGTTGCCCGCCGGGTCGCGGACACCGAAGTCACGCACGCCGTAGGGCTGGTCGGTGGGCTCCTGCACGATCTCCGCGTCCTGCGACTGCAGGCGCTGAAAGGTCTCGTCCAGGTCCTTCGCGCCGAGCAGCAGCATCGCGTAGGTGCCCTTGGCCATCATCTCGGCGATGGTGCGCTTCTCCTCGTCGGTGAGGCCCGGCGTGGCGTTCGGCGGAAACAGCACGATCGACGTGTCCGGCTTGCCCTTCGGCCCGATCGTGATCCAGCGATTGCCGCCGAAGGCGACGTCCTTGCGGATCTCGAAGTCCAGCCCGTCGCGGTAGAAGGCCAGCGATTCCTCGGGGTCGGTGTGCGGCAGGAAGGTCGAGTGGATGGTGATGTCCATGTCTGTCTCCAGATGAGTGATGCCAGAAGGCTGTTTGCGGCGGGGCTGGCGGCCGTCGCCGCCGGGGTCCGGACCCTTGGAACGCAGTCTAGGGGGACGATTTCCCCGGCGCTTCTCGATTCCTGATCGGACGCGTCACCTGCTTGGCCACGCAGGACGGCAGGCCTTCCGCCTCGGCCGAGGAGTCGCGGCGGTAGACGCTGGGCGGCACGCCGACCAGCTCGGCGAAACGCGTGCTGAAGGTGCCCAGCGAGGAACACCCGACCTCGAAGCAGACCTCGGTGACGCTGAGGTCGCCGCGGCGCAGCAGCGCCATCGCGCGCTCGATGCGGCGCGTCATGAGGTACGAATAGACCGACTCTCCATAGGCCAGCCGGAACTGCCGGCTGAGGTGGCCGGCCGACATGCCGATGCCCGACGCGAGTGCGTCGACGTCCAGCGGCTGGGCGTACTCGCGGTCGATCCGATCACGCACGCGCCGCAGGCGCGCCAGGTCGCGCAGGCGGGTGCCGGGGATGTCGGGGCTGCCCGGAGTCTCGGGAGAACTCATCCGGACATCCTATCCGCCGACCCCGTCTCCTCGGGGCTCGCGGTTGACGCCCGCGATAATGATGGATAACCCGCAGACGAGTCATCGCATGGAAATCAAGGTCAACTTTCTCGACAAGCTTCGCCTGGAAGCCAAGTTCGACGACTTCACGGTGATCGCCGACCAGCCCATCCGCTACAAGGGCGACGGCTCGGCGCCGGGCCCGTTCGACTATTTCCTGGCCTCCTCGGCCCTGTGCGCGGCCTACTTCGTCAAGCTGTACTGCGTCACCCGCGACATCCCGACCGAGAACATCCGCCTCTCGCAGAACAACATCGTCGACCCGGAGAACCGCTACCAGCAGATCTTCAAGATCCAGGTCGAGCTGCCGGCGGACATCTCCGAGAAGGACCGCCTGGGCATCCTGCGCTCCATCGACCGCTGCACCGTCAAGAAGGTGGTGCAGGCCGGGCCGGAGTTCGTGATCGAGGAGGTCGAGAACCTCGACGCCGACGCGCAGGCCCTGCTGACACTGAATCCGGATGCGACGGCGGCGACCTACATCCCGGGCAAGGACCTGCCGCTGGAGCAGACCATCGCCAACATGACGGCGATCCTGGCCAATCTGGGCATCAAGATCGAGATCGCTTCCTGGCGCAACCTGGTGCCCAACGTCTGGTCGCTGCACATCCGCGACGCGCATTCGCCGATGTGCTTCACCAACGGCAAGGGCGCCACCAAGGAGAGCGCGCTGGCCTCCGCCCTGGGCGAGTACATCGAGCGCCTGAACAACAACCACTTCTACGCGGGCGTGTTCTGGGGCGAGGACATCGCCAACGCCGAGTTCGTGCATTACCCCGATGAGCGCTGGTTCAAGCCCGGCCCGGACGATGCACTCCCTGATGGGCTGCTCGACGAACGCTGCCTCGCCTGGTACGACCCCGACGGCGAACTGCGCGCCTCGCACCTGATCGACACCAACTCCGGCAATGTGGCGCGGGGCATCTGCGCGCTGCCGTATGTGCGCCGCTCCGACGGCGAGGTGGTCTGGTTCCCGTCCAACCTCGTCGAGAACCTGTACGTCAGCAACGGCATGAGCGCCGGCAACACGCTGGCCGAGGCGCAGGTGCAATGCCTGTCCGAGATCTTCGAGCGCGCCGTCAAGCGTGAGATCCTCGAAGGCGAGATCGCCCTCCCCGACGTGCCGCAGGCCGTGCTGGACAAGTACCCCGGCATCGTGGCCGGCATCCGCAGCCTGGAGGAACAGGGCTTCCCGGTGCTGGTGAAGGACGCGTCGCTGGGCGGCGTCTACCCCGTGATGTGCGTGACGCTGATGAACCCGCGCACGGGCGGCGTGTTCGCCTCCTTCGGCGCGCATCCGAGCCTGCAGGTCGCGCTGGAGCGCAGCCTGACGGAGCTGCTGCAGGGTCGCAGCTTCGAAGGCCTGAACGACCTGCCCCGCCCCACCTTCGCCAGCAACGCCGTCACCGAGCCCAACAACTTCGTCGAACACTTCATCGACTCCAGCGGCATCGTGTCGTGGCGCTTCTTCAGCGCCAAGGCGGATCACGCGTTCGTCGAGTGGGACTTCTCCGGCCGGGGCGCCGACTCGAACGCCGAGGAGGCCGCCACGCTGTTCGGCATCCTCGAGGACATGGGCAAGGAGTCCTACATGGCCGTGTACGACCAGCTCGGCGCGACGGCCTGCCGCATCCTGGTGCCGGATTACTCGGAGATCTATCCGGTCGAGGACCTGATCTGGGACAACACCAACCAGGCATTGGCGTTCCGCGCCGACATCCTCAACCTGCATCGGCTGGACGATGAGCAGTTGGCGGCGCTGCTGGAGCGCCTTGAGGACAGCGAGCTCGACGACTACACCGACATCGCCACGCTCATCGGCATCGACTTCGATGAGAACACGGTGTGGGGTCAGCTGACGCTCCAGGAACTGAAGCTGCTGATCCATCTCGCGCTGGGGCAGCTCGAAGAGGCGCAGGAACTGGTCGGCGCCTTCCTGCAATACAACGAGAACACCGTCGAGCGCGGCCTGTTCTATCAAGCCGTGAACGTGGTGCTGGAAGTGCTGCTGGACGACGAACTGGCACTCGGTGACTACGTGGCCAACTTCCGTCGGATGTTCGGCGACGAGCGCATGGACGCCGTGCTCGGATCAGCGGACGGCAGCGTGCGCTTCTACGGCCTGACGCCGACGAGCATGAAGCTCGAAGGGCTGGATCGACATCACCGCCTGATCGACAGCTACCGCAAGCTGCACACGGCGCGCGCCGCCGCGGCAGCCCGCAAGCGCTCGGCGGGTTGAAACACAGTGCACCCCCGGGTTTTCCCTGAACGATCCTAGGGGGTTCCTCCCCCGGCTGCGTACAAGGCACTCCGACGGTGCGCTTCCTAGACTGGGTCCGCCCTGTCGCATCTCGCGGCACGGGCGCCTCATCAAGGGAGACACCATGACTCAGAGAGCTCCGCTGCGGACCGCCCTGCGGGCCGCCGCCCTGTGCGTCGCCTTCGCCACCTTCGCCGCAGGTCATGCCTCGGCGCAGATCGGCCCGGATCCCACCTCCGCCAGCCTCAACGCCACCGCGGGATCGTTCGCAGTCTCGACCAGCACCGTCACGCTGCCGCGCGGCTTCGGCGGCGGCACGATCTACTACCCCACCACCGCCGGGCGTTACGGCGTCGTGGCCATCAGCCCGGGCTTCACGGCCACGCAGTCCAGCATCGCCTGGCTGGGCCGCCGGCTGGCGACGCACGGTCTGGTCGTGATCACGATGAACACCAACACGACGCTGGACCAGCCCGCCAGCCGCGCCACGCAGCTGATGGCGGCGCTGAATTACGTGGTCAACAGCGCCAGCAGCACGGTGCGAAGCCGTGTGGACAGCACCCGGCTGGCGGTGGCCGGCCATTCGATGGGCGGCGGCGGCGCGCTGATCGCCGCCGAGGACAACCCGACGCTGAAGGCCGCGCTGCCGCTGACGCCGTGGAACCTCAGCACCAGCTTCACCCAGGTGCGGGTACCGACGCTCATCGTCGGCGCCGACGGCGACACGGTGGCGTCCGTCGCCGTCCATGCGCGGCCCTTCTACGCCAGCCTGCCGGCCTCGACCTTCAAGGCCTATGCGGAACTCAACGGCGCCACCCACTTCACGCCCAACAGCACCAGCACGCCGATCGGCCGCTACGGGGTGACATGGATGAAGCGTTTCGTGGATGCGGACACGCGCTACTCACCGTTCCTGTGCGGCGCGGCGCATTCGGCCTACGCCACCGCCCTCGTCTTCGATCGCTACAACCAGAACTGCCCGTACTGAGCCGCAGGGAGGACGCCATGTCGCACCCATCCGATCGTCACCGGGGCCGGCGCATCGCACTGGCCTTTGCCGCCGGCCTGGGTGCCGTGGCGCTCCTCGTCTGGTTGGCCGCCGGGGCACATGCGCCGGCAGCCGGCGATGACCCGAAGACGGACTTCCCCTGGTCGCGGATGGCCGGAGCCTCCGCGCCGGCCACCGCCCCGACCGCGAACGCAGACGCGCAGTCGGCGTCCGAAGGCGGCGACGGCGCCTGGCCGCCCGTGGCGATGTCAACGTCGTCACCGGCGTCGGCATCCTCGGCGCCGGGGCCAGGTCTTGCTGATCCTTCCCGTCGGGTGTTCCGCACCGATGCCCGCGGGAGACTCGTCGTCGACCAGCCGATGCGACTGCGCGCCGAGGCGCTGCTGGCGCTCAACGAAGGCGACGCCCTCGCCGCACGCGTGGACGCGGAAGTGGCGGATCTGCCGGCGCCGGCCGCGGCGCGAGCCCGCGAACTGGTCGCTCAGTTCGAGGCCTACCAGACTGCGCAAGCCGCCGCCTTCCCACCGGGTCAGGCGCCGCTGGTGCCCGAGGAAGGACTCACGCAACTGCAGACGATGCAGGCGCTTCGGGCCGCCCACTTCGGCGCGGAAGCGGCCCGGGAGATGTTCGCTCAGGACGACGCGGTCGCGCGTCGCATCCTGGAGCTCATGCGCGAGGACACGTCCACCGCGCGCAGCATGGAAGAGAAGGCGATGCGCGCGCAGCTGCGCTATGACCAGGAGCGCAGCGCGGTTCCGCCTTGACGCGACGACGCCGCCGGTCGCAGCATGTCCTCATGACGTCTGGCAACTTCGTCGGCCCGCGTTTGGGCCTGTTGGGGGACAGCTTCATCTACGCGAGCGGCGCCGTGCGCTCGCGCGTGCGGCGCCACTCGGTCACGCTGGCCTGCGCGCTGACGCCGCAGCCGCTGCGCGTCAGCGTCGCCGGGCAGCACTGGTCGGGACGGCTGGTGGCGGTGCGGCCGTTCTCGACGCGCGCCATCGACTCCGGCGGACAACCGGCGGTGCTGATCGACCTCGAGCCGACTCATCCGCGCTACAACACCTTCAGCCGCTGGTCGGATCGCGCGCCGGTCCGCGTGCTGGACGAGCAGCACTTCGCCGGCCTGCTGGATTGCGCGTCCGCCTTTGCGTCCTATGCGCTGAGCGGAAGAAGGCTGCAGGCCTCGGTGCAGATGCTGGTGGGCAGCGTGGCCGACAGCGTCTCACCGCATCAGCCGCTGGACCCGCGCGTGCTGCAGATGATGGCCGGCCTGCGGCTCGATCCGGCGCAGGACCTGGCGACGCTGGGCGCGCCGGTGGGGATGTCCGCCGCGCAGGCCTCGCGCGGATTCCTGAAGTCCCTGGGCATCTCGGCGCGGCAGTACGCGCTGGCGGTGAAGATCCAGCGCGCGGCGATGTTCTTCGGCAGTGGAAGAGCGCTCACCGCCATCGCGCAGGCGTCCGGGTTCGCGGACTCCGCTCATCTGGCGAAAGTCTGGGTGCGCTGTTACGGCGACTGCCCCTCTCGCTACTTCAGTCAGCACCGTGGCGCGCAGGAGGGTCAGGTGGACCATGCCTGGCGGCAGCGGGTCAGCCTTCAAGGGGCCACCGGGATCTGACCCGGCGCCCGATGGTCTTCGCGTTGCGGCGGGCTACTTCGCCGCGGCCGGGAACGCCGGCAGCTTGCCGATGTCGCGCGGGTCGTGCTGGATGATGACCGTCGCCTTCAGGTTCTTCTCGATCTGCTTGACGCGCTGGATCGAGGCGAGCGTCTGCGCGCGGTCGTCGTTGAAGCCGGGCACGCCGTCGTGCTCGTAGTTCTCGTGGAAGTGGACAGAGTCGCCGCTGAGGATCACCGGGCCCATCTCCTTGAGGCGCACCAGCAGGATGCTGTGGCCCGGCGTGTGCCCCGGCGCGCGCAGGACCATCACGGTGCCGTCGCCGAAGACGTCCTTGTCCGCGCTGAGCGGCTCGACCTTGCGCTTCTCGGCGATCCACTCGGTGAAGCCCTTCGCGTTGGCGCCGGCCATGGGCGGCGTCGCGTTGATGGCCTCCCAATCGGCCTTGCCGATCAACAGCGTCGCGTTCTTGAACAGGCTCACCTGGCCGGTGTGGTCGGCGTGGAAGTGGCTGATGCCGACGAACTTCACGTCCGCGGGATCGATCTTGATCTGCTTGAGCAGATCGCCCAGCGGCTTGTTGGTCGCGTTGGGCACGGAGCCGGGCAGGTAGCCGGTGTCCCAGACCATCACGTCCGAGCCGTGCCGGATGACGTAGCAGCTGAAGGTGAAGGGCTTGCTCGTCTCGGTATAGGCGAAGGTGTCGCTGAAGCGCCGCGGGTCGTTGGTCCCGTTGCCGCAGTCGAGCCGCGTCAACGTGACCTCCTGGGCTGCCACCGACAGCGAGAAAAGTGCGCCTGCGGTGAGCGCCAACCAGAAGCGTGTCTTCATGTCCGTCTCCTTGATCGGGCGGATGATAGCCATGAAGCGGTCCGGCGTGGGCCCGGCCCCTTGCGAACGCAAAACGGCCTCCTCAGCCGTGCGCGGCAGGGAGCAGGCACGGCCCGAGGTTCTTGAGCGACGTCGCCAGGGACCATCCCATCGAGCCATCCCGCGTCTTGACCTGGACTGCGCCCGCATCGCACGTCCGGCGTCCGATCACGACCAGGTCCGCCTCGACGACGAGCGTCCGGGGCACGGCGCCCGGATGCCCCGTGGCCACAGCGGTCGCCTCCTGTTCGGTGCTGAAGACGGAGATGGCGTCCGCCGCCTGAGCCCAATCGTCCGCCACCTGCTCAGGCTGCAGACTCTGGCAGGCGGTCAGACAGAGAACGACCGCGAGGGCCGTTGCGCCGCTGACGGCGCTGAGTCGAGGGACGTGTTGCATGCCGGCAGGATAGCGCCTGCCACGGGGTCGGTCGTTGCGGGATCGGTCGTTGGCGCCATCTCGCAACGCACCTCCAATCCCGGCCCCGGCACCCGCCCGTGCGCGCTCAGCCGCCAGCCGTGCGCCGCCGCGATCTCGGTGCAGATCGCCAGCCCCAGTCCCGCGCCCTGCTCCCGCCGGTCGGCGCCGCGCCAGAAGCGCTCGAAGATGCGCGGCAGGTCCTTCTCCGCCACGCCCCGGCCTTGGTCCGCGACGGTAAAGCCGTCCGGCCCCGCCATCAGCGCGACCACGCTCTCCGGCGGGCTGTGCTGGATCGCGTTCTCCAGCAAATTCTTCAGCAGCGTGAAGAGCGCTCCGCGATCCGCGTGCCAGGCACGGAGCGAGGGACTCAAATGCAGGCCCAGGGTCACGCCGTGCCGCGCGGCCACGCGCTCCATGAAGTCGAACACTTCTCGCAACGCCGGCGTCGGATCCATCGCCTCGACGCGATAGTTGCGCTGTTCGCTGGCCTCGGCCAGCAGCAGCAACTGCTGCACCTGACGCGCGACACGGTCGACATCGTCCAGGATCTGGTCGCGCCAGGCACCCGCCTCTGCCTGCTCCACCTGCGCGCGGATCAGCGCCAGCGGCGTCTTCAGCTCGTGCGCGGCGTTCGACAGGAACTCCTGCTGCGTCTTGAATCCGCCCTGCAGCCGATCCAGCGCCGCGTTGAAGGCCTCGACCAGCGGACGCAGTTCGCGCGGCTGGTCGGTGGTCGGCAGACGCTCGGCGAGCGTTCTCGGCGCGATGCGCCGCGCCGCGCCGGAGGCCGCCCGCACCGGTTTCAAGGCCTGCCGCAGCGCCACATGGATCGTGATCAGGAAGATCAGCACGAAGGTCGCGCCCAGCGCGATCACGCCCTGGCGGAAGACGTCCAGGCCGATCGACTCCCGCATCTGCAGCACCATCCGATCGGTGACGGCGAACTGGACGTACCACCGTCGCCCCTCGTGATCGAAGGGCACGGTGGCCCCGTGCATCGCGACGCCGTCGCGCGTGAAGACGAAAGATTGGCGACGCGGCTCAAAGCGCTTGCCATCGGGCGCGATCGAGACCCGTGGTCCGTCGGACGAGTAGGCCACGTTTCCGTCCCTGTCCGCCACGCGCAGCATCAGTTCGTCCTTCAGGCTGCGGAACATCCACGGCTCGATCTTCGTCTCGTCGATGCCCATGGGGCGGCCTTGCGCGTCGAAGCTCAGATGCTCCGCGATCTGCTGGCCGTTGTCCTCGATCTGGTCACGCAGCACCCAGCGCGTGAAGGGCTCCCACAGCACGGTCGACGCGAGGGCAACCAGCACCGCGCTCAGCACCATGCTCGCGGCCAGCACCGCCAGCACGCGGTTGCGCAGGCTATTCGGCCACCGCATCTTGAAGCGCATACCCGTGATTCCTGAGATTGACGATGCGCAGCTCCGACCCGAGCGAGCTCAGCTTCTTGCGCAGCCGATGCAGCGCGACGTCGAGCGCGTTGGGCGTCACCGCCTCCGACAAACCCCAGGCCGCCGCCTCCAGCGCCGCGCGCCGCACCGTGCGCCCCTGCTGCTGCACCAGCGCGATCGCGATCTGAAGTTCCGCCGGCGCCAGCGCCACCGACCCCTCGCCGCGCACCAGCAAGGCTTCCTCGATCACCACCTCGATGTCGCCGAACACCGCCCGCGGCGGCCGTACGGCGACGGATCGGCGCATCAGCGCCCGCACGCGCGCCACCAGTTCCTCCATCGGGAAGGGTTTGGCGAGGTAGTCATCTGCTCCGGACTCGAGCCCGTCGATGCGGTCATGCAGCGCGTCACGTGCCGTCAGCATCAGGCAGGGCGTTCCTTGATGCGCGGCGCGCAGGCGCTTGACCAGCGCCAGCCCGTCGCCGTCCGGCAGCCCGCGGTCGATGACCAGCGCGGCGTAACCGACATCGCGATGCGCCACCCAGGCAGGCTCCATCGCGTGGAAGACATCGGTCGGAATGCCGGCGGCCTGGAGCGCCTGACGGATCAGGTCGGCCAGCCGGACGTGATCCTCGACGAGGGCGATTCGATTCATGGGCAGCGGGGGCGGAAATGCGGATGTTAAGCGCGCATCCTCTTCCGCCCCGACTTACCCGCGCCTTACCGTGCCTTACCGTGCCTTACCGGGCCTCGTCCGCCACCGGCTCGTGGTACTGCACCACCGCCACGCCATCGCGGATCGCCTGCTCATAGACGCCGAGCATGCCCAGCGCCTCGCGCAGGTCGTCGCGGATCGCGGCGGAGGCGACGACCGCCTCGTCGTCGTTGCACAGCGCCCCGTCCTCCTCGTCGTCGCGCTTGAGGCGGCAGACCAGCTCGGCGATGACCGCCGCGTGCTCGATGCGTTCGCGCAGCGTCTTCATCGCCAGACCCACCGTGATGTCGCGCCGCGGCACGAAGTACTCGACGCTGCCGGCCGCGAAACGGCTCAGCGACGGGTACATGCGCGACTGGTAGAGGAAGGCTTCGAACTCCTCGCCGTTCAGGCGCAGCAGCGGACGGAGCTCCATGAGGCGGCGCTGCATGAACAGCGTCCTCGTGCGGCGCGGACCCGAGGCAGCGGATCCGCCCGCCGCGGAAACCGGCGGGAACGGCGGCGGCGCGGGAGGTTCGCCGCTGCCGGCGACCGAGGCAGCGGCGGCGGCGAAAGCGCGGGCATCCGAGTCCAGGGCCCGTGCGGCGAGCTCGGCACCGGGATCGTCGTCGAGTTCGTCGTCGAGGCTCGGGTGGACGCCGGCGGGACCGCGGAAACGGGCCGCAGCAGCGGTGGCGGAGGGACCGGACGCACCGGCATGAGAAAAGGACATCGAGGACATGGACAACTCCAGTCAGATCGGATCAATTCATCAACATCACCTTCATCGGGATGACATGGACCGCGCCTGACGACGCGGGAGATGGATCTTCCTCGCGACATCGGCCAGGCCGGCCACGAAAAGATCAATGAAATCGATTCGATGAAATCGTTGGCGTCGGCGCCACACGGGTTCTCGCAGGGGGACCGACCCGTCTCGGTAGGCGAATCGTCAGGTGCCACTTTCATGAGTGAGCCGCCCTGAGATCAGGGCAACTGCATCAGGATTCGCATCAGGGGAATCGCACCAACGCTTCGAATCCCGGCTGCGCGTTGCGCAGCACCAGACGACTGCCATGCGCCTCGGCGACGAGCCGGCACAGCGAGAGGCCCAATCCGACGCCGCCTTCGCTGCGCGCCCGCGCCTCGTCCGGCCGGAAGAACGGCTGGCCGAGCTGCGACAGGACCTCCGGCGGTACACCCGAGCCGTGATCGCGCACGGTGAGCGTCGCGCCGTCTCCATCACGCTCGACGGTCACCATCACGGGGCCGACCTCCGGATCGTTGTGCCGCAACGCGTTGTGCACCAGGTTCCGCAGCAGCAGCTGGACCCGCATCCGATCAAGCTTCAGCACCGGCAGGTCGCGGTCCACGCGCAGCGCCACGCCGGGCTGGTCCTGCTCGCGCACCAGCGCACCGAGGTGGCAGTCGGCGACCTGCAACGCGCGGTGGCCGCTGCCCAGCCGCTCGCTCTCCAGCAACGCGGAGATCAAGTCCCGCATCTGGGCGAGCTCGTCCAGCAGCGACGCCTTCGACGCCCCCTCGTCGACCAGCTCCGCATGCAGCCGCGCCCGTGTCAGCGGGCTTCTCAACTCATGGCTGATCGCCAGCAGCAGCGCGCGCTTGCCGTCGAGCATCGCCTGGATGTCTTCCGCCATCTGATTGAAGCGGTGCGCAAGGTCGCCGATCTCGTCACGGTGACGGATCGGCACGCGATGCTCGAGATCGCCCCGCCCGAAAGCCTCCGCGCCGGCCGCCAGTTCGCGCAGCGGCCCCACCATGTGACGGATGCCCCCGTAGGCAAGACCTGTCACCAGCAGCAGGAGCGGCACCGCCCACAGCAGGCCGTACTCGACCTGCATCGAGGCCCACAGGATGCCTATGACCGCACAGGACAACACGACGAAGATCGCGATCAGCCGCGCGCCCAGCGAGTGATTGAACTGCGCGTGGTGCCGGTGCCAGCGCTGGTGCCACCGGTTTCGCGCCCGCATGTGCCAGCGCCAGCCACGCTCGCGCGGGAACGGAATGCCTTTGGCCTCCATCTCCGCCCAGCGGCGCAGCTTTTCGAGCTTGTGCTGGCGACGGGCCTGCCGCATCCTGTGCCGCCACGCGTCGCGGTGGCCTTCCGGCCCGCTCCGGGGATCGTGCCAATGGTCGTACGGATGGCGAGGATCTCTCATGCGTCCCCCTCGCCCGCCGCCGGCAGCGCGAAGCAGTACCCCGCGTTGCGCAGCGTCTTGAGCGCCTCCAGCGGTTCGAGCTTGCGGCGCATCCGGCTCACCAGGATGTCCACGGCCCGTGTGTAGAGGTCGGCCTCCTGGCCGCGCAGCCGGTTCAGGATCTCGTCGCGCGAGAACACGCGGCCCGGCTCACGGGCCAGCATCAGGAGCAGCTCATATTCAGTGCTGGTCAACTCGACGCCCCCCGCCGCCACGGTCACGACGCGGCGCGCGGTGTCGATCTCCAGGCCCGCGAAGCGCAGCACGGTCGCCGGCACGGCCGCAGCCGGCGCCAACCGCGTGCGCCGCAGGATGGTCTGCAGCCGCGCGGCCAGTTCGCGCGGTTCGAAGGGCTTGGCCAGGTAGTCGTCCGCGCCGAGTTCCAGGCCGACCACGCGGTCGGTCAGGTCGCCGCGCGCGGTCAGCATCAGGATGGGGATTTCGCGCCAGGGCTCCGTGCCGCCGCGCACGCGCTTGCAGAACGCGAACCCGTCCATCTCCGGCAGCATGCCGTCCAGGATCAGCGCGTCGAAGCGCTCCTCGGCCAGCCGCGCGAGCGCGGCGCTGGGCCGCGTGACCGCACTCAGCGCGAAATCGAAACGGGCCAGGTAGCTCGCCAGCGGCGCGGCCAGCGCCTCGTCGTCGTCAATCAGCAGCAATCGATGCATCGTGACGTCCATTGTGGCCGTGCCGGACCAGCGTGATCGCCCGTTCCGGACAGGCCTTCACGCAGTGGCCGCAGGCGCGGCACACGTCGGCGTTCGGCGTGAAGGCCTGCTGCCAGCCGTGCGCGTAACCCCGCAGCTTGCCGAACAGGTTCAGTTCCTTGCGCCGGTCGATGGGCAAGGTGCCGACCGAGAAGACGCCGTAAGGGCAGACCTCGACGCAGTCGCCCTTTCCCTCGCAGCGGTTGCGGTCGATGACCGGCCGCAGCAGCCCCGGCGGCTGCCTGCAATCGCGGCTGTCCATCAGCGGCTCCGTTCGTCGGCGCGCCCCGCCCGGCGGCGCAGGCGCCGCAGCAGGAAGCGCAGCATCTGCTGCTGGTCGAAGTCCAGGGCGTCGAAGAAGTCGCCGAAGGCGGCCACCAGCGCCGGGCCGGTCGCCCGCAGCGCCTCGATCTGGCCGTCGAAGAGCTCCTGCGCCTCATCGCGCCGGAAATTCTCGCTGTCGACGAGCCGGGCGACCTCCGGGCCGCGCGCCAGCGCCTTGAGCGCGCGTCGCGAGGTCGCGAGCTGGGTGATCAGCCGCTCCAGCAGTCCGGACTGGCTGTCGCTCAGGTCCAGAAAGGCGCGGGCCCGGGCTTGCAGCCTCTCGCCGCGACCGGCGTGGTGGGCATCGGGTCCCACGCTCCCGCCGAAGCCGTCCCACCCATGACCGCCGTGGTGACCATGGCGACCGTGGTGGCCGTGGCGACCGTGTCCGCGTCCATCCCCGCATCCATGTCCATGCCGGCCATGCCCCCGACCATGGCCGTATCCAAGACCGCCCCACCCCCAGGGGAAGCCGCCGAAACCGCCGAAGCGGTACCAGGGGCCGGTGACGGGCAGCGGGCCGTAGAAGCCGTCGTCACACACAGGGCCGACAGGACTGAAACGACCAGGGTGGTCGAAGTGAGCGTGCTGACGTTCATGGGGGTGGCTCCAGCGTCGAAACAGATGCATGTTGCAATTCCTCGGTAAAGCCCGGGTGTCCGGGCGGTGAATCCATGTCGCCATGATTCCCATGCCCTCTCGCCAGGGCATCTCACCGCGGTATCGCTGTTTTTCGTTTTGTATCGCCGTTGCCCTGTCCGAGGGAATGCCTCCAAGGGGGGAACCGGGCGAAACGCGGCGTCGACAGGCGTCTCCGCTGACACGACGCGCCAGGGACTCGGATATCGACATGAATATCGACATGGATATCGACATCTCCCTTTCGGTGGGGTCGCATCCCCTCTCTGCCCCCTCTCTGCCCCACCTCAGCCCCGCTCTGCGGTGTCCCCCGTCTCCGGGCACCCGGCCGGGGCGTCGCGGGGTTTCGCCGCCCTACAATCGTGGGCTCACCTTGTCCCTCGCCCAGATGACACCGCTGCAAGGCGGCGCGCCCCATGACCGAACTCGCCAAGTCCTTCGAACCCGCCTCTCTTGAAGCCCATTGGGGCCCGCTGTGGGAGTCCAAGGGCCTCTACGAGCCGACGCTCGATCCGGCCAAGCCGTCGTTCAGCATCCAGCTGCCCCCGCCGAACGTGACGGGCACGCTGCACATGGGCCACGCGTTCAACCAGACCATCATGGACTCGTTGACGCGCTACCACCGCATGCGCGGCCACAACACGCTGTGGGTCCCCGGCACCGACCACGCCGGCATCGCCACGCAGATCGTCGTGGAGCGCCAGCTGCAGGGCCAGGGACAGAGCCGGCACGACCTCGGCCGCAAGAACTTCGTCGCCCGCGTCTGGGAGTGGAAGCAGCAGTCCGGCTCGACCATCACCCAGCAGATGCGCCGCATGGGCGACTCGGTGTCCTGGGGCCACGAGTACTTCACGATGGACGAGAAGCTCTCGCCCGTCGTCGTCGACACCTTCGTCAAGCTCTTCGACGAGGGCCTGATCTACCGCGGCAAGCGCCTGGTGAGCTGGGACCCGGTCCTGAAGTCCGCCGTCTCCGACCTCGAGGTCGAGAGCGAGGAGGAGGACGGCTCGCTGTGGCACATCCGCTATCCGATGGCAGAGGGCGATGAATCGCTGGTCGTCGCGACCACGCGTCCGGAAACCATGCTGGGCGACACCGCCGTCATGGTCCACCCCGAGGACGAACGCTACAAGCACCTCATCGGCCGGCAGGTGAAGCTGCCCCTCACGGGCCGCCTGGTGCCCGTGATCGCCGACGACTACGTCGACAAGGCATTCGGGACCGGCGTCGTCAAGGTCACGCCCGCGCACGACACCAACGATTACCAGGTCGGGCAGCGCCACAAGCTGCCGATGCTGACGATCTTCACGCTGGATGCGACCGTCGTGGA
Organism: Mitsuaria sp. CC2; assembly: GCF_048957715.1. Lineage (NCBI taxonomy): Bacteria > Pseudomonadati > Pseudomonadota > Betaproteobacteria > Burkholderiales > Sphaerotilaceae > Roseateles > Mitsuaria sp. CC2. The sequence continues at coordinate 306,818 of NZ_JARVXN010000005.1, read as the reverse complement.
CACGATGGACGAGATCCCCGCCGAGTACCGCGGCCTGGACCGCTTCGCCGCGCGCAAGCTGATCGTCAAGGCGCTCGAGGACCAGGGCCTGCTGATCGAGGTCAAGAAGCACAAGTTGATGGTGCCGCGCTGCACCCGCACGGGCCAGATCGTCGAGCCGATGCTGACGGACCAGTGGTTCGTCGCCACCAGCAAGCCGGGCCGGGACGGCAAGTCCATCGCACAGAAGGCGATCGACGTCGTCGCCAGCGGCGAGGTGACGTTCGTTCCCGAGAACTGGGTCAACACCTACAACCAGTGGATGGGCAACATCCAGGACTGGTGCATCTCGCGCCAGCTGTGGTGGGGTCACCAGATCCCGGCCTGGTTCGGCACGGACGGCGAGATCTTCGTCGCCCATGACGAGGCCGAGGCGCAGGCCAAGGCCACCGCCGCCGGCTACACCGGCCCGCTGAAGCGCGACGAGGACGTGCTGGACACCTGGTATTCGTCGGCGCTGGTGCCCTTCTCGACGCTGGGGTGGCCCGCGAAGACGCTCGAACAGGACCTCTTCCTGCCGTCGTCGGTGCTCGTCACCGGCTACGACATCATCTTCTTCTGGGTTGCCCGGATGATCATGATGACGACGCACTTCACCGGCCGGGTGCCTTTCAGGCATGTGTACATCCACGGCCTGGTGCTGGACGCGCAGGGCAAGAAGATGAGCAAGTCCGAGGGCAACGTGCTCGACCCGGTCGACCTGATCGACGGCATCGAGCTGGGCCCGCTGCTGGACAAGCGCACACAGGGCCTGCGCAAGCCCGAGACCGCCCCCAAGGTCCGCAAGGCCACGGAGAAGGAATTCCCCGAAGGCATTCCCGGCTACGGCGCCGACGCGCTCCGCTTCACCTTCGCGGCGATGGCGACGCTGGGGCGCAGCGTCAACTTCGACAGCAAGCGCTGCGAGGGCTACCGGAACTTCTGCAACAAGCTGTGGAACGCCACGCGCTTCGTCTTGATGAACACGCAAGGCCAGGACTGCGGCCTGGTCGAGCACACGAAGGAGCAATGCGCCCCCGGCGGCAGCGCCCACGGCTACCTGCAGTTCTCGCAGGCCGACCGCTGGATCGCCAGCGAGTTGCAGAAGGTCGAACAGGCGGTCGCGCAGGGTTTCGCGGACTACCGCCTGGACCAGGTCGCCAACGCGATCTATTCCTTCGTCTGGGACGAGTACTGCGACTGGTACCTGGAACTGGCCAAGGTGCAGTTGCAGACCGCGCAGGCCGAGGGCAACGAGGCCGCGCAGCGCGCCACGCGTCGCACGCTGATCCGCGTGCTGGAAACCATCCTGCGCCTGCTGCACCCGATCGCGCCCTTCATCACCGAGGAGCTGTGGCAGACCGTCGCCCCCATCGCGGGACGCAAGTCCACCGACTACCTGGTGACGGCCGCCTATCCGGTTGCCCAGCCGGAACGCATCGACGCGCAGGCCGTCGCCTGGGTCGAGCAGTTGAAGTCGGTGGTCGGCACTTGCCGCAGCCTGCGCGGCGAGATGGGCCTGAGTCCATCCGACCGCGTGCCGCTGCTGGCCGGCGGTGACCTGTCCTTCCTGCGCGAGGCGGCGCCCGCGCTGAAGGTGCTCGCCAAGCTGCAGAGTGTCGAACTGATCGAGGACGAGACCGCGTTCAACACGCAGAGCGCGATGTCGCCCGTGCTGGTGCACGGTGCGGCGCGGCTGGCGTTGAAGGTGGAGATCGACGTCGCGGCCGAGCAGGCCCGGATCGCCAAGGAGATCGCCCGTCTGGAAGGCGAGGTCGCCAAGGCCAGGGCCAAGCTGGACAACGAGGGCTTCGTGGCGCGCGCGCCGGCGGCGGTCGTGGAGCAGGAACGTCAGCGCATCGCCGACTTCAGCGCCACCGTGGTTCGGCTAAAAGATCAGGCAGCACGCCTGGGTGGGTCGGCCTGAACTCAGGCTGGACGGCGGGCGTGGCCAGGATCTCCGCGATCCGCCGCGCCACGCTCCACGCGGCGCGCATCCGGGATTCCCGGGTCGTCGCCGCGATCCTCGGCGTGACCTGCAATCCAGGGACGCCGTGCAAGGGTCGCCCGGTCTCCATGAGGCCGGGCTCCATCAGATCCAGCCAGACGGCCAGCAGTCGGCCGGCCTGCAACGCATCCGCCAGTGCCTGTTCGTCGAACAGCGCCGAGTGCGAGGTCGACACCAGCACCTGCGACGGCTTGCAAAAGTTCAGCACCCGCTCGCCGATCAGGCCTCGGTAACGCGGGAAGTAGGCCAGTTGAACGCTGACCGCATCGGCGGCCTGCATCAGCTCGCGCAGCCCGTACGGCTCGATGCCCCACTGCCCCCAGAGTGGGTCGGCATGGTGCAGGCTGGGGTCGTAGCCGATCACGCGCGCACCAAAGGCCGGCAGCAGCGTCGCCAACTGGCGCGCCGAGGGCGTCAGCCCCACCAGGCCGACCGTCGCGCATCCGAGCTCTCTCCCGACCCAGCTCCCGTCCGCGCCCTGCACCGGCACCCGGCGCAGCAGCGCCAGCAATGCGCCGATGACGAATTCGGCCTCCGCCGAGGCCGCCGCGGTCGGCGCACGCACCACCTCGATGTTGGCGGCACGGCAGGCTTCGAGATCGATGTTCTCCGCACCGGCGCCGATGCGGCCCACGGCCCTCAAGCGGGGGGCACGGCGGACCAGTTCCGCATCCAGTGCAATCGAGGCGGGCAAGAAAATTGCCTGGGCCTGCGCAACATGCTCTCTCAAGGTCAGCGGCGCCTCCGCCAGATCGGGCGCGGCCTGGATGACGTGGCGTTCCGCCATCCATTCCAGGATGTCGGCCTCCAGCGGTTCCAGGACTAGCACTGACATGAGTGGTTTGGAGAGGTTTGTTTGATTTTCTTTCAGCTGTGCCGTGCAAGAATGCCGGCGCAATTACCGTCGGAGTGTACGTAAATGGCCCTCATCAACAAGGCAATCTTCCCGGTTGCTGGACTCGGCACACGCTTTCTACCCGCCACCAAGGCGCAGCCCAAGGAGATGCTGCCCGTGGTCGACAAGCCGCTGATCCAGTACGCGGTCGAAGAAGCCTACGCGGCGGGCATCCGTCAGATGATCTTCGTGAACGGGCGTAACAAGCGCGCCATTCCGGATCATTTCGACACCGCCTTCGAACTCGAAACCGAACTGGAAGCGGCCGGCAAGAAAGAACTGCTGGCAATGGTCCATTCGATCAAGCCCGACGACATGGAGTGCATCTACATCCGCCAACCCAAGGCCCTCGGCCTGGGCCACGCGGTGCTGTGCGCGCAGTGCGTCGTCGTCAACGAGCCCTTCGCCGTGCTGCTGGCCGACGACCTGATGGTCGGCAAGCCGCCGGTGCTCAAGCAGATGGTGGACCAGTTCTCCGAGTGGCAGGCGTCCATCCTGGCGGTCCAGGAAGTGCCGGCCGAGCACACCAAGCGCTACGGCATCGTGGCCGGCGCGCCGATCAGCGACCGCCTCATGGATCTCACCCACATGGTCGAGAAGCCCGCCCCCGAGGACGCCCCGTCGCGCCTGGGCGTGGCCGGCCGCTACATCCTGACGCCGGGCGTGTTCCGCGAGATCGCCACGCAACCGCGCGGCGTCGGCGGCGAGATCCAGCTGACCGACGGCATCGCGGCACTGATGCGTCGCGAGAAGGTCTTTGCCTTCCGCTACGAAGGCAAGCGCTACGACTGCGGCAGCAAGGAAGGTTTCCTGCAGGCCAACGTCGAACTCGCGCTGGATCACCCGCAACTCGGCGCCAGCTTCCGCGAGTACCTCAAGGCCCTGGAAATCTGACCGCGCTGAACTTCTGACGGTAGGACTTCCCGTCACTGCCGCGTCATGAAGGACGAAGGCCACGCATCGCGTGGCCTTCTTCGTTTCCAGGCGTATCCGGACGTCAGCGTCGCTTGAGCACGTGGATGAACTCGTCGCCGGCCGCGGTCTGCTCGACCAGTTCATTGCCGGTCTGCCGCGCGAAGGCCTGGAAGTCGCGCGTCGAGCCGGGATCTGTCGCGACGACCTTCAGCAGTTGACCGCTTTCCATCTCCGCCAAGGCCTTCTTGGCCTTGAGGATGGGCAGCGGGCAGTTCAGGCCGCGGGTGTCGAGTTCCTTGTCAATGTCCATGAGAGCGTCCTTGCCGCCGATGACCGGGGCGATGAAGCAGATTCTAGTCAGCCCCCTCAGCTGCGAGGCGCCATCCACTTCGGTTCGATGCCGCGTCCGCGCAACCAGTCGGCCAGCGCCTGGCCGGTGCCTGCCGGCCAGCATTCGAGTTGATCCGGCGGTGTCAACGTGTACTCGACCAGTTCCGGCGACAGCGTGACCCGCCCGCGCGCGGGCACGTGGTACGCGATGATCACCTGGTTCTTCTTCTGGAAGTCGTAGACGCCGATCAGCGTCGCGCCGAGCGCCTCCAGCGAGGTTTCCTCCAGCACCTCGCGCTGGATGCCTTCTTCGGGCGTCTCGCCGGCCTCCATGAAGCCGGTGATCAGGCCGAAGAACGGTACCGGCCACGCCGCGTTGCGCGCGAGCAAGACCTGCCCCTCGCGGTCGACGCATTCGACGACCGCGGCCAGCACGGGCGTCGGATTGTTCCAGTGAGTGAAGTCGCAGTTCGGGCAACGCAGCCGGGTCTTGGGACCACCGTCTTCCGGCAGCTCGATCCAAACGAGTTCACTGGCGCATTGCGGGCAGAAGCGGAAGCTCATGGGGCGTGGGCGCGAAAGCACCAGCGTGTCGCGGAGCAGCCATCATCCCTGATTGGCCGCGTGGCGTCAGGCGGGGAAGACGCCGGTCGACAGATACCGGTCCCCGCGGTCGCAGACGACGAACACGATCGTGGCGTTCGAAACCTGGCGCGCGATCTGCATCGCGACCCAGCAAGCGCCGGCTGCCGAGATGCCGCCGAACAGCCCTTCCTCGCGGGCCAGACGGCGGGCCATGTCTTCCGCGTCCGACTGACCGACCAGCACGAGTTCGTCGACGGTTTCGGGGCGGTAGATCTTCGGCAGATACGCCGCCGGCCACTTGCGGATGCCGGGAATGCGTGACCCTTCGGCCGGTTGCGCGCCGACGATGCGCACGTCCGGGTTCTGCTCCTTCAGGAAACGAGAGACGCCGGTGATGGTGCCGGTCGTGCCCATGGCGCTGACGAAGTGCGTGATCCGTCCGCCGGTGTCGCGCCAGATCTCCGGCCCTGTGGTCTCGTAGTGGATGCGCGGGTTGTCGCTGTTGGCGAACTGGTCGAGCACCCGTCCCTTGCCGTCGCGCTGCATCTGTTCTGCCAGATCGCGGGCGTACTCCATGCCGCCGGAGCGCGGCGTCAGGATCAGTTCCGCTCCGAAGGCCTTCATCGTCTGGGCACGTTCGATCGACAGGTCCTCCGGCATGATCAGCACCATGCGATAGCCGCGGATCGCCGCTGCCATTGCCAGCGCGATGCCGGTATTGCCGGAGGTCGCCTCGATCAGCGTGTCACCGGGCTTGATTTCGCCGCGCTCTTCGGCGCGCCGGATCATGCTGATGGCCGGACGGTCCTTCACGGACCCCGCGGGGTTGTTCCCCTCCAGCTTGGCCAGCAGCACGTTGCCGCGCGCAGCCAGTTCAGGACCGAGCACCCGCTGCAGTCGCACCAGCGGCGTGTTGCCGATGACATCTTCCAGGGTCGGATAGCTCGTGGGGTCGAAGGCGCTTGCATCACTCATAACCACGCATTCTCTCAGTGGAGGTCAGGTCTTGCGTGGCATAATGGCTTTCTGATTTCGCGGCTCTCCGTTGCTTCCACGTCAACGGTCACCAGCCGCACCGACGGTCGCCCACGGCGACCATCAGAAGAAGCAAAACCGTGCCGCCCGGATGGCGAAATCGGTAGACGCAGGGGACTCAAAATCCCCCGCCGCAAGGTGTGCCGGTTCGAGTCCGGCTCCGGGCACCAGGTTCTTGCTTCCCAGCGCCGTCTCGCGGCGCTTCATTCCTCCCATCCCTTTCCCCTCCTCTCGTCAGGCCTACCGCTGGTGTGCCGGTCTTCCTCCAGCGTTGTCGTCCGGTTTGAGTCGACGACCTCATCATATTTGCTAGCTCATATTAACTATGAGGCCGACTCAATTTAATCACTTACCCGGCCACGCTACGCAACCCTAATCAACCGCCACCTCAATACTGGCCCCGCCTTATCCAATACCGTCGACATCTCCCCGACCAGCAATAGCAAGTTCTGATAAATCAGCCAAATCAGCCCGCAAAGCCATCCATTTCGGATAATCTTCACAGACCCGGAAGTTTCATTCGAACAAACTCGACCGGCCTATTTATCTGAGGGCCTGACATGAATCTAATGCGTCCCATGGTTGAACACCGCGGACGCAGCGTTCAACCGTTCCAGCAACCCGGACGTCTGCCGATGTCCGACACATTCGCGCCACGGCGCGGAGGAACTGAGACATGGACGCACGATTCATCCGGCACTGGCGCCGCTCGACCGGCATCGCCGCCATCGCGTGGCTCCTGATCGCTCCCGCAGCGCGAAGCGCCGAATTCCCCGGGTGCGAGATCCCGGACGATTCGGGCGCGCCGTTGACGCTGGCCGCCGCCGTCGACGCCGCGCTTTGCCGCAACATCAAGACAGCCACGGCCTGGCAAGCCGTTCAGGCGCGCACCGCCGAGGTCGGCATCGCCCGCGCCGCCTCGCTGCCGACCGTCAACGCCAGCCTGCTCGCTCAGGACTCCACGACACGCACGCCCGGCACCATCGATGCGACGAGCCGGATGCGCGGCCTGGGCGGATCCGTCGGCGTGAACTGGCGCCTGTTCGATTTCGGCGAACGCGCGGCCAACCAGTCCTCCGCCGACAGCCAGTTGGCGGCGGCGGTCGCGAGCCGCGACGACGCCGTGCGCAAGACAGTCGACGAAACCATCCAGGCCTATTTCGCCGCGCTGCAGGCTCGGGCCACCCTGGAGGCAAGACAGCAGGCCGCCCGCCAGGCCGCCCGCACGCTGGCGGCTGCAGAACGTCGCGAGGAGCGGGGCATCGCCGGCCGCAGCGACACGCTCCAGGCTGAAACCGCGCTGGCCCGCGCGCGCTTGGCCCGTCAACGTGCCCAGTCGGACGTGGACAAATCCTTTTCCTCCCTGGGCTACGTGATCGGCGCAGCTGTGGGTACACCGCTCACCCTGCCGCCTCGTCCCCAATCCGTCGACGACACGCCCCTGCCCGAGCTGGCCGCCCTGCTGGACGACGCCCGCCTGAATCATCCGGCCATCCTGGCGGCACGCGCGCAGCGTGACGCCGACAACCGGAAGGTTTCGGCAACGCTCTCCCAGGGGCGGCCCACGGTCGATTTCAGCCTGTCCCATCAGCGCAATGGATCGTCGAACCAGGTGCCCGCCGCCGGTCGTTCAAGCACCCTCTCCGCCGGATTCACCGTGAATATTCCCATATTCGACGGATATTCCAACAAGTACCAGGTCCAGCGCGCTCGCGCGCAGGCGCAGACCTCCGAAGCGCAGGTCGTCGACGTCGAACAGCAGGTATTGAGCGAACTCGTCACCGCCGTATCGGATGTCCGCTCCTCACGGGCATCACTGGATGCCTCGAAGCAGCTGCTGGATACCGCCAATGCCGCCCTCGAATCAGCCGACAACCGCTATCAACGAGGCGTCGGCGACATTCTCGAATTGATCAATGCCCAGAACGCTCTCAGCGATGCCTTGGAATCCCAGGCGCAATGTGAATCGCTGTGGCACGCCGCGCGCTTGAAACTGCTGGCCGATATCGGCCAATGGCGCGGCAGCACGGACCTCGCATCCGTAAAGACCGACGCATTCCCCTCCCGCTGACGCCGCGCATCACGCCCGTCGCTTCGGCCCCTCGCCGCCTGACGCAGGCCGGCCGGGACCGCCCCTCCCCCTGCAGACCGCCACCATGACCGACCTCACCAAACCCAACTCCCTCGATCAAGCCACCTTCAGCGCGCTGGCCGCGGTCCAGATCCAGCAGCTATCGACGTCCGCGCTCAACGGCCTCGACAAGACGCATTGCCAATGGCTGACAGCCGCACAGATCGCCGCGATGACGCCACAGCAGATCGCCGCCCTGGCCCACCCGGACTGGTTGACGCCGGCGGCAGTCAGCGGCCTCACCGCCGCTCAGATTCCTCAACTCAAGGATGCCTGGTGGTACTGCTCGCCGGCGTGGTTCAACGCCCTGACGCCCGAGGCCGTCGCGGCGCTGCCGGTGAGCGCGATCCAGGAAATGTCGTCGACCGCGAGGCAAGGACTGTCCGCGTCAACGATCCACGCCATGACGGTCCAGCAGGTCGCGGCCATCCCGCACCCCGACCAGCTGTCCCCGGCGGTGGTGAGCGGCCTCACCGCCCCGCAAGTGGCCGCCATCGGCGTCTCGTGGGGCTGGATGTCGGCGGACTGGCTCAATGCCCTCACCCCCGCCGCCTTCGCCGGCGTCCCGCCCGCCGGCATCGCGCAGCTGTCGGATGCCGCGGTCAAGGGACTCGGCGCGGCGGCCGTGGGCGCCATGACGTCGCAGCAGGCGGCCGCGCTCGCCCATCCCGAGATGCTGTCGCCAAACGCCGTCGCCGCGTTCACGCCGGCCGCCATCGCGGCGATCGCGCCTCAGGCGTGGAGCAAGGTGTCGCCGGCATGGCTGAACGCGCTCGCGCCCGCCGCCTTCGCCGCCATCCCGGCCGCGGGAATCGCCAACCTGAATGCCGCGGACATCCGCAGCCTGCCGGACGCGACTTTCCAATCAATGACGGCCGCCCAGTTCGCGGCCATCGCCGACACCGACTGGGTGCCCCTGTCGGCCGTCGGCAAGTTGCTGCCGGAGCAGCTGCGTCTTGCCACGGATTGGGACTCCGCCAGTGCGCGCTGGCTCAATGCCCTTTCGCCCGAAGCCTTCGCCGCCATCCCTCCGGCCGGCATCAACCAGATGTCGCTGGCCGCCCTGCAGGGGCTGGACGCCACGCGACGCGCCATCGCGCTCAAGAGCGCGGACGAGATCCACTCGGGCTACATCGATATGGCGTCCCAGGATGCCTCGGTCAACTACGACAGCGTGCTGGCGAACCTGCAGCTGATGTGCATGAACATCGGCGCCGACGGTATGACCGCCTCGCAGTTCGATGCCTTCAACAACACACTCGCCGCTTCCCGGAGCGTGACAGGAGATCCGAGCTACGTGTCGTCGCTGATGAGCAACATGCTCCGCGACGGCGTGCAGGCGACGATGAGCGCGGACGCTTTCAGGCAGTCCGTCGACAAGTGGTTCCTGGGCACAAACAGTGCCGTCGCCGACAGCTACGTCGACCTCTCCGACCAGCCGCTGTTCGTCGGCTCCATCCAGCAGGCCACCAACCATCTGGCACAGGGCGGACTCGGAGACTGCTGGCTGATTTCCTCGCTGGAAGACATCGCGGCGGATTCGCCGGAGCGCCTCAATGGCCTGATCAGTTCGAACGGCAACGGCACCTACGCTGTCAAGTTCTTCAACGGCGGCACCCAGCCTGTGTTCGTCACGGTTGACGGCAAGGTCGCCGGATACGGCGCCGGCACAGGTGCCGGCGCCTGGGGGAGACTGGTCGAGGAAGCGTACGTGGCGGCGTGCGCCAACGGCCTGTTGCAGGGGAACGGCTACGCCACGCCGTGGGCCAATCAGACCGCGGAACTGGATGGCGGAGTCTCGGGCTATGCCTTGAGATCCATCGCAGGCGGCCACGACTACGCAAACTTCGACACCGGCGCCGAAGCCTGGGACGCCGTCAAGGCGGCCTTCGACAGCGGATGCGCCTTGGTGAGCTACGGGTCGAGCAACAAGGTCTCCACCGGGAGCGACGGCAAGACCAACCTGGTGGGCGGTCACGCGTTCTCCGTCATCGGTATTGACGAGGCCAACCACAAGTTCATCTTCCGCAACCCCTGGAGCCCCGATCTCGTGTTCGAGCTTTCGCCGGCGGAACTGGATGCCATCGCCGGCAGCGGGGAGTTCACCGTCCTCTCGACCCCGGCGGAGTACGGCAGCGCCGCCGCGCATTTCTCCGGCACCGACTGGTCCCAGGTGAGCGCCGACTGGATCAACGCCCAGGCGCCGGCCATGATCGCCGCCATCACGCCACAGGCACTGGGCCAACTGTCCGCGGCCGCGATCCAGGGCTTGAGCGCATCAACCCTGCACCTCTGGAGCACGCAACAACTGCAGTCGCTGTCGCATCCGGACCAGCTCTCCGCAACAGCGATCGCCGGTCTGTCGAAGGACCAGTTGTCGGCAGTAGGAACCGGGTGGGTGAACGCGCTGTCGGCCCAGGCCATTGCTGCCCTCCCGGTGGCATGGATCGCATCGCTCTCCAAGTCCCAGTATCAGGAGCTCAGCGCGGCCTTGGTGGGCGCACTGACACCGCAGCAGATTGCCGCGATGGCACATCCCGACTGGCTGAGTCCGGTCGGAGCGGCCGGACGGCCGACTGGTTCAACGCGCTGACGCCGCAAGCCGTCGCCGCCCTTCCGGTCGATGCCATCAAGAACATGTCCTCCGCCGCGGTCCAGGGCCTGGCCGCCTCGACCCTCCACGCGATGACGCCGCAGCAGATCGGCGCCTTCGCCCACCCGGACAAGCTGTCCGCCGCCGCTTTCGGCGGACTGACCGCGGCGCAGGTGCCGTCCGTCGCCGTGTCCTGGTACTGGATGTCGGCCGACCAGCTCAACGCCCTGTCGCCCGAGGCGTTCGCCGCCATCTCCGCCGCCGGCATCAACCAGATGACGAAAACCTCCCTGCAAGGCCTGGACGCGATTCATCGCGACATCGCCCTGCGGTCCGCCGACGCCACACACGCCGGCTACATCAAGACGGCGCCCGCGGCAACCACGGACTGGAGTCAGGTCTCCGCCGCCGGCATGAATGCGCTGTCGGCAGCGGGACTGGCTGCCGTGGATCCCGCCGACCTGCAGCGGCTGGCCGCCTCGACGGTCCAGGGCCTGAGCGCTGCCACCGTGGCCGCGCTCAGCCCGCAGCAGATCGCCGCGCTGCCACATCCTGAGCTGCTCTCGGTGGCCGCCTGCGCCGCCCTGAGCGCGACCCAGGTCCCGGCCATCACCGCCGCCTGGGGCCTGATGTCGGCTGACCAGCTCAATGCCCTGTCACCCCAGGCCTTCGCCGCCATTGCCGCCTCGGGCGTCAACCAGATGAGCAAGGAGTCCCTCCAAGGCCTGGACAAGACGCATCACGACCTGGCACTGAAGCTCGCAGATGCCGCCCACGCGGCCATCCTCAATCCCCCTCCGGTCGCCCCGCCGACGGACTGGTCCACGATCTCCGCGGCCGGCATGAACACGCTGACCGGGCAAGCACTGGCGGCCATCGTCCCGTCCGACATGCAGAAGCTGCCCGTGGCCACGGTCCAGGGACTGAGCGCCGCCACCGTGGCCGCGCTCAGCCCGCAGCAGATCGCAGCGATCCCTCATCCCGAGCAGCTGTCCGTGGCCGCCTTCGGCGCGCTGACCGCGTCGCAGGTGCCGGCCATCGCCGCCTCCTGGGACCAGATGTCGGCCGCGCAGATCAACGCGATGTCGCCGCAGGCCATCGCCGCGCTGCCGGCCCAGGGCATCAAGGACATCGAGTGGTCGGCTGCCGAGAAGGGCCTCTCCGCCTCGACCGTGCACGCCATGACGCCGCAGCAGATCGCCGCCATGGAACATCCGGACTGGCTGTCCGCCGATGCCTTCAGCGGACTCACCGCGGCCCAGGTGCCGGCCGTCTCCATCTCGTGGGGCTGGATGTCCGCCGCGCAGTTCAACGCCCTGCCCGCCGACGCCCTCGCCGCCGTACCGCTCCAGGGCATCCGGGACATGACGAAGGCCACGTACGCCGGCTTGTCGGCGTCGGCCGTCCAGGCCCTGACCACGCAACAGGTCGCGGCCATGGCGCATCCCGACTGGCTCGCGCCGGCCGCCTTCGGCGCGCTCACTGCCACGCAGACGCCCGCCATTGCCATCTCGTGGCGCTGGATGTCGGCTGACCAGCTGAATGCCCTGCCCGCCGCGTCCTTCGCTGCCATCCCCACCGCCGGCATCAATCAGATGACGAAAGCGTCCCTGCAGGGACTCGATGCGGCACACCACGACCTCGCGTTGCAGCGCGCCGACGCGGCGCACGCCGGTTACCTCACGCCCGCGCCCGCTCCGGCGGTGACGGGCAGCGCCGCGCCGCTCGTCCAGGCCATGGCGAGCTTCAACGTCCCTCCGGCGGTGACGACCACCGTCCACGGGACCACCAGCGCAAACGCCCCGTTCACGCTCGTCAAGACGCACTGACGCCGCCTTTCGCCGCGGGCGCCGATACCGGCCCGCGGCGTTCCTCCACTCCCAGCCGGTCGTCACGACGACCGGCCGCCGCGAGCCCACCATGGACACGACGATCACGGACATCGCCCCAGACGTTCCCAAGCCCGACACCGGCCTTCACTGCCTGCTGGCGATCGCCTCGCTGCACGGCGTCGCGGCCGACGAGGCCCAGTTGCGCCATCGATACGGAAACGACCCGTTCAATCGGCAGACGCTGCTGCTGGCCGCCCAATCGCTCGGGCTGAAGGCGAAGGCGGTACGTCAGGCGCCGGACCGCCTGCGGCAGGCGCCGCTGCCCGCGATCGCCAAGGACAAGCGCACGGGCGACTACCTGGTCGTTGCGCAGTACCGCCAGCAGGAAGGGCAGCCGCCGCAGCTGCTGATCCAGTATCCCGGCCAGGCACCGAGGATCCTGTCGGTCGAGGACTTCCTCGCACGCTGGACCGGCACGCTGATCTATTTCGCGAGCAAGGCGAGCTTCGCCGGCGACATGGCGAAGTTCGACTTCACCTGGTTCATCCCGGCCATCGTCCGTTACCGCCGCATCCTGACCGAGATCCTGGCGATCTCGCTGGTGATCCAGCTCATCGGCCTGGTCACGCCGATGTTCTTCCAGGTCGTCATGGACAAGGTCCTTGTCAACCACGCGATGCGCACGCTGGACGTGGTGGCGGTCGGACTGATCGCGGCCACGGTCTTCGAGGTGGTGCTCACCGGCATCCGCTCCTGGGTCTTCTCCCACACCAGCAACAAGCTCGACGTCGAACTGGGCGCACGCCTGTTCCGGCATCTGGTCGCGCTGCCTCTGGCCTACTTCCAGGCGCGTCGCGTGGGCGATTCGGTGGCCCGCATCCGCGAGCTCGAGAACATCCGCTCCTTCCTCACCGGCAACGCGTTGACGCTGGTGCTGGACCTGGTGTTCTCGGTGATCTTCTTCGGCGTGATGCTGTGGTACAGCCCGACGCTGACGCTGATCGTCGCGCTGTCGATCCCGTTGTACCTCGTCCTGTCGGTGGCCGTGACGCCGGTGATGCGCGCGCGCCTGGACGTCAAGTTCAACAAGGGATCGGAAAACCAGTCCTTCCTCGTCGAAACCATCAGCGGCATCGACACGGTGAAGGCGATGGCCGTTGAACCGCGCTGGATCCAGAAGTGGGAACAGCAGCTGGCCGGCTACGTCACCGCGGGCCAGTCGGTCAACAACGTCGCCACCATCGCCAGCAGCGGCGTGACCTTGATCAGCAAGCTGGTGAGCGCCGCCATCATGTGGGCCGGCGCCATGTTGGTCATCGACCGCAAGCTGAGCGTGGGCGAACTGGTCGCCTTCAACATGCTCGCGGGCCAGGTCTCCAGCCCGATCCTGCGGCTGGCCCAACTCTGGAACGACTTCCAGCAGGTGGGCATCTCGGTGGCGCGCCTGGGCGATGTGCTGAATGCGCAGCCGGAGATCGCCGGCGCCAAGACCCGGCTGCCGCGGCTGCAGGGGGCGATCGAGTTCGACAACGTCGCCTTCCGCTACAAACCCGACGCGCCGGATGTGCTGCGCGGCGTCAGTCTCCGGGTCGAGCCAGGCCAGGTCATCGGCATCGTCGGCCGCTCCGGCTCGGGCAAGAGCACCCTGACCCGGCTCGTGCAGCGCCTGTACGTCCCCAACCGCGGACGCGTGCTGATCGACGGCCAGGACATCTCGGTCGTCGACACCGCCTCGCTGCGGCGCCAGGTCGGCGTCGTGCTGCAGGACAACGTGCTGTTCAACCGATCGATCCGCGAGAACATCGCCCTGATCGATCCCACGCTGCCCATCGAGGCGGTCATCCGCGCCGCCAAGCTGGCCGGCGCCCACGACTTCATCTGCGGACTGCCCGACGGCTACGACACCATGGTCGGAGAGCACGGCACCGGCCTGTCCGGCGGACAGCGCCAGCGCATCGCCATCGCCCGAGCACTCATCGGCAACCCGCGCGTGCTGATCTTCGACGAGGCGACCAGCGCGCTGGATTACGAGTCCGAAAAGATCATCCAGGACAACATGCGCGCCATCTGCGAGGGCCGCACCGTCCTGATCATCGCCCACCGCCTGTCGGCGGTCCGGGACGCCGACCGCATCGTGGTGATGGAGCGCGGCGAGATCGCCGAGTTCGGCACCCATCAGGACCTGCTGGCGGACCCGAAGGGCATCTACACCCACCTGAATGCGCTGCAGCACGGCGCCCGCGAGGTGACCGCATGAACGCGCTCCATCGAGCCCAGGCCGCCGCCGACCTGATCGGCCGCTACGTCACCGTCGTCCGGGAAGCCTGGCGACACGAGGCCGCCGACAAGACCCCGCGTCGGACGGCGCGCGAGGCCGAGTTCCTGCCCGCTGCGCTCGCCCTGCAGGCCAGCCCGGTGTCCCCTGCCGGGCGCTGGGTGGCCCGCATCCTGATGCTGATCGTCGTGTCGACGCTGGCGTGGTCCTTCTTCAGCCGCGTCGACATCGTGACCGTCGGCCAGGGCAAGGTCGCCGTCACCGGCGAGAGCAAGACGATCTCCTCGACGCAGGTCGCCAGCGTCCGCGTCCTTCACGTGACCGAGAACCAGCAGGTACGCGCCGGACAACTGCTGATCGAGCTGGACAACCGGGAAGTCGACAGCGAGCTGGAAAAGGCCGAAGGCGAGCGCCAGGCCGCCGCCGTGCAGGTGGCCGTCCAGACCGCGCTGATCGACGCGCTGAACACGGGCCGCGCGCCGCGTCTGCCCGCGCTGGCCGAGTTGTCCGCGCAACGCCGGCAGGAGGCTGAGCAGTCCCTGTCCAGCGCCTGGAACGACTACGCCGCCCGCCGCGACCACCTGACGACGGATATCGCGCGGTTCACCGGCGCCCTGCCGATCGCGGTCGACCGGGAACGCGAGTACGCGGAACTGGCCCGGACGCGGGACGTGGCGCAGGACGCCTTCCTGCAGAGGAAGATGACCCGCATCGAGCTGGAAGGCCAGCTTTCCCAGGCCCGCAGCCAGTTGCGCGAGCTGACCGCCACGACCCGCAAGCAGGCGGACGATCGCCTGGCCGAGGCCGCCCGCGTCACGCAGGCGTCGCGCCAGGACGTGGTCAAGGCCGCCGCGCGCCAATCGCTGCTGCAGCTGCGCTCGCCGGTCGACGGCACCGTCCAGCAGTTGACGACGCACACGGTCGGCGCGGCGATTCCGGCGGCCCAACCGCTGATGCAGATCGTGCCGCTGAACAGCCGCGTGCAGTTCGAGGCCTTCATCGAAAATCGCGATGTCGGTTTCGTGCGCGAGGGCCAGGAAGTCGCCGTGAAGATCGACGCCTTCGACTACACGCGCTACGGCACGGTTCCCGGCCGGGTCGACCACGTCTCGCGCGACGCGCTGCAGGACGAGAAACGCGGACCGATCTACGCCGTCACCGTGACGCTCGATCAGACCGCCCTCGATGTCGAAGGCCGACGCATGCCGATCGGCCCGGGCATGTCCGGCACCGTGGACATCCGCACCGGCACGCGACGCGTCATCGACTACCTCCTGTCGCCGCTGATCCAGCACCAGCGCGAGAGCCTGCGCGAGCGTTGAAAGCCCCGCACGATTTCCCCGCCCGGCTCCCCCCGTTCACTTCCCTGCCACGGCCCTCCATCATCATGACCGACCTCACCAAGCCCAACGCCCTGAGTGCAGCCGCATTCGGCGCACTGACCGCGGAACAGATCCAGCAGATCCCGACCGCGTCGCTCGCCTCGCTCGATCAGTCGCACTACCAATACCTGACGAGCGGTCAGGTGGCCGCGATGTCCGCAGCGCAGATCACCGCGTTGAAGCATCCCGAATGGCTGGCCCCTGCCGCCGTCGGCGGACTCACCGCGCAGCAGGTGTCCGCGATCGCTCCGGCGGCGTGGAGCAAGATGTCGTCGGCCTGGATGAACGGCTTGTCGACCAGCGCGTTCTCCGCCGTGCCCGCCGCAGCGATCGGCTCGCTCGGCGCGGCGGTCGTCCGCGGCCTGTCCGATGCCGACTTCCAGGCCATGACGGCAGCCCAGTTCGCCGCCATCGCGGACAACGACTGGATCCCGCTGTCGGCGGTCGGCAAGCTGCGTCCGGAACAGCTGCAGACCACCACCGACTGGGACTCCACCAGTGCCCGCTGGCTCAACGCGCTGTCGCCCGAGGCCTTTGCCGCGATCCCCGCCGCCGGCATCAACCAGATGTCGCTGGCCGCGCTGCAAGGCCTGGACGCCACGCGCCGCGCGATCGCGCTCAAGAGCGCGGATGAAATGCATGCCGGTTACATCGACATGGCCTCCAAGGACGCGTCGGTCAACTACGACAGCGTGCTGTCCAAGCTTCAGCTGATGTGTTCGAACATCGGTTCCGACGGTCTGAGCGCCGCGCAGTTCGACGCCTTCAACAATACGCTCGCCTCGGCCAAGGGCGCTGCCGGCAATCAGACCTATGTGTCGTCCCTGATGGGCAGCATGGGCGTCCAGGTGAACATGAGCGCGGACTCGTTCAACCAGGCCGTGTGCAAGTGGTTCCTGGGCACCAACAACCCGACCGCCAACGGATACGCCGATGTGACCGACAGTCCGCTGTTCAACGGTTCCGTCCAGCAGGCCGCGGTCGGCGTGGCGCAGGGCCAGCTCGGTGACTGCTGGCTGATCTCCTCGCTGGAGGCCCTTGCCGCCACCGCACCGGAGCGGCTCAACGGCCTGATCAGTTCGAATGGCAACGGCACCTATGCCGTCAAGTTCTACGACGGCAGCGCCGACAAGCCGGTCTTCGTCACCGTCGACGGCAAGGTGGCCAACTACGGCGCAAGCACCGCCGCCGGCGGCTGGGCGCGGCTGATCGAGGACGCGTTCGTGGAAGCCAGCGCCAGCGGGCTGCTGCAGGGCGACGGCTACAAAAACTGGAACAACGACATCGGGCAGCTCGACGGCGGCATCTCGGCCTGGGCCATGAAGACGCTGACCGGCGGCAGCAGCAAGAGCTTCTCCTCCGGCACGTCGGGATGGGAAGCGGTCAAGGCCGCGCTCGAGGACGGTTCGGGCATCGTGACCTATGCGTCCTACGGCAAATCCTCCAAGGGTGCGGACGGCTCGACGCAGATGGTGAGCGGACACGCCTTCGCGATCACCGGCATCGACGAGGTCAATCACAAGTACATCTTCCGGAACCCCTGGGGATCGAACTACGTCTTCGAGATCTCGCCGGAAGAACTCGACGCCATCAGCGGCAACGGTGAGTTCGTGGTGATGGAATCGCCGATCGAATACGGCAGCGCCTTCGCGCACTTCGCCGCCACCGACTGGTCCACGGTGAGCGCGGACTGGATCAACAGCCAGTCGGCGGCCATGATCGCGGCCATCTCGCCGACGGCGTTGAAGCAACTGTGCGGCTCGACCGTCAACGGTCTGAGCGCGGCGACCCTGCAGATCATGAGCTCGCAACAGCTGCTGGCGCTGCCGCATCTCGATCAGTTGTCCGCGTCCGCGGTCGCCGGACTGCTCGCCGCGCAGACGAAGGTCCTCAGCGCGGACTGGTACAACGGCCTGTCGGCCGCGGCCATCGCCGCCCTGCCCGTCGCGGGCATCGGGACCCTGCCGCAGGCCGTCCTCCAGGGACTCGGCGCCGCCGCGGTCGGTGCGATGACGACGCAGCAGATCGCCGCGATCGCGCATCCGGACTGGCTGAGCCCGGCCGGCGCGGCCGGCCTCACCGCCGCCCAGATCCCCGTCCTGAATACGTCCTGGAGCTACCAGTCCGCCGACTGGTTCAACGCGCTGTCGCCGCAGGCGGTCGCCGCCCTGCCGGTGAAGGCCGTGCAGAACATGTCCTCGGCCGCCTTCCAGGGTCTCTCCGCCTCGACCATCCACGCGATGACGCCACAGCTGGTTGCCGCATTCGCCCACCCAGACAAGTTGTCCGTCGCCGCGTTCGGCGGACTGACGGCGGCGCAGGTTCCGTCCATCGCCGTCTCGTGGTACTGGATGTCGGCCGCGCAACTCAACGCCCTGTCTCCGGAAGCGTTCGGCGCCGTTCCCGCTGCCGGCATCAACCAGATGACCAAGGCCTCCCTCCAGGGGCTGGATGCGATCCATCGCGACATCGCGCTGCGGTCCGCCGACGCCACGCACGCGGGCTACATCAAGACGGCGCCCGCCGCGGTGACGGACTGGACCCAGGTCACCGCCGCAGGCATGAACGCGCTGTCGGCGCAGGCGCTGGCCGCCATCGCGCCGGCCGACCTGCAGAAGCTCCCCGCGTCGACGATCCAGGGCCTCAGCACTGCCACCGTGGCCGCGCTCAGCCCGCAGCAGATCGCCGCGCTCCCGCATCCCGAGCAACTGTCCATCGCCGCCTTCGGCGCGCTGACCGCCGCGCAGGTCTCCGCCATCACCGCCGCCTGGGGACGGATGTCGGCCGGTCAACTCAACGCCATGACGCCGGACGCCTTCGGCGCCATCGCCGCCGCGGGCATCAACCAGATGTCGAAGGAGGCGCTCCAGGGGCTGGACAAGGTCCATCACGACCTGGCCCTGAAGCTCGCCGACGCCGCTCATGCGGCGATCCTCGATCCGACGCCCGCCAAGCCGGCGGTGGACTGGAGCACGATCACCGCGTCCGACGTCAATGCGCTGTCGCCGAAGGCCCTGGCCGCCGTGGCGCCGGCCGACCTGCAGAAGCTCCCCGCCTCGACGATCCAGGGCCTGAGCGCCGCCACCGTGGCCGCGCTCAGCCCTCAGCAGATCGCGGCGATCCCGCATCCGGAGCAACTGTCCGTCGCCGCCTTCGGCGCGCTGAACGCGGCGCAGGTCCCGGCCATCGCCGGCTCGTGGGGCGCGATGTCGGCCGCGCAGATCAACGCGATGACGCCGCAGGCCATCGCCGCGCTGCCGGCTCAGGGCATCAAGGACATCGAGTGGTCGGCCGCCGAGCAGGGCCTCTCCGCTTCGACCCTCCACGCCATGACGACGCAGCAGATCGCCGCCATGGAGCATCCCGACTGGCTGTCGGCGAACGCCTTCTCCGGCATGACCGCGGCGCAGGTGTCGGCGGTCTCCATCTCCTGGGGATGGATGTCCGCCGACCAGATCAACGCGATGACGCCGCAGGCCATCGCCGCGCTGCCGGCTCAGGGCATCAAGGACATCGAGTGGTCGGCCGCCGAGCAGGGCCTCTCCGCTTCGACCCTCCACGCCATGACGACGCAGCAGATCGCCGCCATGGAGCATCCCGACTGGCTGACCGCAGAAGCCTTCAGCGGACTGACCGCAGCACAGGTGCCGTCCGTCGCCATCTCCTGGGGCTGGATGTCGGCCGATCAGCTCAACGCCCTGCCCGCCTCGGCCTTCGCCGCCATCCCGGCCGCCGGCATCAACCAGATGACGAAGGAGGCGCTTCAAGGGCTTGATACGACGCGTCACGACCTTGCCCGGAAACTCGCCGACGGTGCACACGCCGCCATGCTCGACCCGACGCCCCCCGTCACCCCCACGGACTGGAGCCGGATGACGGCCGCCGACGTGAACGCGCTCTCGCCGGCGGCGCTGTCCTCCGTCAAACCCGCGGATCTGAGCAAGCTGCCCGCGGCGACCGTCAAGGGGCTGAGCGCGGACACCCTCCGCGCCATGAACGGGAAACAGGTGGCCCACCTGCCTGCCATCGAGACGCTCTCCGCCAGCGCGGTCGCCGCGCTGCGGCCGCACCAGGCGCTCAAGATCGCCGCGACAAGCAACTGGTCCAAGGTCGATGCGAAGTGGCTCAACGCGTTGTCGTCCGGTGCATTCGCGGGACTTCCGGCCAGCGCGATCAACCACCTGTCGAGCGGTTCGCTGCAAGGGCTTGACGCGGTGCACCGGTCGATCGCGCTGAAGAGCGCCGACGCGAAGCACGCGGGCTACCTCACGCCGGTCGCCGCGTCGACGAGCAGCGTCGCGCCGTTGGTCCAAGCCCTGGCAAGCTTCAACGTGCCTGCGGCGGTGACGACCCTGTCCCACGGGAACTCGAGCGCCAACTCGACGTTCACGCTGGCCAAGTCGCACTGACGCAAAAGCCGATGCGTCGCCGTGCGCGGGCCGATCCGGGGCCTGCGCACGGCGCGGCTACACTGGTCCGAACGCATTGGCTGGATTCCAGGCCCATTGCGCCTTCCCAACGCGCCGCTCGCGGTGCTTTCTGAAGACGCCCGACTCATGCCCTTCATTCCTCCGGTGACCAAGGCCTTCATGCTCATCTGCGTGGGCCTGTTCTGTCTCCCGTTCATCTACGCCCCCTTCGGCCAGATGAATTTCATGATGGCGCTGTGGCCGTTGAACTCCGGCAGATTCGAGTTCTGGCAACCCATCAGCTACGCCTTCCTGCACGGCAGCTTCGCGCACCTGTTCTTCAACATGTTCGGCCTCTGGATGTTCGGCTCCGAACTGGAGACGATCTGGGGCGGCAAGCGCTACGCGCAGCTGCTGGTGGCCAGCGCGCTGACCGCCGCGGTGGCGCAGCTGGTGTTCACGCTGCTGATGGGCTCGTTCGCGCCCACGGTGGGCGCCTCCGGCGCGCTGTTCGGGCTGCTGCTGTCGTACGGGCTGCTGTTCCCGGACCGGGTCATCATGCCGCTGTTCCCGCCCATCCCGATGAAGGCCAAGTACTTCGTCGCCATCTTCGGCGCGCTCGAACTCTTCCTGGGCATCAGCGGCGGCAGCGGCATCGCCCACTTCGCCCACCTGGGCGGCATGCTGGGCGCCTGGCTGATGATCAACTACTGGCGCGGCAGCCGCCGTCGCTGAGCGGTCCTGCGCTTCAGTCCTCGACGGCGAGCAGCCCCTCGCGAGGCGTCGGATACCGCAGCCGCAGGCGCAGCTCGCGCTTGAGCCGCCGATTGTCCATCCGGCGCGACTCGTTCATGAAGCTCATCTGCATCAGTGAGAACACGCCGGGCGCCTCCGCCCGCGTCACGCGCGCCGGCGGCGCCATGCCGCACAAGGACGCGGCCAGCTCGAAGTAGTCGCCCATGAGCAGTGCGCTGTCGTCGCTCGCGTGCAGCACGCGCTGCGCCGGGCCGCGCATCAGCGCCAGCAGGCAGGCACGGGCCAGGTCGTCGGCCTGGATGTGGTTCGTGAAGACGTCGTCCTCGCGGGCCAGGACCGGCAGCCCCTTGCCGAGCCGCTCGCGCGGATGTCCGCCTTCCCGGTCGAACGCGTAGATGCCGGGCACGCGCAGGACGGTCACCGACGCGCCGGTCACGCGGCCCCACTGGCGCAGTTGGTCCTCGGCATCGACGCGGCGCCAGGCGCGGTCGTTCGACGGATTCACGGTGCGCGTCTCGTCGATGCGCGCACCGGCGCAGTCGCCGTAGACGCCGCTGGTGCTCGCATAGACCAGACGCGCCGGCGCCGCGGAACGCGACAGTGCCTGCAGCAGACGCCGGGTACGCTCATCCGTGCGCCCCTGGGCGGCCGGCGGCGCCAGGTGCAGCACGCGGTCCGCGAGCCCCGCCAGCCGGCCCAGCGACGCGGCGTCGTCCAGGTTCCCGATCAGCGGGATCGCGCCGGCGGCACGCAGTTCATCGACCCGCGCCGCGGTACTGGTCAGGGCGAACACCGTCCACCGCCCGGCCAGTTGCCGCAGCACCCGCCTCCCGACGTCGCCGCATCCGACGATCAGCAGGCGGCCGCGGCGACGACGGCGGTTGACGGCAGGCGAAGCGGGATTGGCACCGGGCATGGGGTCTTGGCGGGCTGGGGCAAAATGGCGGGTTAGTTTAGTCACCCCCGCACCATGAGCTTCCAGGTCACCGTACTGCCCGCCGGCCGCAACTTCACCGTCGACGACGACGAAACCGTGCTGGCCGCGGCCATCCGCCAGGGCATCGGCCTGCCCTACGGCTGCAAGGACGGCGCCTGCGGCTCCTGCAAGAGCCGGCTCATGGAGGGTCAGGTCGTGCACGGCGAGCACCAGACCAAGGCGCTGCCGCCGGAGGACGAAGCCGCCGGCTTCATCCTCACCTGCTGCGCGAAGCCGCAGACGGATTGCACGGTCGAGGCCCGCACGGTGCCTGGCGCCGGCGAGTTCCCGGTGCTGAAGCTGCCCAGCCGCGTGATCACGGTCGAGAAGCCGGCCGGCGACGTCGCCGTGATCCGGCTGCAACTGCCGGCCAACCAGAACCTGCAGTACCGCGCCGGCCAGTACGTCGAGTTCATCCTGCGCGACGGCGCCCGTCGCAGCTACTCGATGGCGAACGCGCCGAGCCGGCTCGGCACGCCGCCGGCGATCGAGCTGCACATCCGCCACATGCCGGGCGGCAAGTTCACCGACCACGTCTTCGGCGCCCTCAAGGAAAAGGACATCCTGCGCATGGAAGGCCCCTTCGGCAGCTTCTTCCTGCGCGAGGACAGCGACAAGCCGATCGTGCTGCTCGCGTCCGGTACGGGCTTCGCGCCGATCAAGGCGATCCTGGAGCGCATCCAGGATCAGGGCATCACCCGCCCGGTGACGTTGTACTGGGGCTGCCGGTCCAAGGCCGATCTGTACCTGCACGACTGGGCGGAGGCGACCGCCGCCGCGATGCCCTCGTTCACCTACGTGCCGGTATTGTCCGAACCCAAGGCGGAGGACGGCTGGACCGGCCGCACCGGCTTCGTCCATCAGGTCCTGATGGCGGATCTGCCCGACCTGTCGAAGCACCAGGTCTATGCCTGCGGCGCGCCGGTGATGGTGGAGTCCGCGCAGCGCGACTTCGTCGCCGCCTGCGGCCTACCCGCCGAGGAGTTCTACGCCGACGCGTTCACCTCCGAATTGGACAAGCACGCGGGCTGAGCACGTCCACCTAGCGCCCGCGCAAGTCCCCCTTCCCGGCGTGACATGCGCCATGGCGATGCGCGGCGTTCCATACTTTCGGACATGAAGCATTTCCCGCCGCCCTATTCCAGCGCCGCGCAGTTCGAGCAGCAACTGCAGGACCTCGGTCACACGGTCATCGCACCCGAGAGCCTGACGCACTGGCTGCACTGCCAGGCCGGCGACCTGCGCGGGCTGCAGACCTTCTGGAACGACCTGCCCCCCGACGCCTACCTGCGCGACGGCGGCCGCTACCGGTTCCGGCGGCATGCGAGCTTCGTGGTGGACGCACAGGCCGATCCGTCCGTGCGGCTGGCGCCGCATCGCGCGCACTGGCAGCCGGTGGACTACAACGCGCTGCACGGCGGCATCGAACGCTGGTTCGAGCCGATGGATCCCGCCGCGGTCGACCTGCCGATCTGGCCGCGGCTGCTGCTGGGCCTGGCCTCGGTGGCGGACCGGCTCAAGGGCGCGCGGCCCTGGTTCGTCGAGGCGCACCAGTTCCGCATCGACACCGCCGGCGGCATCGGCCGGCCGACGCCCGAGGGCGCGCACCGCGACGGCGTGGACCTGGTGGCGGTGTTCATGCTGGCGCGCCAGGGCATCAAGGGCGGCGAGTCGCGCGTCTTCGAGGCCGACGGCCCGCGCGGCCAGCGCTTCACGATGATGGAGCCGTGGACGCTGCTGCTGCTCGACGACGAGCGGGTCATCCACGAGACCACGCCCATCCAGCCCTTCGATCCCGCGCATGCCGGCCACCGCGACACCTTGGTCGTGACGCTGCGGGCGGACGCCTTCATGGGGCGTTGAGGTCTGCCGCGGCAAGGTCGGGCAGTTCGGCGAAGAACGTCGACCCATGGCCCGGCGAACTCATCACGCCGACGCTGCCCCCCTGGGCCTCGACGATGCGCTTGCTCAGCGCCAGACCCAGGCCGGTGCCTCGATAACGCCGTCGATCCTCCGACGGCAGCTGCGTGAACTCGGTGAACAGCCGTGGCAGATCAGCGGCCGCGATCCCTGGGCCGGTGTCGCTGACCTCGATCCGGAAACCGTGAGTGCCGGATCGCTGGCCGCGCACGACGATCTCGCTGTTGGCCGGCGTGAATTTCCAGGCATTGGACAGATAGTTGTAAAGCACCTGCCGCAAGCGCAGCGGATCCGTCCAGACGCTCGCCAGATCGTCGCCGATCTCGAGCCGGACCGTCATCGGCTTGTCGGTGAAGCTGCCCGTCACGATGTCGACCACTTCGCGCGCGACATCGACAAGGCGGGTCGCTTCCGGACGGAGGTCGATGCCGCCGGCATCGATGCGCGCCATGTCGAGGATGTCGTTGATGAGCGCCAGCAGATGACGACCGCTGGTCAGGATGTGCCCGGCATAGCGCTGCACGGCCGTCGTGTCCATCGCGGCGGGCCCGTCGCCCAGCAGCTGGGAGAACCCGATGATCGCGTTCAAGGGGGTCCGCAACTCGTGCGACATGTTGGCCAGCACCCGTTCCTTCTGGCGGCTGGCCTCCAGGATGCGCTTGTTCTCGAGCTGCAGTTCCTCGCTGCGCAGTCGAAGTGCCTGCGAGCGCATCCGCTCGCGGGCCTCGCGGGCGCGCACGATGGCGTAATCGATGGCCCGCAGCAGTGAACGGGGACGGACGTCCTGCTTCGACAGATAGTCCTGCGCGCCGGCCGTCATGCAGGACAACGCGAGCTGGTCATCCTCCAGACCGGTGAGCACGACGATCGGCGTGTCGCGCGCCTGCGACCGGACCGCCTTCACGCAGTCGATGCCTTGCGCATCGGGCAACCGCAGGTCCAGCAGGATGGCCGACACGCGCTGGTGCTGCAGCGTGCGCACCGCCTCGTCCAGTCTCGCCGCACGCACCACCCGCCGCGGCGGTACGGCGCCGCTTTCGGCCAGCAGGTCGGCGATCAGGTCCGCGTCGCCGTCGTTGTCCTCCACGAGCAGGATCGGCCAGCGCGCGCGCGAGGGTTCCAGGCCCAGGTCGTCGGGCAGCGCGCTCATGGCAGCTTCACCACCGTGAACCAGAAACCCTCGATCGCCTGCACGATGGTCTGGAACGCCACCAGCCCCACGGGCTTGGTCACATAGCAGTTGGCCCCGAGCTGGTAGCTCCTGACGATGTCATGCTCGGCGTCGGACGAAGTCAGCACCACCACCGGGATCTCCCGCAGACCGGGCTCCTGCTTGATCCGCGCCAGCACCTCCCGGCCTGTCACCTTGGGCAGGTTCAGGTCGAGCAGGATGAGGTCAGGCGACACGACCGCCTCGAACGGCGGTTGGCGCAGCAGCCGGGCCAGCGCCTGCGCGCCGTCGACCGCCACGGCGATGTCCAGTTTCAGCTTGCCTTGCTCCAGGGTTTCGATCACCAGATCGGCGTCGCCGGGGTTGTCCTCGACCAGGAGGACGCTGAGCGGCCGGCTCACGAGGCGTCCTCCGGCCGGGCGGCGGACAGCGTGAAGGAGACGACGCTGCCGCGCCCCGGTTCGGAGTCGATCCGGATCGTCCCGCCGTGTCGCTCCACGATGCGCTTGGCGATCGCCAGACCGATGCCGCTGCCGTCGTAACGCCCCTGCTCGTGCAGGCGCTGGAACATCTGGAAGACGCGTTCAGCGTATTGCATGTCGATGCCGATGCCGTTGTCGCTCACGCTGAACCGCCAGCGCGGGCCTTCGCGGGTCGCCTCGACGCGCACGAGCGGCGCCGACTCCGAACGGAACTTGATGGCGTTGCTCACCAGGTTCTGCAACAGCTGGTGCAGTTGGACCTCGTCGGCCAGCACAAGCGGCAGCGGCCCCGCCTCCACGGCGCCGCCCGACTCGCGCAGGAGGCGCTGCAGGCCGTGCGTGACCGCGGCGAGCACCTCTCCGGCAGCGACCGGCGCCAGCGGCTTGCCCTGCGACCCCACCCGGGAATAGGCCAGCAGGTCCGCCACAAGCCGCTGCATCCGGCGCGCGCCATCGGACGCATAGTGGATGTACTTGTCGGCGCGATCGTCGAGCTGCCCCGCATACCGTTGCGCCAGGAGCTCGGTGTAGTTGGCGACCATGCGCAGCGGCTCCTGCAGATCGTGGGAAGCCACATAGGCGAACTGCTCCAGGTCCGCATTGCTGCGACGAAGTTCGTCCTCGTAGCGTTCCCGCGCGCTCTTGCGCTCGGTGATGTCGATGATGGAGGCAAGCGTGCACAAGCCTTCGTCCGTGTCGATCGGACTCAGGCCGATCTCTATCGGCACTTCCTCGCCCCCCTTGCGCCGTCCGAACAGGTCCCGCCCCGCGCCCATGGGCCGCGTCTCGGGCTGGGCGAAGAACTGCGCGACATGACGCGGATGTTCCCCGTGGAAACGGCTCGGTATCAGCAGCTCCACCGGTGCGTCGAGCAACTCGTCACGGGCGTAGCCGAAGAGCTCTTCCGCCTTGCGGTTGACCAGCCGGATCCGGCGTCGGCGATCCACGAGCACGATGGCGCTCGGGATCGCCTCCACGATCGACCGGTAACGGTCGTCGCTGCGGTCGATGGACATGGGGGAACCTCCCAGCCTGACGATTCGTTCGTCTTTGAATTTCTCTGCGCCACCGGTGTATCACGGGCCAATCCGTGCGCCAATCGCCCAACAAGGGGACGGCGTGGTTGCTGCGGCACAGGCGGGCCAAGCGGCTTAAACTGCCGGCCCGCACGCCACAAGCGTGACATCCCCTGCCGGATCGTCAGCGTCCGGTCTTCTTCAAGCATCACAAGTGCAGGTTCCCATGAACGCCATCACCGACATCGCCCGCGCCCTCGCCGCCGGTTCGACCGACGCCATCCCCTCGTCCCTCTTCGGCCTGCCCGACCAGGCGCCGCACGAACGCGTGCTGCTGGCCGCGGATCCGGAAACCGGCCTCAAGGCGATCCTGGCGGTGCACAGCACCGCGCGCGGCCCGGCCTTCGGCGGCTGCCGCTTCTGGAACTACGACAACGAGCTGGCCGCGCTGAACGACGCGCTGCGGCTGTCGCAGGGCATGAGCCTGAAGAACGCGCTGGCCAACCTGCCCTTCGGCGGCGGCAAGGCGGTGATCATCAAGCCGCAGGGCGATGTCGACCGCGCCGCGCTGTTCGCGGCCTTCGGCCGAGCGGTGCAGTCGCTGCAGGGCGCCTACATCACCGCCGAGGACGTCGGCACCACCACGGCCGACATGAAGGGCATGATGGCCCAGACGCAGTACGTGTCGGGCATCCCGCGCGAAGGCGCCTTCGGCGGCGACCCCAGCCCCAAGACCGCCTACGGTGTGTTCGTGTCCATCGACGAAGGCGTCAAGCGCGTGCTGCGCCGCGAATCGCTCGAAGGCGTGCGCGTCGCGCTGCAGGGCCTGGGCGCGGTGGGCTGGCACCTGGCTGAATACCTGCATCGCGCCGGCGCCAAGCTGGTCGTCGCCGACGTGAACGCCGAGAAGGTCGCGCGCGCGCAGGTCGAGCTGGGCGCGAAGGCCGTCGGCATCCACGAGATCCTGGCGGCGGACGTCGACGTCGTCGCGCCGTGCGCGCTGGGCGCGACGCTGAACGCGCAGAGCATCCCCGCGCTGCAGGCCGCGCTGATCGCCGGCGCCGCCAACAACCAGCTGGCCACGGCCGCCGACGGCGACGCGCTGCAGGCCCGCGGCATCACCTACCTGCCGGACTATCTGGTGAACGCCGGCGGCATCATCAGCGTCGCGCGCGAGTTCCGCAACGAAGGCGAGGAGAACGCGGTGATGGCCGAGGTCGGCCAGATCCGCCATCGCGTCGCCGAGCTGCTGGACCGCATCCAGGTCAGCGGCCAGACGCCGGCGCGCGAGGCCGACGCCTGGGCGCGTTCGCTGCTGGTCAAGCCGGTCTGATCGCTCCCGCTTCGCGATGACGACGGCGCCTTCACGGCGGCGTTGTCGACGGGACTGGCGGGCGGCAATGCGTATCTGAACGTGCACTCGACCTTCGCGCCGGGCGGGGAGATCCGCGGCTTCCTGGTGACCAGCGCGGTGCCCGACCCGTCGAGTGACGCGTTGATGATCGCCGGTGCGCTCACGGTCGGCGGTCTGGCGCGGCGGCGAATGCACCAGGGCTGACCGGGGCGGACGCCGCCGATCCGCCGCCCGATTGACGGCGTCGCCCTGTCATCGAACGACACACGTCGGGGACACGTCAGACGGTCCAACCCCTCCCTGCCTCGGTATGCTCCAGGCTCTGCCCTCCACGGGGAGCCCGCGAAAAGAACGGGCCTCCGATCGGAGCGGCTGCGGGAGCAGTGGGGAGGAACGGCAAGATGGTCATCGAGAGGTTCTGGTTGCGTTGGCCGACGGCGGTGCTCGTCTTCGTCGCCGCGACCTGGCTCAACCTGCAGCTCCAGCCGGCGCTCAGCGGCCGCGAGCCGTTGCTGCCCTACTTCCCCTCGCTGGTGATCGTCGGACTGGTCTGCGGCATGGCGCCCGCGCTGACCTTCCTGGTCGCGGCCAGCCTCGCGATCCTCTACCTCTGGGTCGAGCCGGTCGGACAGATGTTCCCGGTCAACTCGCTGCCGGACGCCGCGATGGTCGTGCTGTTCCTGCTGACGGGCTTGCTTGTCGCCTCGGTATCTGCCTGGGCGGGGCGGCTGATGCGGAAGAAGCGCAACAGCCGCCGGCGGCTCAACCTCGCGCTGGCCGCGGGCCGCATGATCACCTGGGACTGGGACGCCGTGACCGGCTTCGCCACCACCGGCGGCGGCGCCAAGCAGCTCTTCGGCCAGCACTGGAAGTCCATCGACGACATGCTGGCCGGCATGTCCGCCGAGGACGCGACGCGCTTCCGCGACCGCTACCGCTACGCCACGCAGAGCGGCGGCCGCTTCAGCCTGGCCTGCCCGATCACGCGCGCGGACGACGGCGAGGTCGTCTGGACCCAGTTCGACGGCTATGTGAGCCTGGACGCGAAGGGCCGCGCGGTGCATGCCTACGGCGTCGCGGTCGACGTCACGCAGCAGCAGGAGGCGCTGCGCGCCAGCCAGGCCGCGGAGGAGCGTTTCCACCTCGCGCTGCAGAGCGGCAAGGTGATGGCCTGGGAATGCGACGTCCAGGGCCGCTACACCTGGGCCTTCAACACGCCGATGGGCTTCACGCGCGAGGCGCTGATCGGCGCGGAGGTCGGCAGCCTGGTCGGCGAGCCGGAGTTCGCCGGCATCGTCCGCGAGGCGGTGCTGACAGGTCACTCGATGAACCTGGCGCAGCGCACGACGCACAGCGGCAGGATCTACCAGCTGCTCACCTCGCTGCGGCCGATCATGGCGGAGGACGGCCAGGTGCAGCGGGTGATCGGGGCGACGGTGGACGTCACCGAGCTGTCGGCGGCGCAGGAGGAACTGCGGCGCGAGAGCGAGCGCAAGGACTCCTTCCTGGCCACGCTCGCGCACGAGCTGCGCAACCCCATGGCGCCGATCCGCTACGCGGTCGCGATGCTGCGGCAGTCGTCGTCGGACGACACCCGCGCGCAGGCCACGGACATCATCGCGCGGCAGTCGGCGCACATGGCGCGGCTGCTGGACGACCTGCTGGACATGAGCCGCATCACGCGCAACGTGGTCGAGCTCAAGCGCCAGGTCATCGACCTGCGCACGGTGGTGCGGCAGGCGCTGGAGGCGATCGAGCCGCTGTATGTCGAGATGCAGCACCGCGTCACGCTGTCGCTGCCGCCGGCCGCGGTGCCGGTGGACGGCGATCCGACACGGCTGCAGCAGGTGCTGGGCAACCTGCTGGACAACGCGGCCAAGTACAGCCCGGAGCCGGGCGAGGTGGATGTGGACGTCGCGGTGGTGTCGGGACGGGCCCAGATCACGGTGACGGACCGGGGCGTGGGCATCGCGCCGGCGATGCAGCCGCGGGTCTTCGAGCTGTTCACGCGCATCGATGCGCGCGGTCCGGCGCCGTCGGGGCTGGGCATCGGCCTGGCCGTGTCGAAACAGCTGGTGCAGCTGCACGACGGCACGATCGCCGTGGCGAGCGAAGGCATCGGACACGGCAGCCGTTTCACGGTCAGCCTGCCGTTGGTGGAGGACGCCCCGGCCGCCCCCGCGAGCGCGGACGGGACCTCGGTCGACGGCGCACGCCCGCTGGCGGCGCAGAGTCGGAGTCAGACCCTGGTCCTGGTCGTCGACGACAACGTGGACGCCGCCAATACGCTGGCCGAGGTGTTGCGTGGCGTCGGGTATCGCGCGACCGTCGCCTACAGCGGCGAGGAGGCGCTGGCGGTCTTCGAACGCACGCAGCCGCGCGTGGTGCTGCTGGACATCGGCCTGCCCGGGCTCTCCGGGACGGATGTCGCGCGCCAGCTGAGATCGACGCCAGGCGCCGAGCCGCTCGCGTTGATCGCGATCACCGGCTGGGGCCAGCGCTCCGACCGCGAGGCCACCGCCGCCGCGGGCTTCGACGCCCACCTGGTCAAGCCGGTGGAGTTCAACGAGCTGGAGCAGGTGATGGAAGAACTGCTCGACGCAGGGAACCCGGCCGTCTAGGTATGACTGCTGGACGCAGGGCGTCTCGCCGTTCAGGGATGACTATGTCTCCCGCTTGCGAGAGGGTGCGGCCAGCGGCCTCGGGAGTCCATCAGATCCTGCTCGCCAGCGAGGTCAAGCGATCAACGCCGCACCGAACACCAGCGCGCCCATGCCCACCAGCAGCAGGGGCAGATAGAGCGCCGTGAGCACCCCGCCCCGCCAGACGCCGCCCCACCAACTGGTGCCGTAGACGGTGCGCAGCGCGATGACACCGTGCAGCAACACCAGTGCGACGATGCCTGTCGCAGCGGCCGGCAGCACGATCGCCAGCAGATAGGCGGCGAACCAGCAGGCATGCAGGTGCAGCGCGAAGACGAAATGCTCGGCGTACTTCATCCGCCGCCGCAGGAAGACCAGTGCGAGCAGGCCGGCGAACACCGGCTGCATCAACAGCATCGCGTACGGTGCGAGCTTGTCCAGGCGCTTCTGCACCTGCACGGCGGAGCTGCTGGCCAGGCGCTCGCCGACGCCGTCGAGGCGACGTTGCCAGTCGGTGCAATGACTCCCTGGGCTGGAGCAACTGCCCTGGCGCGCCTGCGCGATGGCCTGTTCGTCGCGCGTCACCTTGAGCCCGTGATCGCCGGGCAGCAGATGCACGGCGATGAAGAAGATGAAGCTGAGGCTCAGGTAGAGGCGCAACGGCTGTACATATCTCCGGCGTCGGCCGATGAAGTACTCGCGCGTCAGACGTCCGGGCAGGAACAGCATCGCCCACAGGGTCCGCCACAACGGCCCCTCCAGCGCGACGTAGTGGCCGACGAATTCATGGATGAACTCGCGCATCGAGGCCGCGTGCAGATGGGCTTCCTGGCCGCAATGGGGACAGAAGTGCGCGCCGGGCTGGAGCGCCAGATCGCAGTTGTGGCAGGTCGCGGCGGCGGGCGCCGGGGGGTGGCCCGAAGGAGGGACCGAAGCGGGGACCGAGGGAAGAGGCGTCATCGCGGGCGGCTCCGAAGTCGTCGTAGGCGCGCCGGCGATTCACTCCCTGCCGGTCGAGCGGGCCCGATGATAGGTCGCGGGCATGGAAGTCCCGGGTCGGGTTCCCCCGGGGCGCGGCGGCGCTGGCATGCCGGTTGCCTGTTGTCGGCAAGGGCCTCAGGAGGAGGCCGGCATCACAACAGGAGTCCGTCATGACCTTCCGCCACCTCGCCGCCGCCCTCGTCGGCACCGCCGCCCTGCTGACCGGCATCGGCGCCTCGGCCCAATCCGTCGGCAAGGCGTCCGATCCCGAGCGGGACGTGGGCCGCGCCGCCCCCGGGCAGGACAACTCCTACTTCAACGTCACGGCGAAGAACCGCATCCCGGCGCCGCTGCTGCCGCTCAAGAAGGGCCAGTGCGTGATCTGGTATCCCGAGAAGGGCATCGCGGAGCACACGGGGCCGATGCCCTGCTCGCCGCTGCCCAAGGTCGAGCCGGGCGGCTGGCTGATCGCGCCGTCGAAGGATCCGGTGATCCTCGAAGCGGCGGTTTATCACGCGGAGAACCCCGGCGTCGTCATCGCCCGCGGCTCCTTCGATGCGCGGACGCGCTACCTCGTGCGCACGCTGGATCCGGACAGCAAGATGGATATCCAGAAGGGCAAGGCGAAGCCCTGAACGGGTTCAAGTGCTCCGGCGTCATGTCTCGGCAGCGGCAAATCTGATGGCGAGGGATCGTCAGGCCTCGCGCATCAGCCGCAACTCGACTTCCCAGTCGACATAGCTCCACTCGTGCGTGCTGCGGAGATCCCGCAACAGCTTGTCGAAGATGGGCTCATTCTGCGGCGCGTACTCGAACCAGGTCAGGAAGTCGAACGGCTCCGGCGTGGGCAGGTCTCGGCAGTGGTGCAATCGGCGCGCGATCGCCGGCAAGGCCTGAAGACCGATGGCGATGTGGCGGGAGTCCGCTTCGAAGATCCGTCGGCGTTCGTCCTGGGTCAGCGCCCACCAGGTCGCGTTCTTTCGGATCGGGATCAGCGCCGCGCAGGTAGCGCCGGGACGGCCCAGTGGCTCCTGCCTGTTGACCAGCGCGGCCTTCTCCTCGCGCTCCACGTAGCGCTCGTTGCTCGTCACGCCGCTGAGCATCCAATGCATCGAATCAGGTGTCGGCGACGTCGGCGGCACGACCGTCAGCGCGGCCACGTCCGCGAGCGCTTCGCCGACGATCACACGCTGATCGAGCACCTGCCAGTCGCCGCGATCGACGCCGGCAAACCGGAAGTAGCGGGCGCTGAGCGACGCACCAGCGTGCGTGCCGTCAAGCGATGGCAATGGACTCATCACAGTTGCTTCTCCAAGACACGCCGCCGCATCTCCGCGGGATAGTCGATGAAACCCAACGACTGGTAGAGCGATCGTGCTTCCGTCGTTGCGCCGAGATTGAACTCGCGTACACCCAGCGCCTCGCATCGCGCCATCACGTTGGCGACGAGAGAACGCGCGATGCCATGGCCCCGATGCTGCGGCTCGACGAAGACGTTGGCGACACGTCCCATCAGTCCGCCCGGATTGGCGCGCGTCGGGCCCCAGTCCAGCAGGACGACGCCGGCACCGCCGACGACCGCGCCATCGTGGTTAGCAAACAGGCCGAGATAACGCCCGGCATCGATGCGAGGCGCCAGCCACGCCGTGTAGCCTGCACGGCGATGCGCATCCTCTTGGCGGTAGCACGCATGCGCGGCGATCTGATCGGCATCCGAAGACAGAACGGCGCGTTCAGTCCAAAAAGGATTCATCGAAATTGGCGGGATCAACTAGTCTCCGCGCGACACTCTATCGTGGGCTCACGGCTCTCGGATCCGGCGCTCAGAAATTTCATTCGCAGTTCGCCAACTCGATGATCGCGAAGCCCTCGCGGTCGATCTGCTCGACGACCGGTTCCGGCGCGATTTCCATGTGGCAGAAGCGGCACTCTTCAGCCGACAGCTGGTGCGCAGGCAGGCCGCGCGCAGCGAGGTACCTGCGGCCGAAAGCCAGCACCTGTTCCTGCGCGCGGGACGCGTCCGGAACGAGGATGTCGAAATGCATCAGGCGGCCGTCGGGGCGGGTGACGTAGGTGTCGAATACGGCGATCTTCATGGGGTCCACATCGGGCAAGTTGTCGATGCGCCAGTGTGGAAGACCGCAGCGCGACGGACGCCACTGAACGTCCAGCACCCGAATCAGATCGTCCCGGCAGGCCACCACGTGGCAATCGAGCGTGCTGAGGCCTCCCTCCGAAGCAGGCGTCAATTCGCGTTCGTCTTGGAGGGCTCCGCGAGCGCCTGCCGCCACTCGCGCGGCGAGCGCCCGACCCGCTGGGTGAAGACGCGCGACAGCGCGGACGCATTCGCATATCCCAGCTGATCGGCGATCTGCTTGATCGAGCGGCCCAGCCGCAGTTGCTCCTGCGCCAGGCTCAGCCGCCAGTCGGCGAGGTACGCGGCCGGCGCTTGCCCCACCAGCTCGCGGAAGCGCGCCGCGAAGGCGCTGCGCGACATGCCGGCGCGCTCGGCCATACGTTCGAGCGACCACGCCTCGCCCGGCGCTTCGTGGACCGCCGCGAGCGCCAGCGCGACCCGCGGGTCCGACAGGCCGGTCACCAGCCCGGGCTGCACGCCCGCCTCCGCCGGATGGTCGATGAGCCAGCGCAACAGCTGGATCAGCACGACCTCGAACAGGCGATCCGCCAGCACGCGTTGTCCGCAGCGCAGCCGTTCCGTCTCCGAGAACAGTAGCTGCAGCGACAGCTCCAGCCCCTCCACGCGCGCCAGCGGCAACAGCACCAACGGCGGCAGCGCCCGCACCAGCGGATTCAGCGGACCGCCGTCGAATTCCAGCTCCGCGCAGGTGAAGTCGCACCCCTCGCGCGGCGGATTGCGGAACTCGTGCGCCACCGGGCGCGGATAGAAGAGCAGCGACGGCTCGTCCACGCGCAGCTTGCGCGGCAGGCCCGCGCTGGCCGGATGGCGCAGCTCCATCTCGCCGCGCTTCATCACATGCAGGAAGCCGCGGCCCGGCACCGGATCGAAGGGATTCACCCCGCACAGCGGTCCGACGTGGAACAGCCGCGCGCGAACGCGGAAGTGCTCCAGCAGCGACGACAGGCGGTCGATCGGCGGAAGCGACGCCGTCGACCCGGGAGTCGATGGGGCAGTTGATGCGGACTTGGCAGCCATGGACGTTTGGATGCGTTTGATGGATGAAATGCGGCCAATAGTACTCCTTCGAAGCACACACTGACGTCCAGCAGCAGACGAACACCAGACGCTGCCTGACACCAAGCACCGATACCCCACATCCACCCCTGAAAGGAAACATCATGTCCACGACTTCCCGCGTCGCCCTCGTCGATCCCAAGCAGGCCCAAGGCGACGCCAAGGTCGCGCTCGACCAGATCCAGGCCGCCTTCGGCGCCACGCCGGCGATGTTCCGCGCCGTGGCCAACTCGCCCGCCGCCATCAAGAGCATGTGGGGCAGCTTCGGCGCCCTGGGCGGCGGCGTGATCCCCGCCAAACTCGGCGAGCAGATCGCCGTCGCCATCGCCGATCGCAACGCCTGCGCGTACTGCCTGGCCGCGCACACCGCGCTGGGCCGCAAGGCGGGCGCCACCTCCGACGAGATGGCCGCCGCGCAGATGGGCGAATCGGCCGATCCCACCACCGCCGCCGCGCTGCGCTTCGCGCTCAAGGTCGTCAGCGACCGCGCCCAGGTCAACGACGCCGACGTGCAATCGCTGCGCGATGTCGGCTTCGACGACGGCGCCATCGTCGAGATCCTCGCGCACGTCGCGCTGAACCTGTTCACCAACTATGTGAACGTCGCCTTCGCGGTGCCGGTCGACTTCCCGTCGGTGAAGCTGCGCCGCGCCTGAGCGCGTATCGCCGACCGGCTCGCGCCCATCGCGGGTCGGTCAGGCTCCGGCAGCAACGGGCCGACGTGGCACATCCCTTGCACGGCCGCAGGGCATGCTCCCGCCGACTGCCCTGCCCGCTCCCGTCGCTCCCGTCGCGCCCGTCGCGCCCGTCGATGCCCTCGGCGGCCAGGCCTCGCCCGACGAGGCCGCGCGTCGTCTCGCGCTGCTGCTGGCCAGCACCGGCGAGGGCATCTTCGGCATCGACATGGACGGGCGATGCACCTTCGTGAATCGCGCCGCCTGCGACACGCTGGGCTGGCGCACCGACGAGGTGCTCGGGCGCAACATGCATGCGCTGATCCACCACTCCCATGGCGACGGCAGCGGCTACCAGGAGTGCGACTGCCCCATCTTCAACGCCTTCCGTCGCGGCGACCCCTGCCGCATCGACGACGAGGTGCTCTGGCGCGCCGACGGCAGCGCCTTCCCGGCCGAGTACTCCAGCTATCCGCTCTTCGAGCATGGCCAGGTCCAGGGCGCCGTGGTCACCTTCGTCGACATCTCCAAGCGCAGGCAGGCCGAGGAGCAGCTGCGCGCCAGTCACGACCAGCTCGAACGTCGTGTCGCCGAGCGCACCTCGCAGCTGCGCGAACTCGCCCATCACCTCGAAGCTGTCCGCGAGACCGAGCGCAAGCGCATCGCGCGCGAGATCCACGACGAACTCGGTTCGCTGCTGGTCGCGCTGAAGATGGACCTCAACTGGCTGGAACGCCGCGTCGGCGACAACGCGCAACGCGACGCCATGGTGGCGAAGTGCCACCGCATGGGCGGCCTGGTCGACACCGCGGTGGATGCCGTCGGTCGCATCATCACGGACCTGCGCCCCAGCATCCTCGATCACCAAGGTCTCTGGGCCGCGCTCGAATGGCAGGCGCAGGAGTTCCAGCTCGCCGGCAGCGACGAGCGCGACGTGCGCTTCCGCATCTTCGTCGCCGCCGACGTCGTCCCGCCGGAAGGCGGCCTGGCGATCGCGGTCTTCCGCATCTTCCAGGAGGTGCTATCCAACGTCGCGCGTCACGCGAAGGCCTCGCGCGTGGAGATCCGCATCGACGTCGATGCGCCGCCGCTTCCGGTGCTCTACCTGCAGGTCAGCGACGACGGCGTGGGCGCCCGTGACGAGGCGCTCAACGACGCGCGCAGCTACGGCGTGCTCGGCATGCGCGAACGCGCGGCGCAGTTCGGCGGACGGCTGGGCATCTCCAGCGCACCGGGGCGCGGCACGACGGTGCGGCTGGTGATGCCGCTCGAAGGCGCAGCGCCGGAAGGAATGCCGTCATGACCATCCGCGTCCTGATCTGCGACGACCACCGCATCGTGCGCGAGGGCATTAAGCAGATCCTCGCCGAAGCCAGCGACCTGCGTGTGATGGGCGAGGCCGCCAACGGTCCCGAGGCGATCCAGCAGGTGCGCGCCGGTGCTGCGGCCGGTGCGGGTCCGGACGTGGTGCTGCTGGACATCGCGATGCCGCAGCGCGACGGGCTCGACATCCTCAAGGCGCTGCGCAGCGAGTTCCCGAAACTGCCGGTGCTGATGCTCTCCACCTATCCGGACCGGCAGTACGCGGTGCGCAGTCTCAAGCTGGGCGCAGCCGGTTACCTCAACAAGAGCGCCGACAGCGAGCAGATGATCGATGCCGTGCGCACCGTCGCGCGCGGACGCCGCTTCATCACGCCCAGCGTCGCCGAGCATCTGGCCGCCGCCATCGGGGACGGCTTCGCCGCGGATGACGGCGTCCCGTTGCATGAGGTGCTGTCGCACCGCGAGCATCAGGTCTTCCAGATGCTGGTGGCGGGTCGCAGCGTCGGAGAGATCGCGGAGCAGCTCGTCCTGTCCTCCAACACCGTTTCCACCTACCGCGCGCGCATCCTTGAGAAGACCGGTGTGCGCAACGACGTGGAGTTGACCCTCTTCGCCGTGAGGCGCGAGCTCCTCTTCCCCTGACCTCGGTCCAGGAAAGACACGAGGTCAGCGAGTCTCAGTGGGGCCGGAATGGGGCTTGGGGTCCCTGGAGGGGTGCCCCATGCCCCGTGGAGAGCCCGCGCTTGGCTGAACGATGTCATGGCCGAGGGCGATCGCGAGGTTTGTAGTGCCACCCCTACACGAGAACCACGCCGCGCACGATGCCGCGAACCGTCGTGCTTTCCTAGAGTGGAGTCCTCCGTCCACCGACCTGGAAAGCAGCGATGAGCGACCTCCGACACGACCCTTACGACGCTGATCGGCCGCTGCTGATGCACTGCGCCTGCGGCCGCCACGGCAGCGAGGCGGAGCACGCCCGCCAACTCGACCGTGACCAGGCCGTCTCGACGCTACGGACGCGGGCCGATGCGATGGACACGACGGACATCGAAGCCGAATCCAACCAGTTCGTCGAAGCGGCGCTGGTGAAGGCGCTGTTCCCGCAGGATGCGCTGCGGCGACGTTTCCTGCGCGCGGTCGGCCGCGGCAGCGCGATGGCCGCCATCGGCAGCGTGCTCCCGATCGCGCCGCTGCAGGCGATGGCGCAGGAGCGCGGCGCGCTCGAGAAGAAGGATCTCAAGATCGGCTTCATCCCCATCACCTGCGCGACGCCGCTGATCATGGCGCACCCGCTGGGCTTCTACGCCAAGCAGGGACTGAACGTTGAAGTCGTGAAGACCGCCGGCTGGGCGCTGATCCGCGACAAGATCATCAACAAGGAGTACGACGCCACGCACTTCCTCAGCCCGATGCCGCTGGCCATCAGCCTGGGGCTGGGCGCGACGGCCACGCCGATGAACGTGGCGACCATCCAGAACACCAACGGCCAGGCCATCACGCTGGCGATGAAGCACAAGGACAGGCGCGATCCGAAGTCGTGGAAGGGCTTCAAGTTTGCCGTGCCGTTCGAGTACTCGATGCACAACTTCCTGCTGCGTTACTACGTGGCGGAAGCGGGGCTCGATCCAGACCGTGACATCCAGATCCGCGTCGTGCCGCCGCCGGAGATGGTCGCCAATCTGCGGGCCGGCAACATCGACGGCTTCCTCGGCCCGGATCCGTTCAACCAGCGCGCCGTTTTCGAGGAAGCCGGCTTCATCCACATCCTGTCGAAGGAACTGTGGAACGGCCACCCCTGCTGCGCCTTCGGCACCAGCACCGAGTTCATCCAGAAGCATCCGAACACCTTCGCCGCGCTGTACCGCGCGGTGCTGACCTCCGCCGCGATGGCGCGCGAGGCGCGCAACCGCGAGCTCATCGCCAAGGTCATCGCGCCGCAGGCCTATCTCAACCAACCCGAGACGGTGATCGCGCAGGTGCTGACCGGCAAGTTCGCGGACGGTCTGGGCAACGTGCGCGTCGTGCCCGACCGCGCCGACTTCGACCCGATCCCCTGGCAGAGCATGGCCGTGTGGATGCTCACGCAGATGAAGCGCTGGGGCTACCTGAAGGGCGACGTGAACTACAGGCAGATCGCGGAGAAGGTCTTCCTGCTCACCGACGCGAAGAAGCAGATGAAGGCGCTCGATCAGGCCGTTCCGGACGGCGCGTATCCGAAGTTCAGCGTCATGGGCAAGACCTTCGATCCCGCGCAGCCCGATGCCTACGTGGCGGGCTTCGCGATCAAGCGCGCGTGACCGGGGATCGTCGATGACATCGCTGAACGCGCGCGCCGCCCTGCTCTCGCTGCTGCTCTTCGGGCTTCTGCTGGGCATCTGGCACCTGGCGACGATGAATGCCGGGGCCGCCTCTCTCGCGACCGCCGCCGCGCCGGCCATGACGCCCGAGCAGATCGAATACGCCAGGCTCATGGGCAAGCCCGTGCCTGCCGACGCCGGCGCAAGCACCTCTCCAGTGACGACGAAAAGCGGCTTCCCGACGCTTGCGCAGATGGGCGCGACGGTGGTGCATCACCTCGCCGATCCGTTCTACGACAAAGGCCCCAACGACAAGGGCATCGGCCTGCAGCTCGCCTACTCTTTGGGGCGCGTCGCGCTGGGCTACGTGCTCGCCGCGCTCGTCGCGATCCCGCTGGGCTTCGCGATCGGCATGAGCCCGCTGATCCACCGCGCGCTCGATCCCTTCATCCAGGTGCTCAAGCCGATCTCGCCGCTGGCGTGGATGCCGCTGGCGCTCTACACGATCAAGGATTCGGCGGCGAGCGGCATCTTCGTGATCTTCATCTGCAGCGTCTGGCCGATGCTGATCAACACGGCCTTCGGCGTCGCCGGCGTGCGCAAGGAGTGGCTCAACGTCGCCCGCACGCTGGAGGTCCGACCGCTGCGCCGCGCGCTCGAAGTCATCCTGCCCGCCGCCGCGCCGACCATCCTCACCGGCATGCGCATCAGCATGGGCATCGCCTGGCTGGTGATCGTCGCGGCGGAGATGCTGGTGGGCGGCACCGGCATCGGCTACTTCGTCTGGAACGAGTGGAACAACCTCAGCCTGCCCAACGTGGTCTTCGCCATCCTCGTGATCGGCCTCGTGGGCATGACGCTGGACGGGCTGTTCGCCCGCGCGCAGAAGGCGGTGACGTATGCGGATTGATCCCCTGGAACAGGGTGCCGCGGCGGCGGTCGACACCATGCCCGACAGGTCGCCCGTGCTGGTCCGTGTCGAAGGCCTGGCCAAGCGTTACGGCGATACGACCATCTTCGAGGACGTGAACTTCACGCTGCGTCAAGGCGAGTTCGTCTGCATCGTCGGCCACAGCGGCTGCGGCAAGACGACCATCCTCAACACCCTCGCCGGTCTGGAGCGGGCGAGCGACGGCCACGTCATCGTCGACGGCCGCGAGGTCGTCGCACCGGGGCTGGACCGCGGCGTCGTCTTCCAGGGCCATGCGTTGATGCCCTGGCTGACAGTGCGGCAGAACATCGCCTTCGCGGTCCGCAGCAAGTGGCCGGACTGGTCGAAGGCGAAGATCGACGAGCAGGTGTGCAAGTACGTGGCGCTGGTCAGCCTGACGCCGGCGCTCGACAAGAAGCCGAGCCAGCTCTCCGGCGGCATGAAGCAGCGCGTCGGCATCGCGCGCGCCTTCGCGATCGAGCCGCGCATGCTGCTGCTCGACGAGCCCTTCGGCGCGCTGGATGCGCTCACGCGCGGCACCATCCAGGACGAGCTCCTCAAGATCTGCGCCGCCACTCGCCAGACGGTCTTCATGATCACGCACGACGTCGACGAAGCCATCCTGCTCGCCGACCGCGTGATGCTGATGTCGAACGGCCCGAATGCGCGGGTCGCGGAGATCGTCGTGAACACGATGGCCCGCTCGCGCCAGCGCGCCACGCTGCACCACGATCCCCAGTACTACCCGATGCGCAACCACCTCATGGACTTCCTGGTGGAGCGCAGCCATCCCGTCACCCCAGCAAGGAGCATCCCATGAGCCGACTCGACGTCACCGAAAAGATCATCGCCACCAAGGTGGCCAGGGGCCTGAAGTGGTCCGACGTGGCCGAGGCGGTCGGCCTCAGCAAGGAGTGGGTCACGGCCGGCTGCCTGGGGCAGATGACCTTCGACGATGCGCAGGCCGCGACGCTCGCGGGGATCTTCGACCTCACCGAGGCGGAGACGCAGTGGCTCAAGGTCGTGCCCTACAAGGGCAGCCTGCCGACGTCGGTGCCGACGGATCCGCTGATCTACCGCTTCTACGAGCTGATCAGCGTCTACGGCACGACGTTCAAGGAGCTGATCCACGAAGAGTTCGGCGACGGCATCATGAGCGCGATCGACTTCCGCATGGACCTGCAGCGCGAACCCGATCCGAAGGGCGATCGCGTCAGCATCGTGATGAGCGGGAAGTTCCTGCCGTACAAGACGTATTGAGGCGGCCGTCTTCCGGACTGGCCCCTCAGCCTTGGAGGCGTCAGTCGGCGCGCAGTGCCGCCATCGTCCCGCGGGCGGTCGATGCCGTCTTTCCCCGCCGTGACACGAGCATCATGGAGCGGTCCTCGGAGCGTGGTCGTTGTCTTCAGGCCGATCCGGAACCGCAATCGACGCGGAGCCAATGATCCACGCCGGTCCCATTCCGGCGAGCTGGAGCCGATGATCCGCCATCCGGGCGGGATGAAACGCAGTGGGGCTCGACCGTCTGTCACGCCTCAACGGCAGACGCTTGGCGGAATGATCCGCCCAGGAGGCAGTGGCCTCGAGCCAGGCTACTTCGCCATCAGATCGATCGCGTCGTCGCACCGACCGGCCCTCATCCGGTTCAGATGCAACGCGACCAGCTTGTCCTCGGGACGGCCGGCCGCCAGGATCTCGAACGCCGCGAGCGCGGCAGGGTCGCCGCTTCGCATCAACTCGAAGGCGCGCGCGTAGTCGGCGTCGGCTTCGGCGTCACGCCCATCCGCCGCCAAGGCCTCGTGGACCATCAGGTAGGTCGAGCGGCCTGCCAGCCGCAAGCGCCCGATGGGTCTCGTCACGGCCCCTGGGCATCCCCGCAGCGTCTCCTCCGACACGCAGAGCGAGGTTCCAAGGAACTTGTTGGCGCCCTCCAGCCGCGCCGACGTGTTCACCGGATCGCCCAGGGCCCGGTAGTCGAAGAGTGTTGCCCCGCCGAAGTTGCCCACGGTCACTTCACCGGTATGCACACCGATGCGGGTCTCGCAGAACGCGATGCCCTGCCGCTGCAGCGTGTCGAGATGCTCCCGCGCGAACGCCTGCATCTCCAGCGCGCAACGCAGCGCGCGCGCTTCGTGGTCGACCTGCGGCACCGGCGCGGAGAACATGATTGCGACCGCGTCTCCCACGATGCGGTCCAGTGTGCCGTCGTGCTCGAACGCGATGGCGATCATCCGGTCAAGGTAGGTGTTCAGCACCGATACCGCGACCGACGGATCCATCGACTCCATCCTCCCCGTGAAGCCTTCCAGGTCGGTGAACACGAAGCTGCACCGCTGGCGCCGACCGCCCAGCTCCAGCGCCTGCGGGTTCGCCAACAGGTAGTTGATCAGATTGGGCGAGACATACCGCGAAAACGTCGTCTGCATCCAGCGCTGACGCCGCTCCGCCCACCGATGACGCATCAACATGGTCGGGCCGAAGACGAGCGCCATCGCCAGGACGGGCCCACCGGGATCCAGGAGCAGGCGTTCGAAGCGGAAGGACGTCCATGCCGCCAGTCCGATGGCACCGGTCAGTCCGAGGAAGAGGAGGCTCGATCGGCCCGGACGCACCCTCATCGCGACCATGCCCACCGCGATGCAGCCGATCAAGGCGACGATCCCCTCCGCGGCAGGCACCCATCCGGGTCTGCGCAGCTGTTGACCCGACACGATCTGCTCGAGCGCCTGCGCATGGACTTCGACACCGGGAATGACGCTCCCCAGCGGGCTGAAGCGCAGATCCAGCAGGCCTTGCGCCGAGGTGCCGATCAGGACGATGCGGCCCCTCAGCGACGCCGGGGGAACGCGCCCCTCCAGCACCTGCCACGCCGGCATGTAGCGTTCCGCCTGCGGGCGCGCGAAGTGCATCCACAAGGCGCCGGTCTGATCGGTGTCGACGCGATGCGTGCCGATGCGCAGGTCGACGACACCGCCAGCGTCCGCGGCAGTGTTGACGACATAGGCGTCGGCGCCGGCGGCCAGGCGCAGCGCCTCTGCGGTGAGCGACGGCACCGGCCGGCCTTGCAGGCTGAACAGCAGCGGTACCCGGCGCACGACGCCGTCCACGTCAGGCATGAAG
The DNA here is from genome assembly GCF_048957715.1 of Mitsuaria sp. CC2. NCBI lineage: Bacteria > Pseudomonadati > Pseudomonadota > Betaproteobacteria > Burkholderiales > Sphaerotilaceae > Roseateles > Mitsuaria sp. CC2. Next base: position 263,553 of record NZ_JARVXN010000005.1, on the reverse strand, counting down.
GTCATCGCGCCCAGCCCCGCCGCGGCCAGCTGCAGGTCACGGAGATTGGTCACGCTGCTCGAGAATGCCGGCACCGAGCGGGTCGGCTCGCCCCCGACAGCGATGAAGCCGGCCTTCGACAGCCAGAGGGCTGCGGCGGTCTTGTCGCCTGCTTCCCGCGGTCCGGTCAGCGCGGCGCCGAGTGCGACCCGGCCGCGTCGCAGCGCCTGCGCCAGCATCTGGTCGGGATCGTCGGAAGCGCGGCCGCCCGCATCGGCGCGCGTCTGCCCCTCGGGTTCGGGGAACATGATGTCGAGCGATATCGATGCGGGCTCGAGCTGCCGCGTGGCATCCAGCAGGCGCGCCACCTGGGCACGGGACCACGGCCACTGACCGATGCGTCGCAGGCTTTCCTCGTCGATGTCGATGATCCGCACGGGAGGCGCCAGATAAGGCCTCGGATGCCAGCGCTGGAACTGGTCGAACACGGCGTTGCGCGCCACGCGCAAAGGGACGGGGTCTTGCAGGATCAGCGCCATCGCCGCCAGCATCGCGCCTATCGGCACGAGCCAGGCGCGGCGCGGCATCCGGAGGCCGATCTCAGCCATTGGCGCCTGCGGCCTGGTAGGCGCTCGCGTCCTCCACGTCGATCTGCGACGGGTCCAGGTGCTTGCGCGCGAAGTCGAGGTAGACGCCCGAGGTCAGGAACAGGTTGAAGATGTCCGGATCGACGTGCGGCCCCGCCATCCGCTGCAGCACCGCCAGCGCCTCCGACAGCTTCTTGGGCTTCTTGTACGGACGGTCCGACGCCGTCAGCGCTTCGAAGATGTCGGCGACCGCCATGATGCGGCTGGGCACCGACAGGCGGTCCGGACCGAGCCGGCGCGGATAGCCCTTTCCGTCCATGCGCTCGTGATGCGTGCCGGCGTACTCCGGCACGCGGCGCAGATGTTTCGGGAACGGCATCTGCTCGAGCATGATGACCGTGTGCACCATGTGCTCGTTGATCTTGTAGCGCTCCTCCTGCGTCAGCGTCCCGCTGCGCACGCCGAGGTTGTGCAGCTCGCCGCGGTTGTAGAGATGTTCGGGGACGTCCATGCGGAAGCCGTAGGCAGGATCCGGCCGGTCCTCCGCCGGACGCGGCACGATGTCGCGCAGGCGGTCGGACAGCAGCGGTTCGCTGCAGGGCAGTTCCGCGTCGGCCTCGCCGTCGCGGCTCGCCAGCTCGGCCGCCGACAGGCCGAGACGGTCATCGAAGTGCCTCGTCCAGCGGCGGGCACCGACACGATGCAGTCGGTCGACCGCCTCATCGTCCATCGTCTCCGTGCCAACGTTGCACTTGGCCACGAACGCGAAGTCCGCCTCGAGCTGCGCGAGCGCGGTCTCATGCGCCGACTGGACGTCGCCGGTCCACTTGCCGTCCAGCCGCGCCTGCAGCGCCGCGATCTCCAGGTCGCGCCGCAGGACCTCGAAGCGCATCCGGACCTCGTGGATGCGGTTGTGGATGGTCTCCAGCTTGGTCGCCTTGTCGATCACGTACTCGGGTGTCGTCACCTTGCCGCAATCGTGCAGCCACGCGCCGATGCGGAACTCCTCCCACTCTTCCTCGGACCGGAAGGCGAAATGTCTGAGCGGGCCGTCGGTGGCGTCGCTCGCCGCACGCGCGAGCATGATCGCCAACTCCGGCACACGCTCGCAATGGCGGCCGGTGTAGGGACTCTTGGCGTCGATCGCGTTGGCGAGCACCCGGATCAGGCTGCCCATCAGGTCCTTCTGCGACTCCACCAGCGACAGGTTGTCCAGCGCCACCGCCGCCTGGGCCGCGATCGCCTCCACCAGGGACACCGTCTCGGGATCGAATGGAACGATGGCGCCGGTGGCGGGATCCAGCGCGTTCATGAACTGGAGCACGCCGATCGGCGCACCGCCGCGGGGGGCGATCGGCACCGTCAGCATGGACACGGTGCGATATCCGGTCGCGACGTCGAAAGCGCGCGTGCCGGTCAGGTCGAACCGGCTCTCCGCATAGACATCGTCGATCAGCACGGCGCGGTTGTGCAGCACCGTATACACCGAGACGAAGTTCTCGTTGGGACGGCCGGTGTGCTCGTGGTATAGCGGGATCTGCTGGGATGGCAAGGGATCGCTGCGGGTGCGCAGCTCGAAGCGCAGCGTCTGCTGTTCCGTCACCATGTACATCGTGGCGCCGTCGCAATGCAGCAGACGGCGGCCTTCGCCGAGCAGCTGCTGCAGCAGGGCCTGGCGGTCCCGGCTCATGGACATCATGATGCAGGTTTCGATCAGGCCTTTGAGCCGGACCGCTTCGACGGAGCGTCGAGGGTGGCGAGGGTCGGGTGAGTTCATCGGTTCAACGCTTGAAGATGATCACGCCCGACACATTGCCGATGCGGCTGTCGAAGCCGTAGGCCACGCCGGCCCGCGTGCCCGCCGCGCCGGCGATCTGGCCGATCACCGAGACGTTGTTGCCCAGGCTGCCGGTGCATCCGCCCTGACAGCCGGACCCGGTGCTGGAAATCAGCGAGACGCCGGAGAAGCCGGACGCCGAGGTCTGCGTCGCCACGCCCACCAGCGAGAAGGTCTGGCCGGCCACGGGCACCGTGAGCGAGTAGCTCGCCCTGCCGCCGAGCTGCAGCTGCAACGACGCGTTGAACGACCCGCCGGCCCCGTTCACAACGCCGACGGCCACCAGCTTGCCGTCGGACTGCACCGTCGGCGCCGTGGACGCCATCGACGAGAACGCGCCGGTCACCGGCCCCGTCGGGGTCTGCGCAATGGCGAAGTAATGCAGGGTGGCGAGGTTGCCGTTGCCGACGCCCTTGCCGTTGGAGGTGCCCTTGACCTTGCTCTGGCCGTCGCTCCATCGCCCCCACCCGATGACGCCATCAACGCCGACGTCCGTTGGCCGGCCCTTCTCGAGCATCGATTTGCCGGTCGCGGGGTTGTCCGCGTCCAGCAGGCCGCCCGTGGGGTTGAAGTGCGCCTTGCCCTGTGTCAGCCCGGAAGCGACTTCGCCCTTGTCGGTGCTCCACACCAGACCGAGCGTGACGTTGCCGTCGGGCAGCGGGATGGGAACCGGCCCCGGGACCGTGGGCGTCGGCGGCGTCGGAGGAGCCGGCGGTCCAGATGGGCCTGGTGCCGGTGCGGGTGCGGGTGCGGGTGCGGGCGGCGGTGGCAGCGACGGCAACGGCGACGGCGATGGCGATGGCGATGGCGAAGCCGCGGGGGGCGCCACAACCACGATCGGCGCGTTCTGCCCGCCCGCGCCGACGCCCGACGGAGATCCGACGGCGGCGGAGCCTGGCAGTGGTGGCAGGAGATCCTCGTCCGCCGGCGCACCCGCTCCCGTGACGGGCGCCCCGGCGACCGGCGGCGTCATGGCCGCGACCAGGAATTGCGACACATGTTCTCCCGATGAGGGCGTGTTGCGGGAGGCGGGGATCTCCCCGACGGGCGTTGCCGCCTCCGTCGGGATGGCCGCGACCGCGGCCGCATTGCCAGGCTGCAGGAGCACCAGCGGCTTCACGCTGACGGCGGGCTTCACGGACCGGTTCGGCGCCAACGCCGTGAAGCCCTTGGGCACGTCCACGCAACCGCCGTCGTTGCAGACCGCCACGCGGCCGCCGATGACACCCACCTCCAGGGCATCGTCTCCGCTGACGGCCGCCGTGTACTCGGTACCGCGGATCCCGATCGTGCCCGACGGCGTGTCGAGCCGGTACTCCTCGGCGCGCGGGTGGCCGATGCTCCCGCTGATCGTGCGCAACGCGCCGCGGACCAGGCTCATGAAGCCGCGCTCCTCACCGCCCGGAGCGCCCGCCACGCGGTAGTCGTCCAGTCGCAGGGTGGTCTGCTCGCTGAGCGCCATCATGGCGCCGTCGACCATGCGCAGTTGCACGCGCCCTTTGCCCGTCTGCACGGTCTCGCCGGAGTCGACCTGAGCCCCTGTCTTGAGTTCGCGCACCTCGCCCTTGGCGGAGACCGCGTGCACCTCGCCGCTCGAGAACAGCACGGTCGCCGACGGGCTCGACCAGGCCAGCCCGGATACTGCGCACAACGCGGCCGTCGCTACCAGACGGCGCAGGCCGGGCACGGAGGCGGTGCCCACGCGACGGTCGGAGGGCCGTCGTGCATCGAGGGTCATGGGAAGCTCCTGTGGAGGGTGATCTGGAGGGTGGTGCGCACGTAGTCGTAGAGGACGACGTTGGACGAGGCGCGTGTGTAGCGCAGCTGACCGGCGAGTTCCCACCGATCGGCGACCCGGTACCGCAGGCCGGCGGACACGTCCTTCTGCCGGTCGCGGCGGGCGGTGTCGAAGAACGGCTCCTCGCCGCCGTAGCGTCGATCTTCGAATTGCGCGTCACCCACCAGGTCAAGCGCGCCGGTCAGGCGCCGTTCGACGCCGATCCGCACGCCGCGCCCGCGGTGTCCGAAGGACGCGAAGTCGGCGCTGGTGTCTTCACGCGCGACGTAGACGCTGCCGAATGCCAGCGTCGCGCCGCCGCTGAAGCTGCGCGCCAGACCCATACCGAGCACGGACCGGTCGTTGTCGCGGCCGACCTCGCCGGGGAAGTCCTGGCGCGACCATTGGCCGAATAGACTTCCCTGGATGTTCTCGTCGAACTGCGACTGCCACTGCGCGGTCACGCCGCCGACATCGCGGTAGCGCCGCGATCCGACCCGGGCGGAGCCGGCCTGCACGGCGAGGGTCTGGCTCTGCGAACCGGCCGTGTGCCGGACGCCGGCGGTCGCGTCGGCCAGCACCGTGTCCATGTCGTGGACGTCGCGATTGGCCGTGTGTCGGAGGTTCGCGGCGCCGATGAGACTCCAGTCCGCCGCCAGCGGCAACTCGGCAAGCGCGCCGGCCGCGACGCTTCCGAAAGAGGCCGCTCGGCGACGGTTCTCCGGCGCGGTCTGGAAAAGGATGCCGCCGAACGCGGGGATCGCGAACTCCCCCTGGTTGGTCGCGCTGTTGACGTTGCTGTCATGGCCGGCGCCGAGTTCCACATAGCCGGACACACGGGTCCCGCGCCGCGGAACGACCTGATCGACCACGCCCAGCACGCGGTCGATGGCGGCTGCCGCGTCGGGCGGCGTATCGCCGCCGCGGGCAAGCACCAGTTGCTCACGCGCCCGCCGGGCATCGCCGGCGGCCAGGTAGGCCCGGCCCAATTCGGCCCGCGCGAGCCGATCGTCAGGTCGCGCATCGACGGCGCGCTCCAGCGCGAAGATGGCGCGCGTCACATGGCCGGAGTCCAATGCGGCGATCCCGAAGAGATAGTCGAAGTCCGGAGCGCCGGCGCGGCTGGCTTCGGCGGTGACCAGCAGCGCATACGCGGCCGCGGGATCGCGGCGCGCGAGCAATGACGATGCTTGGTCGAGCAACGCGTCCCGGGCCAGCACACCCGTACCGCAACAGGCGATCGACGCGGCCAGGGCAAGACGCCACAGGCCTGCTTTTCCACAACGAGCGAAGGATCCGGTTTCTCGGGAACTCAAAGTCACCTCATTTGTTATCGTGAATGCGCGGACGCATCCCAACGGAGCATCATCGGCCGCGCGTCCACCAATTGAAGGTGCGATGCCGCTCGCCCTGTGATTTCCTCCGCGCGGGGAGAGCGCCCAGCGCTGCATGAATCGTCAATGTTCGCGATGCAGCCACGCTAAGTTCGCTTCCGAACATCCGCCGCACCCGTGCGCTGCTATCTTGTGAGGATGCGGCGTCATCGCCGAAGGCCGGGTCCGCTTGAAAAGGGTCAGGCCTTGTCCGCCCCGGTGCCACGGTGGCATCTCGTCATAAAATTTCCCGCATGCATCCGTCACGGACATCGACCAAGCGCTGGGCATGGATCGTGAGCTTCACGATCCTGCTCGCGGCGATGCTGCCGTCGTTGTCGCATGCGATGCTGGTCCGCCAGGGCGCCACTTTTGCGGAGATCTGCTCCGCGACCGGCGCCAAGCTGGTGGTCATCGATGCCGACGCGAGCCGCGACAGCGCATCGCTGATGAACTCGTCGATGAAGTGCCACTACTGCGCCATCCACCATGGCGCGCCGGATCTGCCGCCCGCCACTGTGCAGTGGACGCCGCCGGACGCGTTGACGTTCGAGCATCCCCGCCTGTTCTTCACCGCCCCGCGCCCGCTCTTCGCGTGGGCGCCCTCGCTCGCACGCGGGCCTCCCGCCGCCGCCTGATCGCCGCCTCGCGGCTGATGCGCACTTCGCTCCATGCCGGATGCGAAGCACTTTCCGACTGACCTGTCGCGTTCGCTCGCGCCCATGCGTTCCTGCGCGCCAGGGTCGGTCCACGCCTTCTGATCATGCGACACCCCTCTCTCGCACCACGCGCGCCTGACGCGCGTCGCCGTACCTTGACCATCGCCACCTGCCTGCTGCCGTTGACGTGGGCATTGACGGCCTGCAAGCCCTCGCCGACCTTCCATGGCATCGATCTCTCGCTGGTGAGCTACGCGAGCGACTTCGCGCTCCAGGGCTCCGACGGCCGACCGCATCGCCTGGCCGACTTCCGCGGCAAGGTGGTGATGGTGTTCTTCGGTTTCACGCAGTGCCCGGACGTCTGCCCGACCGCGCTCTCACGCGCCGCGGCCGTGCATCAGATGCTGGGCGAGGACGCCAAGGACTTCCAGGTCCTCTTCGTGACCATCGACCCCGAGCGCGACACCGCGCCGGTGCTCGCGGCCTACACGGCCGCGTTCAACCCGAGCTTCCTCGGGCTCTACAGTGACCTCGAGGGGACCGCCGCCGTCGCCAAGGAGTTCAAGGTCTATTACGGCAAGGTCCCCACCGGCAGCAGCTACACGATGGACCACTCGACCTTGAGCACCGTCTTCGACCGGCAGGGCAAGGCGCGCCTGGCCATCAAGCACGAGATGAGCGCTGCCGACGTCGCCGAGGACGTGCGGCAGTTGCTCCATGCCTGAGGTGCGTCCTGCACCGACCCCGGCCCTCCCCCCCGCCCTCTCCCCGCAAGCGGGAGAGGGCGCAACTCAGATTTCCGTCTGCAAATTTTCTGGAGAACCGACATGACTTCCAAGATCCACCCGCTGCTGCTCGTCGCAGGTTCGCTGCTCGCTTCCATGGTCCACGCACAGGTGAAGGTCGACGACGCCTGGGTGCGTGCGACCGTCCCGCAGCAGAAGGCCACCGGGGCGTTCATGAAACTGACCGCCGCCAAGGACACCCGGCTCGTGGCCGTGGCCACGCCGCTGACGCCCAAGGCCGAGGTGCATGAGATGGTGATGCAGGACAACGTCATGCGCATGCGTCAGATCCCCGCGGTCGAGCTGCCGGCGGGCAAGACGGTGGAACTCAAGCCCGGCGGCTATCACCTGATGTTCCTGGACCTCCCCGCGCAGGTGAAGGCCGGCGATCAGGTGCCGTTGACGCTGACCTTCGAGGATCGCAGCGGCGCGCGGCAGACCGTCGAGGTCAAGGCACCGGTGCGCGCGCTCAACGCGGCGATGCCGGCGAAGGAGGGCAAGGGCGCCGGTCACGGCGATCACGCGCATTGAGGCCAGCAAGGAACCACTCTCGCTTCGCGTCCAGCGCTTCCGGTACGGCGAAGCCTGCCTCGTTCAGCAGTTGCGCGATGGCAGGCTCGTCCATGGGCACGACGACGAACGCATGCGTCCAGACGTCTTCACCCAGCGTGTATTTCAGCGTCATGCGCACCTGCGGCACCTGAGGTTCCTGAGGTTCCTGAGGTTCCTGAGGCTCCTGCGTATGCGGCGTCCGGTCGACCTGCACCAGTTCAATCGACATCCCGTCGCTCTTGACGAGTTGGCCGGTCACCGCGGTGCGCAGCCACTGCGCGTTCTGGCATTTGAGGATGAGCACGCCGTCCGGCGCGACGTGGCGCGCGGCCGCGGCGACAAAGGCGCGTCGCACGGCTGCATCCGCATGATTGATGAGGCCGCTCGGCAACAGGACCACATCGAAGCGCTCTTCCAGCGCCAGCTGTTCGATGTCGGCATGGACCTTCCGGACCCGGTCGGAGACATGCTTCAACATCTCGGCCGAATTGTCGACGCCGGTCACCTCGCAGCCGAAATCCAGCAGTCGGTGAGTCAGCAGCCCAGTGCCGCATCCGAGTTCGAGCACCGTGGTCCCGGCCGGGAGCATGGACCGAAGGTGTTCGATCTCGCAGGCGTAGCGTGCGCGGCGGTAGAGCTCCACCGAGCATCCGTCCTGGGTCTGCCCACCAGGACCGGTACCGCTGAAGATGATGTCGCGTGATGCTGAAGACATGTGCGGGGTCCCGATGCAACCCCCTGCACTCTACTGTTCCTGCGGGGAGGATGCCGACCTAGCGGCGCCGTGAGGGATCAATGGGCCATCCAGGCGCTGTTGGCCAACGTGCAGAGTTCGTCGACCAGGCGTTCGAAGTCGCAGGCCTTGTCGTAGAAGCCGTCCGCGCCGCAGGACAGGACGCGGGATTCGTAGGCGGAGCGGTCTTCCGAGCTCAGCACCAGGATACGGCCGCGAAAGCGCGCGGCGCGCAGGCGTTCGATCACGCCCAGGCCGGATCCGCCGTCGATGCTCAGGTCCACCAGCACGACGTCCGGCGCGCTCAGCGCGATCGTGCTCATCGCGGCATCCTCGCTGGAGGCCTGCCCCACCACGGTGATGGACGCCTCGGACTGCAGGCGCGAGACCATCAGGCGTCGCAGCAGCGCGTTGTCCTCGATCAGTGCAACCTTCATTTCTTGTCTCCCTGAATGACTCAATGATCAGCCACGGGCGACAGTTTTTCGAGGCGGACCGGCCCCGAGCCGAGGTGGGGACGCTGGCCGACACGGGGTCAGGCGAAGGACTACACGCGGATGGGATTCCCCCACACCCGGAACCGCCATGGCGTCTCCCCGCCCGCGGCTCCCGGAGAAAGATCAGCGGCGGCGCCTCGGCGCCTTGCGCTGGTGCACGATCAGGGCGACGAACACCACGCCCGCCGCGAAGCTGGTGTGGCCGCTGTAGCTGACCAGCCCCAGGCCCCAGCCCTGCACGGAGACGACGAGCGCCAGGCTCGCCAGCAGCAGTCCCCAGCCGGCGCTGCGCAGCGCCTTCGACTGGGCGGCGGGCAGCTCGTGGCCGAGCACGTCCGATTGCGCGCGGTCCGTCGCCATCGCCAGCGCCGCGAAGGCGGCCACGCAGATCAGCAGGCTCAGGACGTGCATCATCGCGCGCCCTCCCCGCCCGACCGCAGTGCCATGCCGGCCTCGCCGGAGGGCGGCGGCGGCGGCATCCGAGAAGCCTTGACCGCTGCCCTGGCCCCCGCCTTCACCGGCGTCCCGTCCTGCCCCGACGGCGCGGCGCGTTTCGCCTTCGGCGCCGGCTTGCCCTTGGGCACATGGCGCGCCGTGCGGATCGCCAAGTAGGTCAGCAGCGCGGCGAAGGCCCAGAACATCAGCTCGACGGCCGCGAAGGTCCAGTCGCCCTGCGCGACGCTGCGCCACAGCGGACGATCCGTCGTCAGCGCGTTGCCGACCGGCAGCAGCGCCAGCGACGCGGCGCCCAGCCAGAACAGCTCGATCCACGCCCGCTTGGCCGGCCGGACCAGCGCGTGCAGCAGCGTCACCGCCCAGACGATGAACATCACGTGGACTTCCCACTCCGCGCGCTTGTCCAGGCCCATCGGCAGCAGCCGGTTGGCCCACAGCATGCCGCTCATCGCCAGCGGCAGGCCCGCGATGGCGGCGATGTTCAGCCGCTCCACCACCATGAAGCCGAAGTACGGCCTGTCCGGATCGGGCAGCTTCTGGCGGCGCTTGACCGTCCACATCACCAGCCCGCTGCCGACCATCGCCGTGCCCGCGAGGCTGACGATGAAGTACAGCCAGCGCGTCGTGTCGTCGCCGAAGCGGCCCAGGTGCAGCCCGTACATCACGCCGCGCGTCTCGGCCGCGGCGCCGACGCCGCTGCGGTCTTCGAGCAGCTTGCCCGAGACGCCGTCGAACAGCAGGTACTGCGGACTCATCGACACGCGGCCGCCTTCGCCGCGCGTGATGGCCACGCGCGCCGCGGCGTCGCCCGGATTCGTCGCGGTGACGCGCGCGACATTGCCCGAGCCCCAGCGGCTCTCGGCCTCGCGCACCATCGCCTCGACGGACGCCAGGGGCGCCTTCTCGCCCGAGGGCTTTCCGGGCTGGATGAAAGCGCTGAGTTCCGAGGTCAGCTCCTTCTTCAGCGCCGGCGAATTGATGCCGGCCTGCTCGCCCCACGGCATGTAGAGCGCCATCAGCGTCACCAGGCCGGTGTACGTGATCATCAGATGGAAGGGCAGCCCGAACACCGACAGCGCGTTGTGCGCGTCCAGCCATGAGCGCTGGCCCTTGCCCCAGCGGAAGGTGAAGAAGTCGGTGAAGATCTTCTTGTGCGTGATCACGCCGCTGACGATGGCCACCAGCATGAACATCGCCGCCAGTCCGGCGAGCCATCGGCCCCACAGCACCGGCATGTAATGGAACTGGAAGTGGAAGCGGTAGAAGAATTCGCCGCCCAGTGTCTCGCGGGCGGCGACCACCTTCTCCCCTGTCTGCGGATCGAAGACCGCCGACTTGAACGCGCGCCGCGCGCCCTCCTTGGCCGGCAGGCGCCAGAAGGCGTCGGCCACGCTGTGGCGGTCGTCGGTCAGGCGCAGACTCCACTGCGAGGTGCCCGCCGCCAGCGTGTCCAGTTCCTTCGCGATGCGGCCGGCCACGACGGCCGGTTCCGGCGTCGCGGCCTGGTGCGCGATCTCCGGCCGCATCCACTGCGACAGCTCCTCCTTGAAGTAGCTGACGGTCCCGGTCAGGAACATCGCGAACAGGAACCAGCCCAGCAGCAGGCCGGTCCAGATGTGGAGGTCCGACATCGTCTGCCGGATGCCGCGCGCCTGCGGCGCGGTCGGGGAGTCTTGGACGTCGACGGTCATGGCGATGCGGAGGAAGCGGCGGCGGTCCAGACGGACCAGGCAAACGGCAAGAGTGGGAGCGCGGCGATGATCAGCCCGACCCACGCCCGTGTGGCGCTGCGCACCGCGAAGACCCAGACGACGGCGCCGGCGTACACGGCGAAGCTGCCGAGCATGCCGCCGATGACCGCCTGCGGCCGGCTCACCGGCAACGCGAGCACCGCGACGCTGAGCAGCGCCGCCAGCGCGTAGCCGCCGCCGATCGCCGCGACGATGCGCGAGAGCAGCGGCATCACACCCAGGACACCCCGAATGCGGGCGACCGCCGCCGGGGCGCGAGAAGCGCCCGCGCTCGTGGCCTGGCCGGTGACGGCGCTCACCGTCGCGCTCACTTGTTCGGCGTGGCCGCCGGGCCGGCCGCGATCGGGTCGACGCCATCGGCCTTGACCACGGTCAACGAGGTCACGTAGTTCACGGCGTCGTACTTCTCGGCGCCCTTCGGACCCTGGCGTTCGCCGGCGGTCTTGTCGTTGTGCGCGACCTCGGCCACGTACTGGCCCTTCCACGGCAGGTCGAAGGTGACCAGGCCCTGCGCGTCCGAATGGGCTTCCTTGGCCCAGCCCGACTGCGTCACCAGCGACACCTTGGCCTTGGCCAGCGGCTGGCCGCGGAAGAACACCTTGAATTGGCCCGGTTGACCGGCCGGCACCACGTCCAGCGTCAGTTTGGGAGGCAGCGCGGCGTGGCCGGTCACCAGGCGGGCGGCCGGACGGTACCAGTTGCTCACCTGCTTCTCGCCCTGCTTGAAGCTGTAGAGCGGGCAGGCGGCGTCCTCGGCCAGCAGCGATTCACCGGCCTCTGCGCGGAACGGCAGCGCGTAGCCGTCCTTGCCCTTGACGGCATCGACCGGCTGCTCGCCCTTGCCGTCCAGGCGGATCGCGCGCACCTGGCCGAACTTGTCCAGCAGGCCCGGCGAGGCCTCGCGCAGGTTCTCGCCGAATTCACCGAAGCGGACCACCGCGGGCTCCTTGGCGCCGGCGGGCTGCTCGATCCAGATCTGGTGCGCCTGCGCGGCGCCGGCCGCGGCCAGCAGCAGCGACAGGACGGACAGACGCGAAGACAGATGCGAGGACGGGGACAAAGACGGACGGAAGCTCTTGTTCATGAGGTCTCCTTGGGGGACTCGGATGATGAACGGAAGGGTGACGCGATGACACCGGGACTCAGAAGTCGAACGACGCCGACAGCACCACCGTGCGGCCGGTGGCCACCGTCGCGTAGGTGCCGCTGAGCAACCAGTAGTTGCGGTCGAAGACGTTGTCGATGTTGGCGCGCAGGACGGTCGGCACGCCGGCGATCCTGGTGGTGTATCGGGCGCCGATGTCGGCGCGTGTCCACGCGGGGACGGCCAGCGTATTGGCGGTGTCCAGCCAGCCCGAGGAGGTGTAGATCACCCGCCCGTTGATGCCCAGACCCGGCAGGTCAGGCACGTTCCAGTCGGCGCCGACGCTGGCGGTCTTGTCCGCCACGCCGGTGGCGTCCTTGCCCTGGTTCAGGCCGTTGGTGGTGCGGGTCTGCTTGGCGTCGGTGAAGGACGCGCTGGCCAGCCAGCGGACGCTGCGGATGATCTCGCCCTGCGCGGACAACTCGACACCGCGGTTGCGCTGCTCGCCGCCGAAGCTGTAGCGCACGGTGCGGCCCTGCGAGTCCGCCGGCACGGTCTCGTTGATCGTGTTGGGCTTCTTGACCTGGTAGACGTTGGCGGTGGTCAGGAAGCTGCCCCAGTCCACCTTGACGCCGGCTTCGATCTGCCTGGACTGATAGGGGGCGAAGGCCTCGTTGGCGTTCACCGCCGTGGCCGGCGCGATGCCGCCGCGGGTCAGTCCCTCGGCGTAGTTGGCGTAGACCGAGATGTCGTCGCTGGCCTTGAACACCACGCCGCCCAGGCGCGACACCGCACTCTTCTTGTAGTAGTTCGTGGCGGTCTTCGGATAGGCGGTCAGCTCGGCCGTCTGGTCGCGCACGCCGACGGTCACCAGCAGACGCTCGTTCAGGAAGGACAACGTGTCGGCGATCGCGACGCCTGACAGGCGCGTGTCCGAAGTCAGGGTCGCCGGTCGCCGCACGCCGATGACGGCCGGCATCTCCACCGGGTTGTAGATGTTGGACGGCACCGACGTCGAGGTCGGGTTGGCCAGATAGAAGCTGCCCGTCTCCTGATCCAGCCGGCTCACGCCGACCGAGATCGTGTGACCGATGCCGGCCGTGTCGAAGCGCGCGCGCGCGCCGGCTTCGGCGCTGGTCGTCTGGAAGTAGGCGTCGTACCAGGCGCCGATCAGGCGGAAGTTGCCCTGCGCGTCCGCCCGCGTGCTGGCGGTCGGGAAGTCCTGCATGGACCAGCTGTCGCGCCAGCCGGCACCGGCCCAGACGGTCAGGCGGTCGCTGACGTCGTACTCCAGGCGGGTTGCGACCACCTCGTCGTCGATGGCCAGCAGCGCGTTGCTGCCGTAGATGTTCTTGCTCGGATCCGGCGCCTCCGGCAGCTTCAGCAGACCGGCCACGAACGCGGGCTGCGAGCGGAAGCCGCGGATGTTCTCGTGCTGCTTGAACACGTCCGTGCTCCAGCGCAGCTGCGTGCCGCGGTAATCCAGCGCGGCGGAAGCGAAACGCTGGCGCGCGTTGCCGTCGTCGATGCTGGCTTCACCGTCGCGGTAGCTGCCGTTGATGCGCACGCCCCACGCCTTGTTGTCGCCGAAGCGGCGGCCCACGTCGAAGGCCACGCCGAGCTGCTCGCCGCTGGCGAAGCTGGTGGTCAGCCGCGTCAGGTTCTCGTCGCCGGCGCGCTTGGGGATCACGTTGATGGCGCCGCCGACACTGCCGCCCGGCGGCATGCCGTTGACCATCGCGGCCGGGCCCTTCAGGACCTCGACGCGCTCCATGATCTCCGCGGGCATGCGATTGCCCGAGGACAGGCCGTACAGGCCGTTGAAGCCGACGTCGCCGCTGGGCACGGCGAAGCCGCGGATCTGGAAGTCCTCGCCGAAGCCTTGCGCGGCCGTCATCACGCGCACCGAGGCGTCGTTCTGCAGCACGTCGGCGAGCGTGCGCGACTGCTGGTCGCGCAGCAGCTGTTCGGTGTAGTTCAGCGTGCTGAACGGGATGTCCATCGCGTCCTGCGAACCCAGGATCCCGACGCCGCCGCGCGAGCCCAGACCGGCCTTCTGGCGTTCGGCCTTGCCCTGGACGGTGACCTTGTTCAGCGCGGTGCCCGACGACGTCGTGGCGGCGGCGGCAGCAGCCTTGGCCGGAGCCGCCGGTGCCTCTGCAGCCTGCGCCATCGCGCCGGCCGCGCCGACGACCAGGCTGGCGCCCAGCAGCGATTTCAGGGCCGACGACAGCGGCGTCAGCAGGAGGGACGAATCAGGGCGGACGGACATGGGCAGGCGCATTATTGCAAATGAGAACGCTTCTCATCATAAAGTCGCCACATGCAAGACTCGTGAATGCGCGTGCGATAGATCAACGCATCAGCGTCGATCGAGCGCGGCACCGGCGGCACCAAGCTCTGGGCGGGGCAGCCGGACGGCGGTTCAACGTCAGCTCCGCAGTACCACCGATGCCGCCGATCCCGAACATCAGTCCGAACATCACGCCCGACACCATGCCGACGCGGCCGGATGCGCCCGGCCCTGCCGGGTGCTTCGCATTTGGGGGCGCTGCGGACGGACGCGATTGTTGCGAGCCTCACAACGGCTCATTCGCGTGCCAGTCATTTATCAGAAAGGAAGGCGGTTCTAACCTTCAGTCATCGGCAAACGAAGCCGGCCCAAGACGCCAGACGCCCCGATCCACCGCTCTCTCAAAGGACATCATCATGACCGCCAAGACCCTGATCGCCACCGCCTTGATCGCCCTGTCCGCCGCCGCCGTGCCGGCCTTCGCGCAGAGCTACAGCCACCTCGATCCGATCACGCAAGGCCAGAAGACCCGCGCCGAAGTGCTGGCTGATCTGGAGATCTATCGTGCGTCCGGCCTGGCCGCCGTCGACCGCACCGAAGACTTCGCGCTGAACGCCGGCCAACGCGCCAAGGCGCAAGCCCGCTACGCCGAGCTGAAGGCGTCGCCGACGTACGCCGCCCTGGTGCAGCGCTACGCCGCCAAGGAAGCGAAGGGCGCCGCGACCGAAGGCGTCGCCGCCCGCTGAGTCCCGCTCGGACCGCCAAGTTCGAAGCGAAGACGCCCGGCTTGCGCCGGGCGTCTTGCATTTCAGCCGCACTCAGCGGCGCACGCCGTCACCGGCTCAATGATGACCAGCGCGCGCCGCCGCATTGCGCTTGCGCGTCGCAGCGGCCTTCTTGGCAGAAGCGGATCGCTCCGCCGCCGTGCGGCTGCCCGCAGCCTTGCCGCCCAATCGGCCGCCCTGGCGGGACGGCTCGTGGTTCTCCGGCTGGCCGCGCCCCGAGCCGGATTTCTTGCCCCCGCCGGTCTCCTTGTTGACCGTGGCCCAGGCGCGCTTTTCCGCTTCGGCCTTGGGAACGCCGCGATCCTCATAGCCGCTCTCGATGTGCGCGGCCTGCCGCTTCTGCTTGTCCGTGTAGGACGACTTGTCGCCTCTGGGCATGGGGTACTCCGGTCGGGATGGATGCCTTACTTCATGCGCACTTCGCCGGTCTCGGCCAGACCGGTCGGCGGCTTGCCGGTCACCGCCGCCTTCGCCATGGCGTAGAGCTGCGTCAACTTCGACGCTTTCACGTCCCAGTAGCTCGCGTGGCTGATGCGCACGCGCACCACCGCGAGATCGGGATCGTCGACGCCCTTCGGGAACCAGGCTTCCGCAGCCTTGCTCCAGAGTTCCTGGCGCTTGGCGCGGTCCTCGTTGAGCTCCGCGGTGCCGGACACCGAGACGTAGGTGTCATCGCTGCGATCGGCAAAGCCCACGTTCACCTGCGACGACGCGACGATATCGCTGTACGGATCGCCGCTGCGGGACATGAAGAACCACAGCGATTCGCCTTCGTCGAGGTCCTTGTTCTGCAGCGTCATCGGACGCGAATGCAGATGCCCGTTCGCATGGTGGGTCGTGAACAGTCCGACCTTGACGTCCTTGATCAGGTCCCAGAGCTTGGCGCGTCGCTCGGTGTCGGAGAGGGGCTTGTCGGTCATCGGAAAACTCCTTCGGTTGATGGCCTCTACCCAGCAAATGCCGCTCCCGCCGGACACCCGGTCGCCTGCGCCCTAGGCATCCAGCTTGCTGCCGACCCGTGTCCACGCCACCGATACTCCGGCCCCGCCCTTCCCCTGCCGCCACGAGGTCCGACTTGAGCCAACGTTCCGCCCCATCGCCCTCCGCCGCACGCGCCGCCTTCGTCCAGGTCCGCGGCGCCCGCGAGCACAACCTCAAGAACGTCGATGTCGACGTGCCGCGCGACGCGCTGGTGGTGTTCAGCGGCGTGTCGGGATCAGGCAAGTCCTCGCTCGCCTTCGGCACGATCTACGCGGAAGCGCAACGGCGCTACTTCGAATCGGTCGCACCCTACGCGCGCCGGCTCATCGACCAGGTCGGCGTGCCCGCGGTCGATTCGATCGACGGCCTGCCGCCCGCCGTCGCGCTGCAGCAGCAGCGCGGCACGCCGAGCGCGCGCTCGTCGGTGGGCAGCGTGACCGGCCTCTCGTCGCTGCTGCGGATGCTGTACTCGCGCGCCGGGCGTTATCCCGCGAAGCAGCCGATGCTCTACGCCGAGGACTTCTCGCCCAACACGCCGCAAGGCGCGTGCCCGCATTGCCACGGGCTGGGGCGCGTGTACGAGGTCACCGAGGCCTCGATGGTGCCCGACGACACGCTCACCATCCGCGACCGCGCCGTGGCCGCGTGGCCGCCGGCCTGGCACGGCCAGAACCTGCGCGACATCCTGGTCACGCTCGGCATCGACGTCGACAAGCCCTGGCGCGAGCTGCCGCGAAAGACGCGCGACTGGATCCTGTTCACCGACGAGCAGCCTACCGTACCGGTGTACGCCGGCTTCTCGCCCGCCGAGACCAAGGACGCGCTGAGACGCAAGATGGAGCCCAGCTACCAGGGCACCTTCAGCAGCGCGAAGCGCTACGTGATGCACACCTTCGCGACCACGCAGAGCGCGCTAATGAAGCGCCGCGTGTCGCGCTACCTCATCGGCGGCGCCTGCCCGGTCTGCGACGGCAAGCGCCTCAAGCGCGAGGCGCTGGCGGTGACCTTCGGCGGGCTCGACATCGGCGCGCTGTCGCAGTTCCCCCTGGCGCAGCTGGCGGATCACCTCGGCGACGCGGCCACCGACGGACTCAGCGAGGAGAAGCGCCTCGCGGCCAGGCGCCTCGTCGACGACGTGCTGATGCGACTGCGTCCGCTGCTGAGCCTGGGGCTCGGCCATCTGTCGCTGGAACGCGCCACGCCGTCGGTGTCGCCCGGCGAGCTCCAGCGGCTGCGCCTGGCCACGCAGATCTGCTCCAACCTCTTCGGCGTCGTCTACGTGCTCGACGAGCCGTCGGCGGGGCTGCATCCGGCGGACGGGGAATCGCTGCTCGCCTCGTTGCGCGCGTTGAAGGCCGCGGGCAACTCGATCTACGTGGTCGAGCACGATCTCACCCTGATGCGGGCCGCGGACTGGATCGTCGACGTCGGCCCGGCGGCCGGCGAGCTCGGCGGCGAGGTGCTCTACAGCGGGCCGCCCGACGGCCTGCGCGGCGTCGCGGCGTCGCGCACCGCGGCCTATCTCTTCCCCGATGCCGCCGGCGCCAACGAGGACCCGGACCGTGCGGCGGGGACCGCCGGTACGCGACGCCGTCGCGAAAGACGCGCGCCGAAGGACTGGCTGCGGCTCGAAGGCATCACGCAGAACAACCTCGTCGACGTCGACGCCGCGTTCCCGCTCGGCGTGTTCACGGCGGTCACGGGCGTGTCGGGCTCGGGCAAGTCGTCGCTGGTCAGCCGTGCGCTGGTGGAGCTCGTCGGCGCCCATCTCGGCCATGAGCCGGTCGCAGCGGAAGATGACGAGGACGCCGAAGGCGGCACCGACGTCCTGTCCGCGACGGGCGGCCGGATCGCCGGCGGCGCCGACACGATCCGTCGCCTGGTGCAGGTCGACCAGAAGCCGATCGGCCGCACCCCGCGTTCCAATCTCGCGACCTACACGGGACTGTTCGATCACGTGCGCAAGCTGTTCGCCGCGACACCGGCAGCCCGCGCCCGCAAGTTCGACGCGGGGCGCTTCTCCTTCAACGTCGCAAAGGGGCGCTGCGAGACCTGCGAAGGCGAAGGCTTCGTCAGCGTGGAGCTGCTGTTCATGCCCAGCGTCTTCGCGCCCTGCCCCGCCTGCCACGGCGCGCGCTACAACGAGGCGACGCTGAAGGTCCGCTACCGCGAGCGCAACATCGCGGACGTGCTCGGGATGACGGTCGACGCCGCGTTCGAGTTCTTCGCCGAGGAACCGGCGCTGGCGCGGCCGCTCGGCTTGCTGAAGGGCATCGGGCTGGGTTATCTGCGGCTCGGCCAGCCCGCGACGGAGCTGTCCGGCGGCGAAGCGCAGCGCATCAAGCTCGTCACCGAATTGCAGCGCACGCAGCGCGGCCACACGCTCTACGTGCTGGACGAGCCCACCACCGGGCTGCATCCGTCAGACGTCGACAAGCTGATGGCACAACTGCGCGACCTGGTCGACGCGGGCCACACGGTCGTCGTCGTCGAGCACGAGATGCGCGTCGTCGCCGCAGCGGATTGGGTCATCGACCTCGGGCCCGGCGCGGGAGGTGACGGCGGCAAGATGGTCGTCGCAGGAACGCCGGAGGACGTCGCGGCGCACGCGGCGTCGCGCACGGCCCGGCATCTGAAGGCGGCGATCGACGGACCGCGTTGAAGCCGATCAGCGGCTCGATCAGCGGCTCGGCTGGAAACCCTCGGGATCGAGGGCGAACTGCCACGCACTGGAGCGCTGCAGCGCTTCCTTCAAGGCCCGGGAACTCGGCCGCACGAGCGCAGAGAGTTCCTCGCTGAAGAACTCGCAGCCGAGCGCGTGGGCGACGTCGCAGACGACCTCGATGAAGTGGTCTGTCTCGCCGGCGCGGGCATCCAGCCGCGCGTGCAGTTCGTAGCGGCCATCGGGGTCGGACACCATGTCGATGCAGTTGCCCGCCTCGTTGCCGAAGTAGCGCCAGCCCTCGAGCATCGGCGTGCTCGGCCCGACGCGGCTCGCGAGGTAGTGCATGACGTCGGAGCGCGAGGACGGCAGCCACGACGCCGCCGCGCCGCCCTGCGCGAAGGCCAGATCGAATTGCCAGACGGACATGACGGAGGTGCATGAGTCCGAGGAGACTCGATGCTACGCCCCCGTCCTCGCGCTTGTCATGCTGCGCCGCGGCAATGCCCGCGAGGGCATGTCGCGCTCGCGGCAACGCCGTCTGCGGCGGTCTGCTGGGACGGTCTACTGAGGCGCGGCTTCCGGCTGCAGCACGAACTCGAACGGACGCAGCAGACGATTCACCGCTTCGGCGAAGAGCACGGGCGGGCGGTCGTCGTCGGCGAGCAGCTGGCTGCGATGCGCGGCCAGGGCGATGCGCTTGTCCTGCAGTGCCCGCGCATTCAGCGGCAGACGACGCATCCGATGCCAGGGCACCGCGGTGTCGCCGGGACGCGCCCAATGCCAGGCCCAGATGGGGATCTCGATCAGCGTGGCGCCCGTCAGCAACGCGGCGCGCGCGCAGGCGCGTCCGGTGGCCTCGTGGTCTGGATGGCCGTCCAGCCGCCACGAGGTGAGGAGCACATCGTCGGGCCGCAGGCGCCGGCAGAGCTCAAGCACGAGATCGTCCTCGTGATTGGTGACGCGGCCGTCCGGCACGCAGAGCGAATGAACGGGGACGTGCAAGCCCAGACGCCGGAGCCCGGAGGCCCGTTCATGGCGGCGCTGCACGGCCAACCGCGCCGGCGTCCATCGTTCGGACCCGGGGTGGCTGGCTTCGCCGTCGGTGACGGCCACGAGTTCCACCGGAGGCGCCGGGGCGCGATCGGGCGGCAGGCCGGCGCGGTGGCGCGTCACGAGCAGCGACAGCAGGCCGCCGCAGCCGAGCACCTCGTCATCCGGGTGCGGCGCGACGACGACGGCGCGCCGGCCCTCCGGCACCAGTTCGTCGAGCGAGGTCAGCGGCGCGCCCCACAGCGGCTGCCATTGGCGCCAGGCCCACTCGGGCGTGCCCTCGCCGTCGATGTGGCGTTCGGAAGGCGGTCGCAACAGCGACTCCGCGGGGATGAGGCCGACGGGCATGCCCTCGTTCACGTTCCGGAACGGGCGTCGATGCATCAGAGCGTCCATGGCGTGGCGGTTCCTTCCTGATTTCGGTATGCCAGGCAACCGGCTCGCGGTCGCCCAGGCTTGGCGAAGGAACAGTGGCAAAGGGCCTGCCAGCCTTATGAAACGGTTTGTGTCGGACGCTCGCGGAGAACCCGCGGCCTGAACGGCCTATGCGGCCTCGCGTGGCTGAGCGGTCGCTCAGGCGTAGGTGTTGATATTGCGGCCGAGCGTGCCTTCGGCGGCGAGCGCAGGGGCCTGCGGCAAGGCTGCGAGGAGCGCGGCGGCGCCGGCTTCCTGCGTGTCCATGGCTTTGCGGAGCACCAACAGGCCGGCGGCATTGCCGACCGAGCCGGGCGCGCTGTTGGAGGCAGCACTGACTGCTGCCGCGACGCTGGGGGAGTTGGTGATGTTCATGACTTCAATATCGGCTATTCCGGCGCCAGCTTGAAGTGATGAACCAAGAAAAAGGCCCGGACGCAACGTCCGGGCCTTTTCAGGAAGATGGTGGAGCCGGCGGGAATTGAACCCGCGTCCGCAAGCCTTCATCGGGCAGTTCTACATGCTTAGCTTTCTGATTTGGTTCTCACCTGCCCGGTCGCGCAGAAGCACGCTACCGGACGAGCCAGCACCCTAAATCTCGCCGTCACCCAAGGTGCACGAATGACAGCCAGCCAATGTGAATAACCTCTCTGTGTCAGGACTTGCGTCCCGTCACCCGGCCCATCGGCCAACCGGTGAGAGGTCCGCGGGGTTTAAGCCGCGAGAGCGTACGTTTGATCGTTCGCAGTTGGTTTGTTCCAGATGGATTTACGAGGTGCCTGGCCCTCGGCATGCCCTACTCCAAATCCGTACCCACGTCGAAACCAGGTCGGCCCCAGAGAGAGAAGTCTCACATTATGCCTGTCCGTCAGACTTCAAGAGCCCGATCTCGTCGACTTCATCAAAGAGTCTTCAAAGACTCGCTTCGAAGTTCGACAGGCGTTTGAATCGACGCGCTCAGCGCGCCGACTTCAGCCAGTCGATCAGCTGCGACGGCGCGTCCACGACCACGTCCGCCCCCCAGGCGTCGATCGGCTCGCCATCGCCGAGGTAACCCCAGCGCACCGCCACCGTCGGCATGCCCGCCGCACGACCCGCGAGGATGTCCCTCGCATCGTCGCCGACGTAGATGCACTCGTGCGGCGGCACGCCCGCACGTCGCGCCGCCTCCAGCAGCGGCGCCGGATGCGGCTTGCTGTGCGGCGTCGTGTCGCCGCCGATGACCGCCGCCGCCCGCGCATCCCATCCCAGCCCGCGCGCCAGCGGCAGCGCGAAGCGCTCGGACTTGTTGGTCACGATGCCCCAGCTGAGGCCGTCGTCCGACAGCGACTGCAGCATCGCGGCAATGCCGTCGAACGGGACGGTCGCGCGGAGCAGTCGCTGCTCGTAGCGATCAAAGAATTCATCGCGCAGCGCGGGGAACGACCTCTCCATCGGGGACACGCCGAACGCCACTCCCATCATCCCGCGCGCGCCCGCACCGACCATCGGCCGCAGGCGCTCGAACGGGACCTCGGGCAGGCCACGCGCCGCCAGCATCTCGTTTGTCGCTCCCGCCAGGTCGGGCGCGCTGTCCACCAGCGTACCGTCCAGGTCGAACAGCACCGTCCGGATGGTCGTGCGCAGCGGCACACCGACCGGCGAGTTCAGCATCACCGTGCTCATGCGGGACGGCGGCAGGCCAGCAGGTAGTTCACGTCGGTATCCGCATTCAACGCATAACGCTGCGTGATCGGATTGAAGGTCAGTCCCTTGGCGGCCTGCACTTCCAGGCCGGCATCGCGGCACATCTGCGCCAGCTCCGACGGACGAATGAAACGCGCGTATTCATGCGTGCCCGCCGGCAGCATGCGCAACACATATTCGGCGCCGACGATCGCGAAGAGGAACGACTTGGCATTGCGATTCAGCGTCGACAGGAACACCCATCCGCCCGGCTTCACCAGTTGCCCGAGCGCGGTCACCACCGACGCGGGATCGGGCACGTGCTCCAGCATCTCCATGCAGGTCACGACATCGAAGGACGCCGGCTTCTGCGCCGCCAGATCCTCGACTGCGATCTCCTCGTAGGCGACGTTCTCGGTGCCCGCCTCCATCGCGTGCAGCTCGGCCACGCGCAGCGACTTCGTCGCCAGGTCGATGCCCAGGACGTTCGCGCCCTTGCGTGCCATCGCATCGGCCAGGATGCCGCCACCGCAGCCGACGTCCAGCGCCGTCTTGCCTTGAAGGCCGCACAACCCGTCGATCCAGTTCAATCTCAATGGATTGATCTGGTGCAGCGGCTTGAATTCACTTTCGGTATCCCACCAGCGGTGGGCCAGCTCGCTGAACTTCTCGAGCTCTTTTGCATCGACATTCGCCATGGGCCTTATGGTAGCCGAGCACAATGCCACCACGGAGCCACATCGCACAGATTGCCGATGTCATGCACCCTCCCGGGCGCCTCCCCGCATGACGCCGCCATGAAAAAACCCCGCGAGCCTTGCGGCTGGCGGGGTTTGTCGATTGGCGACCGGAGTCGCCAATACCTCGTCGCTTACTTGACGGCGCGCGTACCGACCACTTCGATTTCGACGCGGCGGTTCTTTGCGCGGCCTTCCGCGGTCTTGTTGTCGGCGATCGGCTGCTTCTTGCCCTTGCCTTCGGTGTAGACGCGGTTCTTTTCCAGACCCTTCGTCACCAGGTACTGCTTGACCGATTCAGCACGCTGAACCGACAGCTTCTGGTTGTAGGCGTCGGAACCGATGCCGTCGGTGTGGCCGACAGCAATGATCACTTCCAGGTTGATGCCGCCGGTCTTGGAGACCAGGTCATCCAGCTTCGCCTTCGCTTCAGGCTTCAGGACAGCCTTGTCGAAGTCGAAGAAGGCATCAGCAGCGTACGTGACCTTCTCGCTCGTCGGAGCGACCGGCACCGGCACGACGGCCGGAGCCGACGGCGTCGCCGCCGGAGCCGACGGCGTGGCGGCCGGAGCCACCGGAGCAACCACCGGCTTCAGCGCGCCGTCGCAGTCCTTGGCAGCCGTGGCCGGCGTCCAGAATGCATCGCGCCAGCACAGTTCGTTGGTACCGTTCTTCCAAACGGTGCCATCGGTAGCGCGCCAGTTATCCACGGTTTGGGCCATAGCACCCGAGGTGGCGACGGCGGCGACAGCGAAGAGCGCTGCCACGCGGTTCAATTTCTTCATGATTCTCCTCTCAAGGAAAGCCGCAGTTGCCCTGCGAAACGTCCAATGTCGGAACTAAAACCTCAGGAGTCTCCCCGACCAAGGGTTTCTCCTAGGGACGAACCGATTGTGCCATAGGGCAACAGGACGTCTGCATTCTCACGGCAGGCGCGACTTCCGTTGATGAACCTGTTGCAGAAGCACGACAAGCGCACGCAATTAGAATCACCGTCTTCCGATCTCACCAGAGGCCGCGCACTTCCCTGCGCGCCCCACGCGCATGACCCAGTTCGCCAAGGAAACCCTGCCGATCAGCCTCGAGGAGGAGATGCGCCGCTCCTACCTCGATTACGCGATGAGCGTGATCGTCGGCCGCGCCCTGCCCGACGCCCGCGACGGCCTCAAGCCGGTGCACCGGCGCGTGCTCTTCGCGATGCACGAGCTGAACAACGACTGGAACCGGCCCTACAAGAAGTCGGCCCGTATCGTCGGCGACGTCATCGGTAAATACCACCCGCACGGCGACAGCGCCGTGTACGACACCATCGTGCGGCTGGCGCAGGACTTCTCGCTGCGCCACATGCTGGTGGACGGCCAGGGCAATTTCGGCTCGATCGACGGCGACAACGCCGCCGCCATGCGATACACCGAAATCCGCCTGTCGAAAATCGCCCATGAAATGCTGGCCGATATCGACAAGGAAACCGTCGATTACGGTCCTAACTACGATGGCAGCGAGAAAGAACCGCTGGTATTGCCGGCCCGCCTGCCGAATCTGCTGATCAACGGTTCGTCCGGTATCGCGGTCGGCATGGCGACGAATATCCCGCCGCACAACCTGAACGAATCGGTCGACGCCTGCCTGCACGCGCTGAAGAATCCGGACTGCTCGATCGACGAGCTGATGGAGATCATCCCGGCACCGGACTTCCCCACCTCCGGGATCATCTACGGCCTGAACGGCGTGCGCGAGGGCTACCGCACCGGCCGCGGGAAGGTCGTGATGCGCGCCAAGGTCCACTTCGAGGACATCGACCGCGGCCAGCGCCAGGCGATCATCGTCGACGAGATCCCGTACCAGGTGAACAAGAAGACCCTGCTCGAGCGCATCGCCGAGCTGGTCCAGGAAAAGAAGATCGAAGGCATCAGCCACATCCAGGACGAGTCCGACAAGGACGGGATGCGCGTGGTGATCGAGCTCAAGCGCGGCGAGGTCCCGGAAGTCGTCCTGAACAACCTGTACAAGCAGACGCAGCTGCAGGACAGCTTCGGCATGAACATGGTGGCGCTGATCGACGGTCAGCCCAAGCTGTGCAATCTGAAGGACCTGATCACGGTCTTCCTGGAGCACCGCCGCGAGGTGGTCACCCGCCGCACCGTCTTCGAGCTGCGCAAGGCCCGCGAACGCGGCCATGTGCTGGAAGGCCTGGCCGTCGCGCTGGCCAACATCGACGACTTCATCGAGATCATCAAGCGCAGCCCCAGCCCGCCGGTCGCCAAGGCCGAGCTGATGGCGCGCGCCTGGGATTCGTCGCTGGTGCGCGAGATGCTGTCGCGCGCCGAGGGTGAGACTGCCGGCGGCCGCAACGCCTACCGCCCGGAAGGCCTGCCCGCCCAGTACGGCATGCAGGAGGACGGCCTGTACAAGCTGTCCGACGACCAGGCCGGCGAGATCCTGCAGATGCGCCTGCAGCGCCTGACCGGGCTGGAGCAGGACAAGATCGTCGGCGAGTACCGCGACGTGATGGCCCAGATCGCCGACCTGCTCGACATCCTGGCCACGCCCGCCCGCGTGACCACCATCATCGGCGACGAGCTGACCTCGGTCCGCCAGGAATTCGGCCAGACCAAACTGGGCGCGCGCCGCAGCGTGATCGAGCACAACGCGCAGGAACTCGGCACCGAGGACCTGATCACCCCGACCGACATGGTGGTGACGCTCTCGCACACCGGCTACATCAAGAGCCAGGCGCTGAGCGAGTACCGCGCGCAGCGCCGCGGTGGTCGCGGCAAGCAGGCCACCGCCACGAAGGACGACGACTGGATCGATCAGCTCTTCATCGCCAACACCCACGACTGGATGCTGTGCTTCAGCAACCGCGGCCGCGTGTACTGGCTCAAGGTCTGGGAAGTGCCGCAAGGCTCGCGCAACGCGCGCGGCAAGCCGATCGTCAACATGTTCCCGCTGCAGCCGGAAGAGAAGATCAACGTCATCCTGCCACTGACCGGCGAGTTCCGCTCCTTCCCGGAAGATCACTTCATCTTCTTCGCCACCGCGCTGGGCACCGTCAAGAAGACCTCGCTGAAGGACTTCAGCAACCCGCGCAAGGCCGGCATCATCTCCGTCGACCTGGACGAGGGCGACTACCTGATCGGCGCCGCGTTGACCGACGGCCAGCATGACGTGATGCTGTTCTCCGACGGCGGCAAGGCGGTGCGCTTCGACGAGGATGACGTCCGCCCGATGGGCCGCCAGGCCCGCGGCGTGCGCGGCATGATGCTCGAGCCCGACCAGCGCCTGATCGCCATGCTGGTGGCCGAGGACGAAACCCAGAGCGTGCTGACCGCCACCGAAAACGGGTACGGCAAGCGCACCAACATCGCCGAATACACCCGCCACGGCCGCGGCACGAAGGGCATGATCGCCATCCAGCAGAGCGAGCGCAACGGCAAGGTCGTGGCCGCGACGCTGGTCCGCCCGGAAGACGAGATCATGCTGATCACGGACACCGGCGTGCTGGTGCGCACGCGGGTTGCCGAGATCCGCGAACTGGGTCGCGCCACGCAGGGCGTGACGCTGATCTCGCTGGACGAGGGCGCGAAGCTCTCGGGCCTGCAGCGCATCGTGGAAAACGATGCGGTTGAATCGCTCGAACCGACAGAATCGACCGATGCGGACGCCTCCGGCGCCGCCGGTACCGATGCCGGCGACGCCAAGGGCGACGCCGGCGACTCCACCCCCGACGTGAAGGAATGACCTTGTTGCTGAAGTCCATCCAAGCCGGCGCCATCGCCGCCTCGCTGCTGGCGAGCCCCGTCGTCTTCGCGCAGAAGGCTGACAGCCCGCAGTCCAAGAAGGACGTCATCGCGAAAATCCTCAAGATCCAGCAGCCCGCGATCGAGGCGCTGACCATGGGCGTGCTGAGCCGCCCGGTCAACGAGCTGGCCGCCAAGGCCGCGCCGGCGCTGCGCAACGTGCCGGAAGCCAAGCGCGAAGCCACCGCCAAGCAGATCGACGCCGACCTGCGCAAGTTCCTGGAAGACAACGCCAAGCCGCTGGTCGACAAGGGCATGAAGCTGGCCCCGTCGACCATGGGCGTGGCACTGGACGAGAAGTTCACCGAGGACGAACTCAAGCAGCTGCTGGCCTGGCTGGAATCGCCGGTGAGCAAGAAGTTCGCCGAGTCCTCGCAGGAACTGCAGAGCCTCTACACGAAGAAGCTGATCGACGACAACGGCAAGCAGCTCGACGAGAAGTTCACCGCGCTGCAGCAGAACATCGCCAAGCAGCTCGGCCTGGAAGCCGGCCCGGCGCCCTCGGGCGCGGCCTCGGCCCCGAAGCTGAACACCAACAAGCCGGCCACCACGCCGAAGAAGTAAATCTCCCGCACGCTCATGCCCGCTGTCCGCCCGTTCAACTTCTCCGCCGGTCCCGCCGCTCTCCCGCAAGAGGTCCTGAGCCTGGTGGCCGAAGAGATGCTCGACTGGCACGGCTCCGGCATGAGCGTCATGGAGATGAGCCACCGCGGCCGCGAATTCATCTCGATCTATGAGGCCGCCGAGGCCGACCTGCGCGAGCTGCTGCAGGTGCCGGCGAACTTCCGCATCCTGTTCATGCAGGGCGGCGGCCTGGGCGAGAACGCGATCCTGCCGTTGAACCTGTCCCGCGGCGGCGCCGTCGACGTCGTCGTCACGGGTTCCTGGTCGAAGAAGAGCGCGGGCGAAGCGAAGCGCTATGCCGACGTCAGGATCGCCGCGAACGCCGCCGAGCTGGACACCACCGGCGGCCGCTACCTCGACATTCCCGAACCCTCGACCTGGCAGCTCCGCAAGGACGCCGCCTACGTCCACGTCTGCACCAACGAGACCATCGACGGCGTCGAATTCCAGACGCTGCCCGACCTCCAGGCGCTGGGCATCCATGCCCCGCTCGCGATCGACTTCTCGTCGCACGTCGCCTCGCGCGCGGTCGACTGGTCCCGCGTCGGCATCGCCTTCGCCGGCGCGCAGAAGAACATCGGCCCCGCCGGCCTGACCCTGGTCATCGTCCGCGAGGATTTGCTGGGCCACGCGCTCCCGATCTGCCCCTCCGCCTTCGACTACAAGATCGTGGCCGAGGCGCAGTCGATGTACAACACGCCGCCGACCTTCGGCATCTACGTCGCCGGCCTGGTCTTCCAGTGGCTCAAGCGTTTCGAGTACGCCGGCAAGACCGGCCTCGCGGCGATCGAGCAGCGCAACATCGACAAGGCCGCCCTGCTCTATCAGGCGCTGGACGGCTCCTCGCTTTATGAGAACCGTGTCGCGGCGCATTGCCGCTCGCGGATGAACGTTCCTTTCTTCCTCCGCGACGAGCGTCTGAACGACGCCTTCCTGGCCGGCGCCAGGGAACGCGGACTGCTGCAACTCAAAGGCCACAAGTCGGTGGGCGGCATGCGGGCATCGATCTACAACGCGATGCCGCTGGAGGGCGTACAAGCCCTGGTGAGCCACCTCCACGACTTCGAGACCCGACATGGCTGACACGCCGACCCCTTCCACGCCGATCGAGCCGATCGATCCGGACCAGACCGCGGGCACCATGCCGCCCGCGCCGGTCGCCGATCCCGAACTGCTCGCGCTGCGCGACCAGATCGATGCGCTCGACGCGCAGCTGCTGACGCTGCTGAACCAGCGCGCGCACGTCGCCGAGCAGGTGGGCGAGATCAAGCGCCGCGACGGCACGCCCTTCTTCCGTCCCGACCGCGTCGCGCAGGTGATCGCCAAGATCAAGGGCGCCAACCCCGGCCCGCTGAAGGGCGACCACGTCGCCGCGATCTGGCGCGAGATCATGTCCGCCTGCCTGGCGCTGGAGTCGCCGCAACGCGTCGCCGTGCTGGGCCCGTTCGGCACCTTCTGCGAGCAGGCCGCGATCGAGTACTTCGGCGGCGCCGCCGACCTCATCTACTGCAACAGCTTCGACGAGGTCTTCCACGCGACCGCCTCCGGCAGCGCGCAGTACGGCGTCGTCGGCGTCGAGAACATGACCGAGGGCGTGGTCACGCGCTCGCTCGACCTGTTCCTGCACACGCCCACCCACGTGGTCGGCGAAGTCAGCCTGCTGATCCGCCACAACCTGCTGCGCAAGGAGAACACGCTCGAGGGCGTGGAAGCCGTGCTCGCCCACCCGCAAGCGCTGGCGCAATGCCAGAACTGGCTGTCCAAGCACCTGCCCAACGCCGAGCGCCGCGCCGTCTCCAGCAACGCCGAAGGCGCGCGGCTCGCCGCACAGAACCCGGCCTACGCCGCCATCGCCAGCGAACGCGCGGCAACGCTCTTCGGCCTGCACATCACCGCGCACGCGGTGCAGGACGAGGCGTACAACCGGACCCGTTTCGCCGTGATCTGCCTGCCGCAGACCATGGCCACCCCCCCGGCCACGGGGCGGGATTGCACCAGCCTCATCGTGTCCGTGGCGAACCGCCCCGGCGCGATGCATGATCTGCTGGTTCCTTTGAAGAAGCATGGCGTGTCGATGACACGCCTGGAATCGCGCCCGGCCCGCACCGGTCAGTGGGAGTACTACTTCTACATCGACCTGGACGGCCACCCGTCGCAGCCGCACGTCGCGGCCGCGCTGGCGGAACTGCGGGAGCTGTGCGCGTTCTACAAGGTCATCGGCGCCTACCCGCTGAAGTCCTGACGCTGACGTCTGAGCGAAAGAGGTTTCTCGCGATGTACAACCAACTCGGCGTGATCGGTTGCGGCCTGATGGGCGGATCGTTTGCGCTGGCCATGAAGAAAGCCGGCCTGGTGCGCCGGGTGGTCGGCTACAGCAAGAGCCCGTCCACCACCGAGACCGCCCGTCGCATGGGCGTGATCGACATCGCCGCCGAATCCGCGCTGCTGGCCGTCTCCGGCTCGGACATCGTGCTGCTGGCCGTGCCCGTCGCCGCCACCGAATCGACGATGAAGGCGATCCGCCACCTCGTGCGCGCCGACGTGCTGCTGATGGACGTGGGCTCGACCAAGAGCGACGTGGTCGACGCCGCCAAGCGCGCGCTGGGCAAGCAGTTCTCCAGTTTCGTGCCCGCGCACCCGATCGCCGGCAAGGAAAGCGCCGGCGTGCAGCACGCCGACGCGGCGCTGTACCAGGGCCGCCAGGTCATCCTGACCCCGCTGGAGCAGACGAAGCCGGAGATGGTGCAGAAGGCGACCGACCTCTGGTCGGCGCTGGGCTGCCAGGTGCTCAAGATGGCGCCGCATCATCACGACGAGGCCTTCGCCGCGGTCAGCCACCTCCCGCATCTGCTCGCCTACGCGTATTTCAACTCAGTGCAGAAGCAGCCGTCCGGCCGCGACTTCCTGAGCCTGGCCGGCCCTGGTTTCCGCGACTTCACACGCATCGCGGCCAGCGATCCGACCATCTGGCGCGACATCCTGGTCGCCAACAAGCAGGACCTGCTGACGCAGTCGCAGCGTTTCCGCGAAGCGCTGGACCAGATGGAGCAGGCGATCCGCGAAGGCGACGCCCACGCGTTGGAAGCGATGATCCGCCAGGCGTCCGAAGGCCGCGCGCAGTGGCAGCTCGGCGCCCCGGCGCCGTCGTCATCGTCGTCCAAGTCCAAGTAGCCCGACCCCGTCCCCTTCGTCCGTTCCCACCCTTTCCCCGCCGGCACGTCGCGCGTGCCCGGAGCGCGCCAGGTACAAGATCCCATTCCTGGACCTGCCGCCGCTGCGCGGCGCCGCCGGCACCATCCCGCTGCCCGGCTCCAAGAGCATCTCCAACCGCGTGCTGCTGCTGGCCGGGCTGTCCGACGGCGTGACCCGCGTCCACGACCTGCTGGACTCGGACGACACCAAGGTCATGCTCGCCGCGCTGCGCGAGCTCGGTTGCCGGCTCGAGACCGGCGCCGACGGCGTGCTGTCGGTGACCGGCATCGGCGGGACGCTGCGCACGCAGGAGGCCAAGCTCTTCCTCGGCAACGCCGGCACGGCCATGCGTCCGTTGACGGCCGCGCTCGCGCTGCTGGCGGCAACCCAAGGCGGCCGCTTCGAACTCTCCGGCGTGCCCCGCATGCATGAGCGGCCGATCGGCGACCTCGTCGACGCACTGCGCGCGCTGGGCTGTCCGATCGACTGCCTGGGTCAGGAAGGTTATCCGCCGCTGCGTCTGAACGGCCCCGCCGCGCTGACCCTCGACGCCCCCGTGCGCGTGCGCGGCGACGTCTCCAGCCAGTTCCTCACCGCGCTGCTGCTGGCGCTGCCGCTCGTGGCCACGAACGACGTCGTCATCGAGGTCACCGGCGAGCTGATCTCCAAGCCCTACGTCCACATCACGCTGGCACTGCTGGCGCGCTTCGGCGTGAACGTCCGGCGTGACGACGACTGGCAGCGCTTCGTGATCCCCGCCGGCAGCCGCTACCGCTCGCCGGGCGAGGTGCACGTCGAGGGCGACGCGTCGTCGGCGTCCTACTTCGTCGCGCTCGGCGCAATCGCCGCCACGCAGGCGCCCGTGCGCATCGAAGGCGTCGGCTCGACCTCGGTGCAGGGCGACGTCCGCTTCGTCGAGGCGGCCCAGGCGATGGGCGCCCGCGTCGAGATCGGCCCGAACTGGCTCGAGGTCCGCCGCGGCGCCTGGCCGCTCAGGGCGCTGGACCTGGACTGCAACCACATCCCCGACGCCGCGATGACGCTGGCCGTGATGGCGCTCTACGCCGACGGCCCGACGACGCTGCGCAACATCGCCTCGTGGCGCGTGAAGGAAACCGACCGCATCGCCGCGATGGTGGCGGAGCTGGGCAAGCTCGGCGCGCAGGTCGAGGAAGGCCCAGACTGGCTGCGCGTCCACCCGCTGAAGGCCTGGAAGCCGGCGGCCATCCACACCTACGACGACCACCGTGTGGCGATGTGCTTCTCGCTGGCCGCCTTCAACGGGCTGCAGGACGACCGGCAGGGTCCGGCGTTGCCGGTGCGCATCCTCGATCCGCAGTGCGTCGCCAAGACCTTCCCGGACTATTTCGAGACGCTGTTCGGCGTCGTGCGCGCGGACGCGGCCGACATCCCCGTCATCACCATCGACGGTCCGACCGCCTCCGGCAAGGGCACGCTGACGGACGAGGTCGCGCAAGCGCTGGGCTACGACGTGCTGGACTCCGGGGCGCTCTACCGGGTGACCGGCCTGGCCGCCTCGCGCAAGGGCATCCCGCTGGACGACGGCGACGCGGTGGCCGCCGTGGTCCCGACGCTGGACCTGAAGTTCGAAGCCGGTCGCGTGCTGCTCGACGACGAGGACGTCTCCGGCGACCTGCGTCAGGAGGCGACCGGTCTGATGGCTTCCCAGGTGGGCGCCCATCCGGCGGTGCGGCGCGCGCTGCACCAGCTGCAGCTGGACTTCCGCCGCCTGCCCGGCCTGGTGGCCGACGGTCGGGACATGGGCACCGCCATCTTCCCGGACGCGCCCTTGAAAGTCTTCCTCACGGCGAGCGCCGCCACGCGGGCAGAGCGGCGCTACAAGCAATTGATTTCCAAGGGGATTTCGGCTAATATCGAGAGCTTGCGCGCTGATCTGGAAGCGCGGGACGCTCGCGACAAAGGTCGCAGCGCCTCGCCGCTCCAGGCCGCCGCGGACGCGATCGAGCTGGACAACTCGCAGCAGACCATCGGGGAATCCCGTGACCTGGTGTTGAGCTGGTGGAGCGAACGGCGTCCGTTCAAGGCCTGAGGCCTGAGGCCTGACCCTCGCGGGTCCCGAATCACCGGTTCGGCACGCAAGACAGGAGCGTCACCCCTCCCTCCGGACGTCAGTCCACTGGGGGTGGCGCGTTCTACAACCTAACCCGCAAGTCCGCTTGCAACACATGCCCTCGCACCTCTCGGATCAGGCTGCCTGAGTCACGCTCCCGTGCTCACGCCGCCGGACGCTCTGTGCCTGGCAAGGAAATCTCACATGTCCCAAATGGAATCTTTCGCCGCCCTGTTCGAGGAATCGCTGCAGAAGTCGAACATGCGCGCCGGCGAGGTCATCTCGGCTGAAGTCGTCCGCATCGAGCACAACTTCGTGGTCGTCAACGCCGGCCTGAAGTCCGAAGCCTACGTGCCCGTCGACGAGTTCAAGAACGACCAGGGCGAAGTCGAAGTCCAAGTCGGTGATTTCATCTCGGTCGCCATCGACGCGATCGAAAACGGCTACGGCGACACCATCCTGTCGCGCGACAAGGCCAAGCGCCTGGCCTCGTGGCTGTCGCTGGAAACCGCCCTGGAGTCGGGCGATTTCGTGACCGGCACCGTCTCCGGCAAGGTCAAGGGCGGTCTGACCGTCCTGGTCAACGGCATCCGCGCCTTCCTGCCCGGTTCGCTGCTCGACACCCGCCCGGTGAAGGACATGAGCCCGTTCGAGGGCAAGACCATGGAGTTCAAGGTCATCAAGCTGGACCGCAAGCGCAACAACGTTGTGCTGTCGCGTCGCGCGGTGGTCGAGGCTTCGATGGGTGAAGAGCGCGCCAAGCTGCTGGAAACGCTGACCGAAGGCGCCATCGTCAACGGCGTGGTCAAGAACATCACCGAATACGGTGCGTTCGTGGACCTGGGCGGCATCGACGGCCTGCTGCACATCACCGACATGGCGTGGCGCCGTGTCCGTCACCCGAGCGAAGTGGTGACTGTCGGTCAGGAACTGACCGCCAAGGTCCTGAAGTTCGACGCCGAGAAGAACCGCGTCTCGCTGGGCCTGAAGCAGCTGGGCGACGACCCGTGGTTCGGCGTGTCGCGCCGCTACCCGGCCAACACCCGCCTGTTCGGCAAGGTCACGAACATCGCCGACTACGGCGCGTTCGTCGAGATCGAACCCGGCATCGAAGGCCTGGTGCACGTCTCCGAAATGGACTGGACCAACAAGAACGTCGCGCCTTCCAAGGTCGTCTCGCTGGGCGACGAAGTGGAAGTCATGGTCCTGGAGATCGACGAAGACAAGCGTCGCATCTCGCTGGGCATGAAGCAGTGCCGCGCCAACCCGTGGGAAGAGTTCGCCGAGAACGTCAAGCGCGGCGACCGCGTCAAGGGCCCGATCAAGTCGATCACCGACTTCGGCGTGTTCGTGGGCCTGGCCCAGGGCATCGACGGCCTGGTGCACCTGTCCGACCTGTCGTGGAACGAGCCGGGTGAAACCGCCGTCCGCAACTACAAGAAGGGCCAGGAAGTCGACGCCATCGTTCTGGCCGTGGACGTCGAGCGCGAGCGCATCTCGCTGGGCATCAAGCAGCTGGACGGCGATCCGTTCACGACCTTCGTCTCGGTCAACGACCGCGGCATGATCGTGACCGGCAAGGTCAAGACCGTCGACGCCCGTGGCGCCGAGATCGACCTGGGCGAGGAAGTCACCGGCTATCTGCGTGCTTCGGAAATCGGCCGCGACCGCGTGGAAGACGCCCGCAACGTGCTGAAGGAAGGCGACGAAGTCTCCGCCGTGATCGTCAACGTCGACCGCAAGTCGCGCAGCATCCAGCTGTCGATCAAGGCCAAGGACAGCGCGGACGAACAGCAAGCC
Organism: Mitsuaria sp. CC2; assembly: GCF_048957715.1. Lineage (NCBI taxonomy): Bacteria > Pseudomonadati > Pseudomonadota > Betaproteobacteria > Burkholderiales > Sphaerotilaceae > Roseateles > Mitsuaria sp. CC2. The sequence goes on along the minus strand of NZ_JARVXN010000005.1, from coordinate 229,385 downwards.
ATGCAGCGTCTGTCGCAGACCAACGAGCGTGAAAACGCCGGCACGACCAGCCTGGGCGCCCTGCTGCGCGCCAAGCTGGACAACCAGAACAACGGCTGATTGTCCTGACCGCCGGGCGTGGCGCGCGAGCGTCATCTCCGGCCTCAAGAGAATCCCTTGTTCTGGCGGGAGGCAGGCTGAGTTAGCCTGCTTTCCCAGACGCCAATTCGACGCACAAGCGCGTCGACAGGCTCGCTCCAAGGCGAGCCTGTTTTTCTTCAGATGCCGACGACCATGACCCGATCCGACCTGGTGGCCCACTTGTCCGAGCGCTTCGGCCAGCTCACGCAACGAGACACCGAGTTCGCGGTCAAGACCATCCTGGACGCGATGTCCGACGCCCTGGCCCGCGGCCACCGCATCGAGATCCGCGGCTTCGGGAGCTTCTCGATCAACCGCCGTCCGCCCCGCATGGGCCGCAACCCGCGCAGCGGCGAGCAGGTGCTGATCCCCGAGAAGCTGGTGCCCCACTTCAAGCCGGGCAAGGCCCTGCGCGAAGCCGTGGACGCGCAGCTGCCCGTCACGGACGACAACCAGCAGGCCGCCTGACCCACACCGTTCCGGGCACTGCACTCCCCAGACAGAAGGCGTCGCGATCCGCGGCGCTTTTTTTCGTCCGTCTCCGCCGCGCCGTCAAGACACCGGGACGGTGGGCGGCTGAATGTATTCAGGGGTTAACACGCCCTGCCATCCGTCATGGCGTACCCCGCACGCGCCTAGAATCGCCCCCCATGCGAATCCTGGTCTGGCTCTTCAGAGCATTCCTGTTCTTCTGTCTCTTCGCCTTCGCGCTGAACAACAGCCAGGAGGTCGTCGTGCACTGGTTCTTCGGCCAGTCCTGGCGCTCTCCGCTGGTGATCGTGGTGCTGCTGACCTTCGGGTTGGGCTGCGCCTTCGGCGTGCTGGCGATGGTCCCGGCCTGGTGGCGCCACAAGCGCGCTGCCGCACGATCGCTCCCTCCGGCGGACGACCTGCCGCCCCCTTCGGCGACCGCGACCGCCAACGACCCCAAGATCCCCGATGGAATTTGATCTCAGCTGGCTGCTGATCGGCGTGCCCCTGGTCTTCGGACTGGGCTGGCTGGCGTCCAGGCTGGACGCGCGCCAATGGAAACGCGAGCAGCGCGACGCGCCGCGCGCCTACTTCAAGGGCTTGAACCTGCTGCTCAACGAGCAGCAGGACAAGGCGATCGACGCCTTCATCGAGGCGGTGCAGGCCGACCCCGACACCTCCGAGCTGCACTTCGCGCTGGGCAACCTGTTCCGCCGCCGCGGCGAGTACGAACGCGCCGTGCGCGTGCACCAGCACCTGCTCTCGCGCGGCGACTTGCCGAAGTCCGAGCGCGACCGCGCGCAGTACGCGCTGGCGCAGGACTTCTTCAAGGCCGGTCTGTTCGACCGCGCCGAGTCCGCCTACGAGGCGCTCAAGGGCACGGCCTTCGACCACGAGGCCGCGCTGGCGCTGCTGTCGCTGTACGAGCGCTCGCGCGAATGGGCGAAGGCGGCCGAGGTGTCCGAGCAGCTCGAGGCGGCCGGCACCGGCAGCTTCGCGAGTCGCATCGCCAACTACTGGTGCGAGCTGGCGCTCGAAGCCCAGGCCCGTCAGGACGAGCCGCAGGCACGTCGCTGGCTGGACCAGGCCCGTGAGCGTGCGCCGCAGTCCGCGCGAGCCTACGTGCTGCTCGGCCAGATGCTCGCGCGCCAGGGCGACCAGGCAGGCGCGATGGGCCTCTACGGCGATCTGCTGCGGGCCAATCCCGACGCCTTCAACCTCGTCGCGCGCGACTATGCGCTGGCGGCCCAGGCCACCGGCACGGCGCCGCAGGCGCTGGCGCTCATCGAGGCCCAGTACCGCCGCCATCCGAGCATGGCGCTGCTGCAGGCCATCGCGCAGCTGGAGCCCGCGCCCGAGGCGCAGCGCCGCCGCCTGACCGAGCACCTGCGCGTCGAGCCGGCGCTGTCGGCCGCGACGCAGCTGCTGCAGCAGAGCCAGGCCCGCCAGCAGCCGCTCGACGACGACGAGGCCCAACTGGTCGGCACCGCGCTGCAACGCGCCGTGCGGCCTCTGCAGCGCTACCGCTGCGCCGCCTGCGGCTTCGAGTCGCAGCACTACTTCTGGCAATGCCCGGGCTGCCTCAGTTGGGACAGCTACCCTCCCCGCCACGTCGAAGAGCTCTGAGCGCCCGATGACCACCCCGATGAGCTCCGCCCCGGCCGCACCGGTCCCTGCCTCCGGCGACCGTGTCATCCTCTGCATGAAGTGGGGCACCAAGTACGGCCCCGAGTACGTCAACCGCCTCTACGCGATGGTGCGAAGGCATCTGCGCGGCGACTTCCGCTTCGTCTGCCTCACCGATCGCGGCGAGGGCGTGCGGCCCGAGGTCGAATGCCTGCCGATCCCGCCGCTGGACCTGCCGCCGGGCAGCCCGGAGCGCGGCTGGACCAAGCTGACGACCTTCAGCGACGACCTGGTGCAGAAGTACGGCCTGCGCGGCACGGCGCTGTTCCTGGACCTCGACGTCGTGATCGTCGACGACATCACGCCCTTCTTCGAAGAGCCCGGCGAGTTCCTCATCATCCACGACTGGAAGCGCCCCTGGCGCATCACCGGCAATTCCTCGGTCTACCGCTTCACGCTGGGCGCCCACCCCGAGGTGCTGGTCAAGTTCCGGCGCGAGTTCGACGCGATCCGCCAGCAGTTCCGCAACGAGCAGGCCTACCTGTCCGACGAGATGCACCGCAAGGGCCTGCTGACGTACTGGGACGACCGCTGGTGCGCGAGCTTCAAGTACCACAGCATCCCGCGCTGGCCGATGAACTACTTCCAGGCGCCCTTCATCCCCGACGGCGCGCGGATCCTGATCTTCCACGGCGTCATGAACCCGCCCGACGCGCTGGCCGGACGCAGCAACGGCAACTGGCGCCGGCCCAAGCCCGCGCCCTGGATCGCCGACCACTGGCACGAGTGAGCCCCGCACCATGAGCGGCCCTCTTCCATCCCCGTCCCCCGCGCCATCCGTCCGGCCCGGCTCGGCCACGAAAGCGCCCGCCGACGCGGCGACGCCCTGGCTGTCCGTGCTCATCCCCGTCCACAACGTCAAGGACTACCTGCGCGAATGCCTGGACTCGGTGCTCGCGCAGGCGGATGCCGGCGTCGAGGTGCTGATGGTGGACGACTGCTCCACCGACGGCTCCGACGAACTGGTGCGCACGCTGGTCGCCGCTCACGCCGGCGGGCCGGTCAAGGTGCAGGGACTGTTCCATGCGCAGAACCAGGGGCTCTCCGGCGCGCGCAACACGATGCTGCAGGCCGCGCGCGGCGAGTACGTCTGGTTCCTGGATTCCGACGACTACCTGATGCCCGGCGCGATCCCGCGCCTGCGCCAGGTGGTCCAGGGCCACGCCCCCGCGCTGGTGCTGTGCGACTTCTTCATGCTGCGCGCGCCCATGAAGCTCAAGCACCGGCTGCGCGGCGAGCTCCACCGGCACACCTTCGCGGGCCCTGAACGCCAGCTGATGCGCGATCCGTCGCGGCTGATGCAGGGCCTGTTCGAAGCGGGCCAGATGCACAGCTGGTCCAAGATCGCCAGACGCAGTGTCTGGGGCGAACAGGTGCGCTTCCCGGTCGGACGCTACTTCGAGGACATGGCGACCACGCCGCTGCTCGCGCTGCTGGCCGAGAGCGCCTGGTACGAACCGGAGGTCTGGGTGGCCTACCGGCAGCGGGCCGGCTCCATCCTGAGCACGCCCAACGTGACCAAGGCGGAGCATCTGGCCCATGCGCTGGCGAACCTGCGCGACGCGGCTGCGAGCGCTCCGCTCGACGAGGCCGCGCGGTTCGCCTGGGCGCACTTCGCGGCGCGCAATTTCATCGGCGCTTCGCGCATGGCCGACAAGGCCCTGCCCGACGGCTGCGCGGGCCAGGTGGCGATGTTCCGGCAAGCCTTCGAGGAAGCGTCCCCGATCCCGCTGCGCGCGCTCGACCGCGCTTACAAGCGCCGCGGCTGGTTCGTCCGCGCGATGCGACTGCGCTACTGGCTGCGCCGGGCCGAGGACCAGCAGCGCGCAGCCGCAGCCTGAGGGTCGACGGGCAAGTCGCGCCTCAGGCCTCAGCGGTCACAACGCCATCAGCATGTCCTCATAGCGCCGCATCATGAGGTCGACGCCATGCTCCTCGATCGCGCGCACCCGCGCCGCCGCGCCGAGCCGAGCGGCCAAAGCCGGATCGCGCAGCAGGCGTTCCAGCACGCCCGCCAACGCTTGCGGATCGGCCTCTGGCACCATCAGTCCGGTGCGTCCGTTTTCGATCACGCCCTCGACGCCCGGGACCAGCGAGGCCACGCACGCGCAGCCCGCCGCCATCGCCTCCAGCAGCGCCAGCGGCATGCCTTCCCAGTGCGTCGACAGCACGAAGATCTGCTGACTCATCAACAGTCCAGGGATGTCGCCGTGATGCCCGAGGAAACGCACCTGGTCGTCCAGCCCCAGCTGGCGGGTCAGACGCTCGGTGGCGCGCCGGTAGGCCTCCTTGCCGCCGCCGGCCAGATGCAGCACCGGACGCAGGCCGCGATCGCGCAGCAGCGCCAGCGCGCGGATCAGCGTCTGCGGATCCTTCTGGCGGGCGAAGCGGGCCGACATCACGATGCCGGCCTCGCGCCGCTCGACCGGATGGTCGTCGGCGGTGGCGAATCGATCGAGCCGGATCCCGTTCGGAATGGCGGTCGTCTTGGCTTCGGGCATGCCCAGGTCGACGAGCCGTCTGCGGACGCCCTCGGACACGCCGACCAGCCGCGCGCTGACCTCGCTCAGCCGACGTGCCTGCGCGCGCTTGCAGCGGGTGTACCGCTCGCGCGAGTTGTGCTCGACCTGCACCAGCACCGGCACGCCGGCCAGGCGCCCGGCGCGGCGGCCGAGCAGATGTTCGGGAAAGCCGTGCGCCATCATCACGTCGGGGCGCAACTGCTCGCAGAGCCGGCGCAGTGCCCAGATCGTCGCCAGATGCGCCCAGCCGGGCACGACGTACACCGGCAGGCCCTGGTCGCGCAGCGCCTGGATGCGCGCCAGCTTGGTGGCGTTCTCGGTGCGCCTCTTGCGGCGCAGGACCAGGATGGGCGCGATGCGCTCGCTCTTGAGCTGCGCCAGGCACAGATCGACGGCCACCTGCGTGGCGCCGGAGAAGCCGCCGGTCACGAAGTGCAGCACGCGGCGACGCTCGGGCGCCGACGGGGCGCTCGGGGAAATCTCAGACATCGCGGCAGTGTATGCGGGGCACGTTCGGTTACCGGCGGCGGTTCTCCGACCACCGAAGATGCCCGGTCAATGCGCGCCAGATCCCGAGGTACTTCGATGAAACTGGCGTCAAAATGCGCACAAACGGAGAACGGCCCCGGGCCGCAGAGTGATGAAGACTGATTACCTGATCGTCGGCGCCGGCTTCGCCGGCTCGGTGTGCGCGCGGGTGCTGGCCGAGGCCGGCAAGACCGTCCACCTGATCGACAAGCGTCCCCACATCGGCGGCAATGCCTACGATGCCCGCGACGCGCACGGCGTGCTCATCCACCCGTACGGGCCGCACATCTTCCACACGAACGCGAAGAAGGTCTTCGAGTACCTCTCCCGCTTCACCACCTGGCGCTTCTACGAGCATCGCGTGCTGGCGAAGGTCGGCGAGCAGCTGGTCCCCATCCCCATCAACCGCACGACGATCAACACGCTCTACGGTCTGTCGCTGACCGAGGACGAGGTCCAGGGCTACCTGGAGACGGTGCGCGAGCCGCGCGACCCCATCCAGACCAGCGAGGACGTGGTGCTCAATAGCGTCGGCCGCGACCTGTGCGACAAGTTCTTCCGCGGCTACACGCAGAAGCAGTGGGGGCTGGACCTGTCGCAGCTCTCGGCGGGCGTGGCCGCGCGCATCCCGACGCGCAGCAACGACGACGACCGCTACTTCGCCGACAGCTTCCAGTTCATGCCGGCGGACGGTTACACCGCGATGTTCGAGCGCATGCTGGACCATCCCGGCATCACGGTCCGCACCGGCGTGGACTTCCAGGACGTGCGGGGCGACTTCCCCGGCGCGCACATCGTCTACACCGGCCCGATCGACGCCTACTTCGACCATTGCCACGGCGCCCTGCCCTACCGCAGCCTGCGCTTCGACCACGAACACCTGCCGACCACGGCACAGGTGCAGACGGTCGGCACGGTCAACTACCCCAACGATCACGACTACACCCGCATCACGGAGTTCAAGCACCTGACCGGCGAGACGCACGCGGGCACGTCCATCGTGCGCGAGTACCCGCAGGCCGAAGGCGATCCGTACTATCCGGTGCCGCGCCCCGAGAACGAGGCGCTCTTCAAGAAGTACGCGGAGATGGGCGAGCAGGCGCAAGGCGTGACCTTCGTCGGCCGCCTGGCGCAGTACCGCTACTACAACATGGACCAGATCGTCGCCGCGGCGCTGAAGACGGCCCAGGACCTGCTGGACGGCACCGGAGCGGCATGATCGGACTGGAGGCCCCCGCCGCGACGCCCCCGCGTCGCGGCACGCGCAACCTTGTCATCCTGCGCGCGGGAGACGCGTCGCTGCATGCGGGCTGGATCGCGCAGCGCGACCGCGACTTCGACCTGTTCGTGAGCTACTTCGGCAAGCAGCCGGGCATGCATCAGGCCGATGCCGACTATTACGAGCACCGGCCGGGACCGAAATGGTCCTGCATCGCGGAACTGCTGGCCGAGCATCCGGCGCTGATCGACCGCTACGACGCGTTCTGGTTCCCGGACGACGACCTCGCGGCGACGACCGACACCGTGAACCGCATGTTCGCGTTGTTCCGCGGCTTCAGCCTGTCGATGGCCCAGCCGGCGCTGACGCGCGACTCGTACTACACCTGGCCGATCGTGCTGGAACGTCCGGAGTACCTGATGCGCCACGTCGACTTCGTCGAGGTGATGGCGCCGCTGTTCGACCGCGCCACGCTGCGCGCGTGCCTGAAGACTTTCTCCATGAGCCGCAGCGGCTGGGGACTGGACTGGATCTGGCCGACCATGGCCGGCAAGGGGCGCACGGATTCGATCGCGATCATCGATGCCACGCCGGTGCGCCACACGCGGCCGCTGGGCGGCGACCTCTACCGCAACCATCCCGAGCTTGATCCGCGTCAGGACGAGGCGCGCCTGCTGGCCGAGTTCGGCCTGGTCAAGCACCGCTGGTCGGGCAAGTTCCGCGTGTACAGTGTGATCGCCCGCCAGCCGCCGTCGCTGGGCGACCGCTGGCGCATGGCGATCAACCGCCTGAAGGCGGCGCATCGCTACAAGCGGGCACTCCGCAAGGGCCGCGTGACGCAGCCCATCGCCCCGACCTGATCCCGATCAATGACGACCCCTTCGACGCCCTCGGACGACACCCCCCTGCGAGAGACCGCGAGCCGCCTGTGGCGCTTCATGAAGCCGCACCGCTGGGGGCTGATGCTGTCGGTGCTGGCCTTCGTGCTGGTCGCGACGACCGAGCCGCTGATCCCGAAACTGCTGGGCTACGCGCTGGGCGAGGGTTTCAACGCCAAGCCCGCCACGACCTCGGTGATCGGTCTGCCCGGGACCGCGGCGTCGGCCGTGTCGCCGGCATCGGCCGCGGCGCCGTCGATGGCCTCGATCAACCTTGACTACAGCTTCCCGATCTGGATGGTGCCGATCGTGCTGATCGGCCTGTTCGCCATCCGCGGCCTGTTCACCTTCTGCGGCCAGTACATGCTGAACTGGACGATCTCGCGCACGGTGATGGACATCCGCACTGCGCTGCTGCAGGTCCTGCTGCGCGCCGACGCGCGGGTCTACACGAGCCTGCAGCCGGCCACGGCGGTGACCAAGGTGGTCAACGACCCGCAACATGTGGTGACGCTGATCGCCGGTTCCCTGGTGACCATCCTGCGCGACGGCCTGCCGGCGCTGGCGCTGATGGGCTACCTGTTCGTGCTGAACTGGAAACTGACGCTGCTGTCGCTGATCACCGTGCCGGGACTGGCCTTCGTCGTGCGCAAGGTCAACAAGCGCGTCCGTCGCATGGGCACCTGGGCCTACGACGCGCAGCTGCGCCTGGTCTCGGTGGTCGAGGACGTCACGCGCGCCTGGCGCGTGGTGCGCAGCTTCGACGCGGCCGGCTACGAGACGCGCCGTTTCGGCGATCGCGCCCGGGAAGTGCAACGCAGCATGCTGAAGACGGCGGCTTCCAATGCGATGGCGCAGCCGCTGTCGCAGCTGATGGCCAGCGTCGGCATCTCGATCATCGTCAGCCTGGCGCTGTACCAGTCGCGCGTGAACGGGACGGGCGTGGGCGAGTTTGCTTCCTTTGTCGCCGCGCTGCTGTTCATGAGCTCGCGGCTGCGGCACCTGAGCGACGTGATGCAGCCCATCACGAACGCGCTCGTGGTGGCACGCGGCTGCATCGGGCTGCTGGACACGCCGGCCGAGCCCGACACCGGCACGCGCGAGCTGAGCAACGTGCGCGGCGACATCGCCCTGAAGCAGGTCACGCTGCGATACCCGGGCGCGAACCGCGACGCGCTCGCCGCCCTGAACCTGCACATTCCGGCCGGAAAGACGACCGCGCTGGTCGGCAGCTCGGGCGCGGGCAAGAGCTCGGTGGTCAACCTGCTGCTGGGCTTCGAACGTCCGGACAGCGGCACCATCCTGCTGGACGGCGTCGCCATCGACGAGCTGACCAAGGCCAACCTCAGACGCCAGTTCGCGGTCGTGTCGCAGGACATCGTGCTGTTCGACACCTCGGTGGCGGACAACATCGCCTACGGGCAGGAACGCGACGACGTGAAGCTGGAGCAGGCGCTGCGCGCCGCGGCGCTGTGGGACTTCGCCCAATCGCTGCCGGAAGGGCTGGACACGATGGTGGGGGCCAACGGCAGCAAGCTGTCCGGCGGTCAGCGCCAGCGGCTGGCGATCGCGCGCGCGCTGTACAAGGACGCGCCGGTGTGGATCTTCGACGAGGCCACCTCGGCGCTGGACACCGAGAGCGAGCGTGCCGTGCAGCAGGCGCTGGAGCAATGGCAGGGCCGCAAGACGCTGATCGTCATCGCGCACCGCCTCTCGACGATCCGGCGCGCCGACTGCATCCAGGTGATGGCCGACGGTCAGGTCGTCGAATCAGGCGATCACGACGAACTGCTGGCCAGGGACGGCGTGTACGCCGGCATGGTGAAGGTGCAGCACTGACCAGCACCGCTCGGCCCGGCTTTCGATGGCGAGCGAACCGCTTGTCAGGCCTGACACAAAGACGATAAGCCGCCGACAAGGCGCATCGGTCCAATGCGGAGCATCCCTTTCAGGAGCTCCGCCATGCAGCCTCACCGCCACGACGCACAAGAATCCGGCCATGACCATGATCAGGGCCTCGCGCACGACCTCGCCGTCCTGCAGCGGCGCCGCCGCGCGCTGGGCCTGCTGGCGGGCATCGCCGGACTGGGCGGCCTGACGCTGCTGGGCTGCGGCGGTGGCGGTAGCGACGCCGGCGCCAGCACCACGGGCACAGGCACAGGCACGGGAACGGGAACCGGAACGGGATCGACCGGATCGACGGGATCGACAGGCACCACTGGCAGTTGCTCGGTGATTCCGGAAGAGACCGCCGGCCCCTACCCCGGCGACGGGTCCAACAGCAACGGCAGCGGCGTCGCCAATGCGCTCGCGCTCAGCGGCATCGTGCGCAGCGACATCCGCACCAGCATCGGGACGGCGAGCGGCACCGCCGGCGGCGTGCCGCTGACCCTCACGCTCAAGCTGGTGAACGCCAGCAGCAACTGCGCGGACCTCTCCGGCTACGCGATCTACCCGTGGCACTGCGACCGCGAGGGTCGGTATTCCCTCTACAGCGCCAGCGTCGTCAACGAGAACTACCTGCGCGGCGTGCAGAGCACCGGCAGCGACGGCACGGTCACCTTCACGACCATCTTCCCCGGCTGCTACGACGGTCGCATGCCCCACATGCACTTCGAGGTCTACCGCAACGCCGGCGCCGCGACCTCGTATGCCAACAAGATCAAGACCTCGCAGATCGCCTTCCCCACGGCCGCCTGCACGACGGTCTACAGCACCGCGTCGGGCTACAGCAGCAGCCTGACGAACTTCAACCGCATCAGCTTCGCCTCCGACAACGTCTTCAGCGACGGCTACACGACGCAACTGGCCACGCTCACCGGCGACGTCGCGAGCGGCTACGCCGCGACGCTGACGGTCGGCATTGCCGCCTGATCAGGATGCCATGCCGCGCTACATCCCCTCCTCGCGCGCCGACGGCTCCAAGGGCCCGGACCCCGGTGTATCGTCCGTGACGGGGTCGGGCATGCCGCCGGGCCCGTCGGTGGAGAGTTGCATGACGCGGTGTCTGGTGGTCGACGACGATGCGGAGATCCGCCGCTCGCTCGAGGAGTACCTGCAGAAGTTCAGCGTGGCGGTGAGTACCGCCGGCGACGGCCGCGAGATGCGGCGCCAGATGGGGACGCAGGTGTTTGATGTCGTCGTGCTGGACCTGATGCTGCCCGACGAGAACGGCCTGACGCTGTGCCAGTGGATCCAGCAGCATCACCCGTCGGTGCCGGTGATCATGCTGACGGCGCACGGTGATCCGATCAGCCGCGTGCTCGGCCTGGAGATGGGCGCGGACGACTACCTTCCCAAGCCTTTCGAGCCGCGCGAGCTGGTGGCCCGCATCCACGCGATCCGGCGCCGCGCGCGCCGCGGCGAGAACGAGGCGCAGACCCGCCGCGAGTTCCGCTTCGAAGGCTGGTCCTTCGACCGGCTGCTGCGCCAGTTGGTGTCGCCGCAGCAGGTGGTGGTACCGCTGTCCAGCGCCGAATTCCGCATGCTGAGCGCGCTGGTCGAGCGTCCGGGACGCGTGCTGAGCCGCGAGCAGTTGATCGAGCTGACGCGCGCGCCCGGCGTCGAGGTCAACGATCGCAGCGTGGATCTGACGATCTCGCGGCTGCGGCAGAAGCTGGGCGACTCGCCCAAGGAGCCGCGCCTGATCCGCACGATGCGCGGCGAGGGTTATCTCTTCGACGCCCAGGTGCAGGCTTGAGCGCACCCTCCCGCTTGAAGCGCCTGACCGCCACGATCCGCGGCGGATTCGCACACGCCTTCGGCGACACGCTGGCGCGGCGGATCTTCCTGCTCCTGTGGGTGACGCTGGTGATCGCCCAGGCCCTGGCGATCGGCGTCGTGACCTGGACCCGCGGCGATCTCTATGCGATGCGCGTGCACGGCGCGCCGTTCCTGCCGCCGATGCCGGGGCTGATGCGCGGTCCTCAGGGCCCGGGTCCGCGTCCGGGTCCGGGTCCAGGCCTAGGTCCTCACGACACGGGCGCTGATCCTGAACTCCGCGACGAGCCGCTTCCGGGCGACGTCCCGATGCCGCCGCGCGAGAACTTCCGCGGGTTCCCGCCGCCGCCCTCCTCGGCACAGGGATTCCAGACGCCGGGCCAGCCGGCTCAATGGCGCGGCCCGTTCCGCGCGCTGACCGCATGGGAACTGACGCTCGACTACGGCATCCGGCTGCTCGTCACCGGCCTGGCGGCCTGGATCGCGTCACGCTGGTTGTCGCGTCCGATGCGCGACCTGGTGCGGGCCTCGCAGGAGCTGGGGCAATCGCTGCACAAGCAGGACCGGTTGCCGCTGCTCGACGAACAGCGCGGCACGCTGGAAGTGCGCGAGAGCGCCCAGGTCTTCAACGCGATGGCGCGCCAGTTGCGGCGGCAGTTCAACGAGCGCGGGCTGATGGTCGCCGCGATCTCGCACGACCTGCGCACGCCGCTGACGCGCCTGCGCATGCGGCTGGAGACCCTGGACATCGAGGAGATCCAGCGCCAGCGCTCCGTCGAGGACATCCGCGAGATGAATGCGATGGTGGACGCGGTGATGGAGCTGTTCCGCGGCGACGGTTCCGGCGCGGCCGAGCCGCTGGTGGATGTCGACCTCGGCGCGCTGGCGCAGGCGCTGACGGACGACCTGATCGAGCAGGCGTTGCCGGTGCGCTTCGAGGACGGCGATGTCTCGGGGGACGGCGAGCCGGTGCTCGCCAAGGGCCAGCCGATGGCGCTGCGGCGCGTGCTGGGCAACCTGATCGGCAACGCGGTGCGTTATGGCGGCAGCGCGGAGGTCCGCGTCGGCCGGGACTCGCAAGGCGTCTGGCTGCGCGTGACCGATCCAGGCCCCGGCATTCCGGCGGACAAGTTGGAAGCGGTGTTCGAACCGTTCTACCGCCTGGAGGATTCGCGCAACCGCCACACGGGCGGCGCGGGCCTGGGCCTCTACATCGCGCGGGAATTGACGTTGAGGCAGCGGGGATCGCTGACGCTCTCGAATCGTCCGGAAGGCGGGCTCGTGGCGGAGTTGCGTCTGACAACGAGCTGAATCAGGCCACCAGCCGAGGCGGTCCCGGCGGATTCGGCGGCACCTGCAGCGCGAAGCCGCCGGCGCGCTTGCGCATGGCGGCGGGGTCCATCTGCGGCGCCTGCGCGGGCCACTCGAAGAACTTCTGGATCTCGACGCGGCGGGCGAGCGTGTCCGACATGCCCAGCGTGATCAGCTCATTGGTGTATTCGGGCTCGAACAGCAGGTAGCTGACCAGCGCCGAGCCACTGGCGGTGGCGCCCTCGCCCGACACGCCGACGCTGCGCAGCAGCGCGCGGATCGGCGGCGGCAGCGCGCCCTGGTGCTCGGCGGCCAGGCTGTCGAGCGGCCGGCTCGGCGCGATGACGAGGGCCTCGATCGGCTTGAGCGGCGTGTTGCGCAGCGCTTCTTCCGGGAGCAGCGCGAGCGTGCTGTTGATGCGCCTGAGGCGCTCGATGTCCACGGCCAGCGCGTCCAGGAAGATGTTGGACAGCGCGTGCCCGGCGATCTGCGCGAGGCTGGGATGGCCGGAGGGCGCCGGGCCGTGCTGCCCCTCGCCGCCGGCCTCGTGCATGCGGCCCGCGCCGATCACGAGGACCTTGTCCGCGCCCAGGTGCACGGCCGGCGAGATCGGCGCCGTCTGGCGCATCGAGCCGTCGCCGAACCATTCGACCTCGCCGCCGAGTTCCAGCGGTTCGGCGGGGAAGATGAAGGGGATCGCGGATGAGGCGACCAGGTGCTCGATCGAGAGCTTCGGGATGCGGGTCGCGATGCGCTGCGTGCGGACCCAGGGCTCGCGCTGCTGGTGGGTCTGATAGAAGGTGACGTGGTGGCCCGAGGTGTAGCTGGAGCCGGTGACCGCGAGCGCGTCGATGTAGCCCTTGGCCAGCATCTGGTCGAGGCGGTCGAAGTCGATCCACTGGTTCAGCAGGCCGCGCAGCGGGGTGTTGTTGAGCAGGCTGCGCGGGCGGGTGCGCCGCCAGCGGTTCAGCGCCCAGCCGAGCGAGAGCATGCTGAGCCATTTCGCGCCGGAGCGGATCACGCCGAAGGAATCGGCGGCGTAGACCTGGTTGACGTGGATGTTCTGCCAGATGTACATCAGGCCGTCGACGGCGGAGCAGAAGTCGTCGGCCTGGCAGGCGAGCGTGGCGGCGTTGATGGCGCCGGCGGAGGTGCCGGAGATCACCTGGAAGGGGTTGTCGCCGGTGGTGCAGGCGTCGCGCCGCAGCTGCGCGATGGCGGCCAGCACGCCGACCTGGTAGGCCGCGCGTGCGCCTCCTCCGGTAAGGATCAGGCCGGTCCGGGGCTTGGCATCCTGCATGCTGGAAGCTTACGCCTGACACCCCCGGCGCGGGGTGGGGGAAGCACCCGTCAAATGGGGGATGGCGATTTCAACGCTTCCGGGTGCGCTGGCCGCCAGACTCTGCAGGTCGATCGGCGTCCAGCCAATCTGGTGACTGAAGGGGGAGGTCTTGCTCTTCGTACCCCGCGGCAATCACCTCCTTCGCCCACAGGGCCGGCGCTTCGCGTCGGGTATGAGCAACGTAGTCGCGCGCCTCCTCTTCCCGGTAACCGTACATGATTGGCCTTGGCGCAGACATCGCCATCCCATTGATCGCAGGCGGCGTCGGTGCATTGCGCGTCATCGCAGTGCGCCGCGGTTCGATCAGTCTGACCGCCGAGGAGGCCGCTGGCGGCCACGCCAGCGCGCGACACGTCGGACAGACCGAAGCGCAACTGCGAGCGCGCTTGGCGTCCCAGCCAGCAATACCTGCTGCGTCGACGTTCAAGACATTGGCCGCTGCGGAAAAGCACGTCGCGGCAGCACTCCGGCCCAACAAGTCAGCGATTGAAGCCTGGGCCAAGTCAGCGCCGCTCAATGCACCACCAAAGGCCTTCAACTATCAGGCCGCCACCGTGGTCGGCGAAGGCGTCGTGCGAGCCACCGGGCAGTTGCAACAGATGACGAAGATGGTCGTCGTCCTGCGACGCGTCCAGCAGCAGAATCGCGTGTACTTCATCCTGACTGCATATCCCAAGCCCTGACCATGCCGACTTCAAGCCAAGAAGATCCAGCACGCTTCCCCGACCTCGCAGAATTCATGAGCGGCTGGTTCCACCAGGACTTCGACATCAACGGCGACACCTTGGAAGAAGTGGTCGGCGCGTTTCGTCGTGAGGTCCAGGAAGACTACGCGCAGCAGCTCCGGCTCGACATCGATCGCTTCCTGGCTTCGGCGGAAGGCGATCTGGACGAACGGTTCCAGCAGATGTTCCAGCCCGACATCATCCCGACGGCATTCCGGCCGACCACGCGGGAGTTCCTCGAAGCCATCCGAAGCGAACTCTCAACGGCAGATTGAAGCGCGCTCCAGCGCGCCACTTCAACCGCCCGAGTCGTACACGATCTCCGCCGGCTTGAGCTGCTCCAGCGCCTCGTCGCTGGGCCAGAACTTGCCCGCGCCGCCCAGACCCAGCTCCGCGATCGCGCCGTTGCGCTTGATCGGGATACGCAGCTCCAGCCCCTGGCTGAGCACGCCCTGCTCCGTCTCCACGCGCTTGGCCGGCCAGCTCTTGACCAGCTCCAGCACCGTGGCCGCCGGCAGGTTGGGCGCCGTGCGCAGGTAGCGCCCGAAACGCGCCCGCGCCGCCGCCAGGCCGAACACCTGCTGCACGTTCATCCGCAGCCCGCCGGAGAAACGGTCGTTCTGCACCTTGCCCACCGCGATGATCAGCTCGTCTTCCGCCAGCAGCTCCTTGTTGGCGTTGAGCATCTCCTCGTTGGCCACCGCCTCGATCGCATGGGTCTTGTCGTCGATCTTGAAGATCGCCACCCGGCCGCGCGAGCCGTTGATCACCCGCATGTCGGACACGATGCCTGCCACCGTCGTCGGCTCGCGGCTGTCCTGCAGGTCCACGATCCGGCGCTTCACCATCCGGCGCAGCTCCGTTTCCGCCTGGTCGAACAGGTGTCCCGACAGGTAGAAGCCGATCGCCGTCTTCTCCAGGCTCAGCCGCTCCTTGATGCCCCACTCGGGCACGTCGACCAAGTCCGGCTCCGCCGTCGACGAGCCGTGCCCGCCATCGAAGTCGAACAGCCCGCCCTGGTTGACGTTCTGCGCCAGGTTGTCCGCATAGGTGTAGCCCAGCGCCACGCTGGCCAGCAGCCGCGCGCGGTTCGCGTGAAGCGCGTCGAAGGCGCCGGCCTTGATCAGCGCCTCCACCACCCGCTTGTTGACCGCCTTGCGGTCCACGCGCGCGCAGAAGTCGAAGAAGCTCGTGAACGGTCCGCCCTCGGTGCGCGCGCGCACGATCGCCTCGATCGCGCCGGCGCCGGTGCCCTTGATCGCGCCGAGGCTGTAGTTGATCTTGCGCGCTCGCGGCGTGGTGCCGGCCTTGCCTTCCTTGGCCACCGACTTCGACGTGCCTTCGTCCGCGCTCATAGGCTCGAAGCGGCCGACGCCGAGGTTGATGTTGGGCGGTTCGAACTCGATGCCGAACAGCTTGGCATCGTTCATCAGCACCTTGAGCTTGTCGGTGTCGTCCGATTCGATGGTCATGTTCGCGGCGAAGAACTCCGCCGTGAAATGCACCTTCAGCCAGCCCGTGTGATACGCCAGGAGCGAATACGCGGCCGCGTGCGACTTGTTGAAGCCGTAGCCCGCGAACTTCTCCATCAGGTCGAAGACCTCGTCGGCCTTGTCCTGGTCGATGCCCTTCTCCGCCGCGCCCTTCCGGAACAGGTCGCGGTGCATGGCCATCTCTTCGGCCTTCTTCTTGCCCATCGCGCGGCGAAGCATGTCCGCGCCGCCCAGCGAGTAGCCGCCCAGCACCTGGGCGGTCTGCATCACCTGCTCCTGGTAGACCATGATCCCGTAGGTCTCGGACAGCACCGGCTCCACCAGCGGGTGCGGGTACACCACCGTCTCCTTGCCGTGCTTGCGCGCGACGAAGCTGGGGATCAGGTCCATCGGGCCCGGACGGTACAGCGCGTTCAGCGCGATCAGGTCTTCCAGGCGCGAAGGTTTCGCGTCCTTCAGCATGCGCTGCATGCCGCTCGATTCGAACTGGAACACCGACTCCGTCAGGCCGTCGGAGAACAGCTTGTAGGTCCGCTTGTCGTCCAGCGGGATGGTCTCGAAGGCGAAGTCCGCGGCCTCGGGATAACGGCCGACGATGAAGTCCTTGGCCAGCTCGAGGATGGTCAGCGTCGCCAGGCCCAGGAAGTCGAACTTCACCAGGCCGATGGCCTCGACGTCGTCCTTGTCGTACTGGCTGACCGCCGAGGTCGAGCCCGGCTGCTGGTACTGCGGGCAGAAGTCGGTGATCTTGCCCGGCGCGATCAGCACGCCGCCGGCGTGCATGCCGATCGAGCGCACCGTGCCCTCCACGCGCGCCGCCATCTCCAGCAGGCCGGCGACTTCCTCGTCCTGCGCCTCACGTTCCTCGATCTCGGGCGACTCGTGGCGCGCGTAGACCATCTTGGCCTTGTCCGGGTCGAAGCCCGGCGGCAGCTTGGCCAGCGTCACCGTCTTGCCCGGGGGCGCCGGCACCAGCTTCGCGATCGAGTCCACGTGGCCGAAGCCCATGCCCAGCACGCGGCCGATGTCGCGCAGCGCGCCCTTGGCCGCCATCGTGCCGAAGGTCGCGATCTGGCTCACCGCCGGGCGGCCGTACTTGTCCTTGACGTACTCGATGACGCGGTCGCGGTTGCCCTGGCAGAAGTCGATGTCGAAGTCGGGCATCGAGACCCGTTCCGGGTTCAGGAAGCGCTCGAACAGCAGGTTGTACTGCAGCGGATCCAGGTCGGTGATCAGCAGCACGTAAGCGACCAGCGAGCCCGCCCCCGAGCCCCGGCCCGGACCCACCGGACAGCCGTTGTTTTTCGCCCAGCGGATGAAGTCGCCCACGATGAGGAAGTAGCCGGGGAAGCCCATCTTGATGATGGTGTTCAGCTCGAACTCCAGCCGCTCCACGTAACGCGGCCGCGCCGCGTCGCGCTTGGCCTCGTCCGGGAACAGCAGCTTGAGCCGGTCCTCCAGGCCCTCGTGCGACAGCATGCGGAAGTACTGCTCCATCGGCATCGGCGTGCCGTCGGCCTGGATCGGCGTCGGGAAGTTCGGCAGCTGCGGCTTGCCCAGCACCAGCGTCAGGCTGCAGCGCTTCGCGATCTCCACCGTGTTGGCGATCGCGCTCGGGATGTCGGCGAACAGCGCCTCCATCTCCGCCTGGCTCTTGAAATGCTGGCTGGGCAGGAAGCGCTTCACCCGCTTCGGATTGGCCAGCGTCTCGCCGTCGGCCACGCACACGCGCGCCTCGTGGGCCTCGAAGTCGTCCTCCTCCAGGAACTGGATCGGATGTGTCGCCACCACCGGCAACCTCGCCTTGGCGGCCAGCGGCACCAGCTGGCGCAGCAGCGCTTCCTGGCCCGGCAGGCCGGCGCGTTGCAGCTCGATGTAGAAGCGGTTCGGATAGATCGCGGCGAGGCGTTGCGCCACGTCCAGCGCGCGCGCCTCGTCGCCGGCGATCAGCGCCTGGCCGACGGGGCCGAACTGCATCCCGCCCAGGCAGATCAGGCCGGCGTTGAGCTCCTGCATCCACTCCAGCTTCAGCAGCGCCTGGTTGCGCTGCACGTTCTGGATCCAGGCGCGCGACAGCAGCTCGCTGAGGTTCAGATAACCCTGGGTGTCCTGCACCAGCAGCAGCACCCGCGACGGCGGACGGTCCACCGCTTCCGGCTCCAGCCAGGCCTCCACGCCCAGGATCGGCTTCACGCCCTTCTTGCGGCAGGCGTTGTAGAACTTCACCCCGCCGAACATGTTCGCGAGGTCGGTCAGGCCCAGGGCGACCTGGCCGTCCTTGGCAGCCGCGGCGGCGGCGTCGTCGATGCGCAGCGTGCCGTCGACGACGGAGAACTCGGTGTGGGAGCGGAGATGAACGAAAGCCATCGGGCGATTGTAAGAAGGCTATGCTCGCCCTCCATCGAACACTCTCGCGGAGCGCCCGGATGACGATGAGGAAACCCCTGCCCCTGCTGGCGGCCCTGGCGCTGTGCGCGCCGATGATCGCGCATGCGGCCGAGCCTGCGGACAAGGCCGTCAAGCCTGCGGCTGCGGCCAAGAAGCCCGCCGCGCCGCCCCGCAGCAGCGCCGACATCCTCGCCACCGCGCCGGCCGCCGTCTGGCGCGACGTCGATCCGGACAACCTGCTGGTGATGGCGCTGCCGCAGGGTCAGGTCTTCATCGAACTGGCGCCGCGTTTCGCGCCGGCGCACGTCGACAACATCCGCGCGCTGGCCCGCGGCGGCTACTACGACGGGCTGGCGATCGTCCGCGTCCAGGACAACTTCGTCACCCAATGGGGCGACCCCAACGCGGACGACGAGGACACAGGCCTCAAGGGCAAGGGCAAGCCCTTCCCCGCCGGCGCCAGGTCCCACCTGCCCGCGGAGTTCTCCATCCCTCTCAAGGGCGTGCCGATGACGGTGATGCCGGACATCGAGGGCTGGGCGCCGCGCGCCGGCCAGGTGGACGGCTTCCCCGCTGCCGCGGATCCGAAGACGGGCCAGGCCTGGCTCGCGCACTGCTACGGCACCGTCGGCGCCGGTCGCGGCAACGCCAAGGATTCCAGCACCGGCGCGGAGCTGTATGCCGTGATCGGCCATGCGCCGCGCGGGCTGGACCTCAACATCACGGTGGTCGGACGCGTGCTCAAGGGCATGGAGTTCCTGTCCGCGCTGCCGCGCGGCGGTGCCGCGATGGGCTTCTACGACAAGCCCGAGCAGCGGCTCGGCATCGAGCGCGTGTCGCTCGCCTCGGCGCTGCCGGCCGATCAGCGTCCCGCGCTGCAGGTGCTGCGCACCGACACGCCGACCTGGAGCGAGTTGCTGAACGCGCGCCGCCATCGTGGCGGCTGGTTCGTCCACAGCCCCGGCTACACCGACCTGTGCAGCGCCGCCGTGCCGGTGCGCATCAAGCCGGTGCCTGCACCCGACGTGAAGCTCAACGAACCCAGGTCCCCCGAAGCCAGACGCTGAAAAACCGGCGCGAGGCGCCGGCAAGGTCAGCAAGTGCCACTGGGGCCGGAATGATGCTGGAGGTTCGCGGACGCGAGGCCTCCTGCATCGTGGAGAGCCCGCGCTTGGCCACCCGCAGTGCCTCCCCGCACCCCGCCTACAATCTTCCGCTTCCCTGATCCTGCCAGGCCACCAGCCTCTGCACCGGCATGAACACTGCCATCTCCACCGATCGCGCCACCGAGATCATCCTCAACATTTCCTGCTACCAGTTCGTCGCCATCGACGCGCCGGAGGGGCTGAGGGACCGGTTGCACGCCCATGCGCAGGCGTTGGGCCTGAAGGGCACGGTGCTGATTGCGGAGGAAGGGATCAACCTGTTCCTTGCCGGTGCGCCGGAAGCGGTGAACGCGTGGGTGGACGCCTTGCGCGAGGATGATCGCTTCGCTGCGCTGGCGCCCAAGGAGAGCTGGAGCGACGAGGTCCCGTTCCGCAAGCTGCTGGTGAAGGTGAAGCCGGAGATCATCCGCATGAACCACCCGACGATCCGCCCGGACCAGGCGCCGCGCGCGCCCGCGCTGCCGGCGGAGACCTTGAAGCGCTGGCTCGACCGGGGTCACGACGACGAGGGGCGCCCGGTCGTCACGCTGGACACGCGCAACGGCTTTGAGGTCGACGTCGGCGCCTTCGACGACGCGATCGACTGGCGCATCACCAAGTTCAGCGAGTTCCCCGACGCCTTCCAGGCGCACCGCGCCGAGCTCGCCGGGAAGACCGTGGTCAGCTACTGCACCGGCGGCATCCGCTGCGAGAAGGCGGCGCTCTACCTCGATCAGGAGGCGGCGCGCCACGGCCTCGACGCGAAGATCTACCAGCTCGAGGGTGGCATCCTCAAGTATTTCGAGGAAGTCGGCAACGCGCATTACCACGGCGACTGCTTCGTCTTCGACGAGCGCCGCGCCGTTGATCCTGGACTGGCCCCGTCGCCCGACTCCGTCATCGAATGATCGAGCGAATGAGCGCCCGCCCCACCCTCGGCGCCCGGCTGATGAAGCTGCTGGGCCTGGCCGTGCTGGCGACGGCCCTGCTCGCGATGGCCTTCCGCGCGCCGGACCGGCCGCTGGAAAGCCTGGTTGCGCGCTGGGGCCCGCCGCCGTCGGAGTTCATGGAACTGACGCTGTCCGGCGGCCAGACCCAGTTCGTCCACTTCCGCGACGAGGGCCCGAGGACCGAGCTCCCGCCCATTGTGCTGCTGCACGGCGCCGGCGCCAGCCTGCATACCTGGGAGGGCTGGGTGAAGTCGCTCAGCGCGACGCGCCGCGTGATCACGCTCGACCTGCCGGGATTCGGACTCACCGGACCCTCGCCTCTAGGCGATTACGGCAACGATGCCTATGACTCGTTCCTGTTGTCGTTCTTCCAACAGTTGCAGATTGACCGCATGGTCCTCGGCGGCAGCTCCATGGGTGGCGAACTGGCCTGGCAGTACGCCGCCAGACATCCTGCGCAGATCGCGGCGCTCGTGCTCGTCGACGCCGACGGCCTCGCCGTCCCGAGCGAGCTGATGCCCGATCCGGCCCACATTCCGAATTCGCGCGCGCTGCAGTGGCTGGCCGGCATCTTCCTGCCGCGGCCCATCGTGGACCGCAACCTGCGCGATCTGTATGGCGATCCGGCCAAGGTCACCGCCGCCGTGGTGGACCGCCACTTCGAACTGGCGCTGCGCGAAGGCAACCGCGCGGCCATGGTGCAGCGCCTGGCCCAGCGCGAGCCCGGACGGCACGACGATCTGCTGGCCCGCATCCAGGCCCCGACGCTGATCCTGTGGGGCGGCAAGGACCGCCTGATCCCGCCCGTCGCGGCCGAACGCCTGCATCAGGGCATCGCGCACAGCACCGTGCAGGTCTTCCCCGAATTAGGGCATGTCCCCCAGGAGGAGGACCCCGCGTCCACCGTCCAGGCGGTTCACACGTTTTTGCACTCTCCTTAACCCTGATGGCCGCCGCACGTGCGGCATTGCAACAATGCCCCCCAGTCCGGACGACCTCTTCGACCGATGTTGACGAGGCGGGCTCGAACCGCCCGAGGTCGTCACCGGATGTCCATTCCACGCATCTCCGCGTTTTCACGCTCAAATCAGAAGGAGCCTTCATGCAACGACGACAACTGATCGCCCGCGCCGCCCTGGCGGCCTGCGCCCTGCTGGCCACCGCCGGCGCCGCGCACGCCCAGGCCCCTGAATGGAAGAAGATCCGCATCGGCGTCGAAGGTGCCTACCCTCCGTTCTCCGAAGTCGGCGCCGACGGCAAGCTCAAGGGCTTCGAGATCGACCTGGCCCTGGCGCTGTGCGCCGAGATCAAGGCCGAGTGCACGCTGGTGCAGCAGGACTTCGACGGCCTGATCCCCGCGCTGCAGTCGCGCAAGGTGGACGCGATCATCGCGTCGGTGTCGATCACCGACGAGCGCAAGAAGGTCATCGCCTTCTCCAACCCGTACTACAACACGCCGGCCCGCTTCACCGCCAAGGCCGACGCGAAGTTCGACTTCTCGCCCGCCGGCCTGAAGGGCAAGAAGATCGGCGTGCAGCGCGCGACCATCCATGAGAAGTTCGCCGCCGACACCTTCAAGCAGAGCGAGATCGTCCGCTACGCGACGCAGGACCAGGCCTTCCTGGACCTGAAGTCGGGCCGCGTGGACCTGACGCTGGCCGACCTCGTCGCCGCCGACATGGGTTTCCTGAAGACGCCGGCCGGCAAGGGCTACACGTTCGTGGGCCCGAGCTACGACGACGTGAAGTACTTCGGCACCGGCAGCGGCGTGGGCCTGCGCAAGGCGGACGAGAAGACGCTGGGCAAGAAGTTCAACGACGCCATCGCGGCGGTGAAGGCCAACGGCACCTTCAAGAAGCTCAACGACAAGTACTTCGAGTACGACATCTCGGGCAAGACGGCCAAGTGATCCGCGGCCGGAAGGCGCCTGGACGGCGTCCTCCGGCGCGTCGGGGCCCGGCAGGACCGGGCCCCTTTCTTTCAGAACGAACAAGGTCCGTCGAATGTTCCTGCACGGTTATCTGCCCAGCCTGCTCGAGGGCGCCGTATTGACCCTGGGCGTGGCCCTCAGCTCGATGGCGCTGGCCATGGTGCTGGGGCTGATCGGCGCGATGGCCAAGCTGTCGACATTCCGCGTCGCCAAGGGCCTCGCGACGCTCTACACGACGCTGATCCGCGGCGTGCCCGACCTGGTGCTGATGCTGCTGATCTTCTTCGGCGGACAGGTCGCGGTGAACGCGATCGCCGCGTCCCTCGGACACGACGAGTACATCGACGTCAACCCCTTCATCGCCGGCGTGCTGACGATCGCCTTCATCTTCGGCGCCTACCTGACCGAAGCCTTCCGCGGCGCCTTCCTGGCAGTGCCGCCGGGACAGCGCGAAGCGGGCCTGGCCTTCGGCATGAGCCCCGCGCAGGTCGCGTGGCGCATCACCTTTCCGCAGATGTTCCGGCATGCGCTGCCAGGCCTGTCCAACAACTGGCTGGTGCTGATCAAGAGCACTGCCATCGTCTCCGTCATCGGGCTGCACGACCTGATGATGCGCGGCTCGCAGGCCGCCGCCGGCACGCGCGAGCCCTTCGTCTTCTACCTGGCCGTGGCGCTGATCTACCTGCTCTTCACGTCCGTGTCCGAACTGGTCTTCGACCAGCTGCAGAAGCGCCTGTCCATCGGCGTGCGTCGCCATTCGCTGTAAACACGAGTTCCCATGAATCTGGACGCCATCGTCGACAACCTGCCGCGCTATGTCGATGGCGCGCTCATCACCTTCGAACTGCTGATCGCCTCGCTGCTCATCGGCCTGGCCCTGGCCATCCCGCTCGCCGTGCTGCGCACGCTGCCGAACCAGTGGCTGTCCCGCACGGTCTGGGCCTACACCTACGTGTTCCGCGGCACGCCGATGCTGGTGCAGCTCTTCCTCATCTACTACGGGCTGGGCCAGTTCGAATGGATGCAGCAGAGCGCGCTGTGGCCGCTGTTCAGCTCGGCCTGGTTCTGCGCCTGCCTGACCTTCGTGCTGAATACCGCCGCCTACACGACGGAGATCATCGCCGGCTCGATCCGCTCGCTGCCGCAGGGCGAGGTCGAGGCCGCGAAGTCGCTGGGCATGACCCGTTGGGTCATGCTGCGCCGCATCGTGCTGCCGCACGCGCTGCGCCGCGCGCTGCCGGCCTACAGCAACGAGGTCATTTTCATGCTGCACGGCACGGCCCTGGCCAGCGTCGTGACCATCATGGACATCACCGGCATCGCCCGCGACATCAACGCCACCTACTACATTCCGTTCGAGGCCTTCATCACCGCCGCGATCTTCTACTTCGCGATGACGCTGGTGCTGGTCGGCCTCTTCCATCAGGCGGAGAAGCGCTGGCTCAAGCCGCTGATGCCTCGCTGATGCGTCGCTGATGCCCCGCTGAATCTCCCTTGCCGCCGCGCCCCTGCCGCGCGCCGAACCGGACACTCCCATGCAACTCCGACAACACCCGCTCCCGAGCCCCACGCCCGGCACGCAGCGCGAGCTCGTCTCGCTGCACTACGGCCAGCCCGGCCAGGGCCAGAAGGTCTACATCCAGGCCTCGCTGCACGCCGACGAACTGCCGGGCATGCTCACCGCCTGGCACCTGCGCCGTCACTTCGACGCGCTGGAGGCCGCCGGCCGCCTGCGCGGCGAGGTGATCCTCGTGCCCATGGCCAATCCGATCGGCCTCTCGCAATGGTGGCTGCAATCGCACCTGGGCCGCTTCGAGGGTCTGTCGGGCGAAAACTTCAACCGCCACTATCCCGAGCACATCGAGGCCGCCGCGCGCCACGCCGAACCGCGTCTGAGCGACGATCCTGCACGCAACGTCGCGGTGCTGCGCGCCGCGTTGAGGACGGAGGTGCAGGCCTCCCCCGCGGACACCGAGCTCAAGGCGCTGCGCAAGACGCTGATGCTGATGGCCTGCGACGCGGACGTGGTGCTGGACCTGCACTGCGACGCGCAGGCCGTGATGCACCTCTACACCGAGACGCCGTGCTGGCCGCAATGCGAGCCGCTGGCGGCCTACCTCGGCGCCGGCGTGACGCTGCTGGCCACGGATTCGGGCGACAACCCGTTCGACGAGGCCTGCTCGCAGGTCTGGTGGAAATGGGCGAAGCACTTCGGCGACCGCTTCCCGATCCCGCAGGCCTGCCTGTCGGTGACGGTCGAGTTGCGCGGCCAGCAGGACGTGCACCACGACCTCGCGGCCAAGGACGCGCAGGCGATCGTGGACTTCCTGATCCACCGCGGGGTGATCGCCTCGGACGGCGCGACGCCGCCGGTGCCCGCGCCGGTCGGCGACGCGCGCCCGCTGGCGGGATCCATCCCGGTGCCCTCCCCGGTCGGCGGCGTGCTGACCTTCCTGCGCGAGGTCGGCGAGACGGTCCGCGAAGGCGACGTGATCGCCCAGGTGATCGATCCGATCTCGGGGTCGGTGACCGACCTGAAGAGCCCCACCGACGGGCTGCTGTTTGCACGCGACACGCTGCGCCTGGTCACGGCCGGCGCGCGGGTCGCGAAAGTCGCGGGGCGCGAGGCGACCCGCACCGGAAAACTCCTGGGAGCCCGTTGATGTCCGCGGCCAGTCTTGTTGTCGACAACCTCCACAAACGCTACGGCGACCGCGAAGTGCTCAAGGGCGTGTCCCTGGCCGCGAAGCCGGGCGACGTCATCACGCTGATCGGATCCAGCGGCTCGGGCAAGAGCACCTTCCTGCGCTGCCTGAACCTGCTGGAGCAGCCCTTCGAAGGCACGCTGAAGCTGGGCACCGAAGAACTCAAGCTCGTGCGCGACCGCGACGGCAGCCTGAAGTCCGCCGACGCGGCGCAGCTGCAGCGCTGGCGCGCGCGGCTGGCGATGGTGTTCCAGAACTTCAACCTCTGGGGCCACCGCACGGTGCTGGAGAACGTCATCGAGGCGCCCATCCATGTGCTGAAGCAGCCGCGCGCGCAGGCCATCGAGAAGGCCGAGGCGCTGTTGGCGCGCGTGGGCGTGTCGCACCGCAAGGACGTCTATCCGGCGCAGTTGTCGGGCGGCGAGGCGCAGCGCGTGGCGATCGCGCGCGCGCTGGCGGTGGAGCCGGAGGTGATGCTCTTCGACGAGCCGACCTCGGCCCTGGATCCGGAGCTGGTCGGCGAGGTGCTGAAGGTGATGCGCGACCTGGCGGCGGAGGGCCGGACGATGATCGTCGTCACGCACGAGATGGGCTTCGCGCGCGAGGTGTCGTCGCACACGATGTTCCTGCATCAAGGCCGCGTCGAGGAACAGGGCGACCCACGCGAGGTGCTGGCCAAGCCGCAGAGCGAGCGGCTCAAGGCTTTCCTGAGCGGCGGTCTGAAGTAGCCCTCGCGCGCGCCATCGCCAGAAAGCCCGGGCATGCCCGGGCTTTCTCGCATCTCGACGAGCTCATTGAAGCTCGGGCGGAAGGAAGATGGCGTGAACGCCGCGATCGCGGACCAGATGCAGCAGGCGCAACGCCGGACCCTGCGGACGGCCCAGGCCCTGCTCCCACCGTCGCAGTTGTCGCGACGTCGTGTTGATCAGATCCGCAAACACGGCCAGTTCCAACTTGTCCCGCTCGCGGATGGCGCGCACTTCCTCCGGCTCCAGCGGCATCGGCGCGGGCATGCAGACGATCTCGCAGGACCGACGACGCTCATCGCTGATCAGTCCGTGAGCGTGCCACAAGCGGCCTTCCGCAAGTACGCGCTCAACGATGGCGGACTTCCTTTTCCTCATCACACATCACCTCCTTCAGGTGGCCATGGCCGACCACCGCGGCCAACTCCTTCTGCGACAGGCCTGTGAGCCAGGCGCCCTCCTCTCGCAACGCTCGGAGTGCTTTCGGCTCGACGTTGTCCAGTCGGTTCTTCGCATAGCCATCCACGAAGAACCACCGTCCCGCGGGATGCCTGGCGACGATCACGCGATAGCCCTCGCGTTTCCCAGCACCGGATCGTCCGATCCGCTTCTTGAAAAGTCCACTACCGAGATTTGCATCGATCAAGCCACTTTCCATTTCAGACACGGCGCGACAGAGGTCGCTGTCTTTCCAGCGCCTGCTTGCGCATCCAGCGTTGAAAGCCTTCGACCAGATAGACAGCACTCGTCACGCGGACCTCCTCGCATCATTGCGACAGGCGTCAGTGCCAAGTCTTGCCGTCTGGAATCTCGTCCTGAAGTCGGCCCTCTGATGGGGGGAACGCCCCGCGGACGCGAAAAAGAAAAGCCGCGCAGAGGCGCGGCTGTCGTGGGATCGAGGGGCCGATGGATCAGCCGTAGACCGACTTCTCCGGCCGCCGTGCCAGCACCGCGATCGGGGGCGCCCAGCGCTCGCCGCGCGGCTTCTTGCTCGTGACCAGCGTGATCTCCGACGGCTCGAAGACCTCGACGTTGTGCGTGATCGGCGTCGTCAGCAGGTACTGCGCCCGCGTGCTCTTCAGGAAGTGGCCGACCAGCTGGATGTTGCGCACGTCCAGATGCGCGAAAGGCTCGTCGATGAAGACGAAGCCGCCCGGCGCGTCGTCGTCCTTCATCAGCCCGACCAGCAGGATCAGGCTCTTGAGCACCTGCTGCCCGCCCGAGGCCTCGCCGTCGTTCATGCCGACTTCGCCCTTGCCGTCGAAGTTGAACTTCACGTGCAGGCCCGCCTGTGCCAGCACCGTGTCGTCGTTGTCCAGGTGCGGCAGCTCGGCCTGCGCATGCACGCCGGCCAGTTCGCCCAGTTCCTGCACGTTCTTCTTGTAGCGCCGCACCGTCGCGCGCAGCACGTCGATGTAGCGCTCGCGCGCGTTGAACGCGGCGATGCGCGCCATCTCGTTGCTCGCGCGGCGGTCGTCCAGCTGCGTGGTCTGCTCCAGCACCGCCATCTGCATGCGCGCGTGGCGCTCTTGCACGCCGACGTCGGTTTCCCACACGCCGGTGTCCAGCTCCTGCTGCACGTGGCGCGACGCGATCTCCGCCTGCTTGGCGTTCTCGAATTCATCGCGCAGCGCATTCAATCGCATCGGGTGCAGCCAGATCGCGGGGAACTTCGCCTTGGCCTCGCGCGAGAGCTTCGCCGTCGCGATCAGGTCGTCGCGCCGGGACGCCCAGTCGCGCTCGGCGCGCGACACGTTGTCCTCGCTGGCCTTCAGGCTGGCCTGCGCGGCTTCGTAGTCGCGCTCGGTGCGCGTCGCCGCGGCCACCGTGCGGTCGTGCTCCTGGTCGAGCGCGCCCATGCGCGTCGCCGCCTCGATCCGCGACTGGCGCAGGCCGGGCAGGCGCGCCCGCGCCTCGGCGAATTCCTCGGCACGCTCGACGAGCTCCTGCGCCGCCTTGTGGCCTTGCGCGGCGCGCTGCGCATCCTTGAGCTGGCGCTCGATCTCGAGCTGCTCCTTGGCGAGCTTGGACAGCTCCAGGTCGTAACGCGTCAGCTCCTTGTCCAGCGAGGCCCGGCGCGTGTCCAGCGCGGAGTCGCCGAACTGGTACTCGCGCGGCTCGACCCACAGGCTGCGACCGCCGCGGCCGTCGCGGTAGTACGCCTCCGGCGTGATCCATTCGCCGCCGGTCTGCGCGCCCTTGTCGGTGTCGGCGACGCAGCGGATCGACGCCAGCTGCCGCAGCAGCCAGCCGGGCGCTTTCGCGTTGAATTTGAGCACGGACAACAGGCTGTCCTTCGGGCTCACCGTCGGCGCGAACTCCCCGTCGGCGACGACGTAGTGCCGGTAGCGCTCGCGCGACGCGAGGCGGTAGGCCTGGCCCTCGTCGCTCGCATGCGCGAGCACCACCACCCAGCGCGACGGCCGCAGGAAACCTTCGGCGGCCGCGCGCCACTGGTCGTCGGCGATGTCGATCGCATCGGCCAGCACGTGGTGCGCGATGCCGGCCTCGTCCAGCGCCTTGCGGAAGCGCGTGACCTCGACCGGCGGCGGCGGCAGCCGCTGTCCGGTCAGCTCGTCCATCGCCGCCTGCGCCTTGCGCTGCTGGTCGTTCTGGCGCGTGAAGCTCTCGCGCAGCTGATGCTGGCGCGTGCCGAGTTCCTCCAGCTTCGCCGTCAGCGCCGCGCCGTCGGTCTCGACGGCGGCCAGCGCCTTCAGGTCTTCCTCGCGCTTGGCGAGCTGCTCCATCGGACGCTCACCGTCGCGGGCGGCCTCGAAGGCCTGACGCGCTTCCTTGCGTTGCGTCTCCAGGTCGGACAGCTTGTCCTTGGCCGCTTCCTGCGCCTTGAACAGCGCCAGCAGATGCGCGCGCTTGTCGCTGATGCCGCGCTCGTCGGAACGGGCGAAGAGGCGCTGGCGATGCAGTTCGCGCAGCTGCTGCGCGGTGCGCTGGCGCTGCTCGCTCCACTGCAGCACGGGCACGACCTCGGTGGCGAGCCGCTCGCGCTCCTTCAGCCGCAGCTGGTACTGCTGGTAGCTGTTGACGCGGTTGGCCAGGTCCGACAACTGCGCCTGCGCATGTGACAGCTCATGCGTCGACTGCTCGACTTCCTTGAGCAGCTGCTGCTGGTGGTTGCGGGCGAGCTCGTAGCGGTCCAGTACTTCCTGGTCACCGAAGACCTCGAACACCAGACGCAGCAGCTCCTTGGACGACAGCTCGCAGAGGCGGTCGGTCTGACCCTGCTCCAGCGCAAGCACGCGACCGATCGCGCGCGTCAGTCCGGCGGCCTCCAGGCGCTTCTTCCAGGCCTCGATGCCCAGCCAGTCCTTGTCGGTCTTGGTGTCGAGCTCCTCGATCTCCTGCACGCCGTCGACCAGCGTGTAGCGGCGCACCCAGTCGCCGCCCTGGCGCGAGATGCGGCAGGCCAGCGTCACCTGGTCCGAATACAGCAGCGAGCTCGCGAACGGCCGGCTGCTGTTCTGGCGGTTGCGCGGGCGGTTGTCCACCAGCGCGCGCAGCCAGGCGTGCTCGGCGTTGGCGTGACGGGCGTAGGTCTTGTAGGTCCGGCCGCCGGAGCACTCCAGGCCCAGCAGCGTGCGCATCGCGTCGAGCAGCGTCGTCTTGCCCGAGCCGTTGGGCCCGGCGATGGTGATGATGTTGCCGTCCAGCGGCATCGAGACGCGGCGGCAGTAGTCCCAGTGCAGCAGTTCCAGGGATTGCAGATGAAACATCAGGCGTCGCTCAGATCGGATTCTTCGTTGTGGCGGGCGGCCAGGATGGCGGTGAGCATCGGACCGGCTTCGCCGTCGGTGCTGCGCGCGAGCACGTCGGCCAGCGCGCCGTCCAGGATGCGCGGGGCCAGCGTGTCGTAGTCGAGCAGCAGGTCCAGCAGCGGGCCTTCGCAGATGTCCTCGCCCTTGCGGGTGATGAAGCCCTGGCGCTCGAGCAGCTTGAGGTTGGAGTCCAGCCGCATCTTCTTGCCCAGCTGGTTGCCGAAGTCCGCCAGCAGGCTGCGGTAGGACAGCGTCGGCGCGCTGCTGGCGGCGCTGGGCAGCGGCTTGTCCTTGGAGAACATCTCGCCCTGCCCCTCGGCGGCTTCCTCGGCGCGCGCGAGCTGGCGCTGGCGCTTGGGCAGCACGATCAGCGACCACACGACCACCAGCAGCGCGACGCCGTCGCGCGGCAGGTCGAGGTTGTTGTTGGCGGCCAGGCCGGTCTCGCCGAACACGGCGACCTCGGCCGGACGCAGCATCGCCAGCGTGATGTGGTCGGCGTAGACGTTGTCCACGACGCGCAGGCCGACGGCGGCCACGCGCTCGTTGACGGCGCGCCAGAGCTCCTGGTCGATCAGGGCGCGGCGCACCAGCGGCTGGTTGCGCGGCAGCCAGCGGCGCGCCAGCAGTTGAGCCGCCAGTTGGGCGGCGTCGTCGAGTTGAGTGCTCATGCCTGGGGAGTCTCGGAAGAAGGGTCGGCTTTGCGGCGGCCGCGCCTGGGCGCGGGCGGCTCGGGCGGGCGCCACTTGGGTTCGGGGTCGGGCTCGACGGGCGGCTCGACCTCGGTCGAGTGCAGGACACCCTGGCTCATCCAGCGGACGAATTCATCGTCGATCTCGCCCTGCTGCGCGGACCAGCGCACGCGCCACGGTTGACGCGCCATGTCGCCGGTCGCGCCGGCCAGATGCTGCGCCTGCACGTCGCCGAGCAGCGGCAGCAGCTGCGCGCGGTAGGCGGCGCGCGCATAGCTGCCGCCCAGCACCGCCGGACGCAGGTCGTTGGTCTGCACCTTGTCGCCGGTCCACAGGCCCAGCAGGGCCTGCAGCTGGTTCATCTCGGGCGGCAGGCTCATCACGGCCAGTTCGCCTTCCGGCGCGGCCAGGCCGCTGGGCAGCGGCTCGGGCGTCGGCGGCACGGGCCGGTCGCGTTCGAACTCGGCCTCACAGCCGTCCAGCAGTTCGTGCTGGGCGACGAAGACCGGATGCACCGGCCGCGACAGCGCGCCCAGCGCCAGGTTCTCCAGGAACGGCACCTCCTGCAGCCAGCGCCGCACGTCGGTAGTCGTGATGCCGGTGGAGCCCAGCGTGACGCGCTGGCGGTCGGCCTGCTGCAGCGCGCGGTTGAACTGGCTCGCCATCGCGAGCAGCCGCGCCTGCGCCAGGCCGAGCTCGCGCGCGAGCCGCTCCAGGCGCGCGTTCCCGTCGTCCTCCGCCTGGCGGATGATCGCGGACAGCGCCTCGCTGGCGCGTTCGACCAACTTGAGCGCACGCTCGAAACGCATGCGCGCGCGGCGCAGGTGGAATTCGGAGCCGGACGCGATCGCGTCGGCAAATTCGTTGTAGAGCCGCGAGAGCTGCGCCAACAGATGCTGCAGCTGCGCCGGCTCCAGCGTGCCGAGCTGCTGCGCGCCGGCCACGTTGGCGAGCAGGCCGGCCAGGTCGCCGTCCTCATCCGCGACCTGCCCTTGCGTCAGCGGCGAGACCATGGCCATCAGCTGCTGCGCCAGCGGCGTGACGCCGTACTGCTGGTTGGACGCATCCCAGGCCAGCAGCTGCGCGTCGCGCAGACGCTTGAGCACGAGTTCCAGCGCCTCGTCGCGCAGCACGTGGAAGTGGCGGTTCAGATCGTCGCGCGAGAGCCGCGACTGCGGCAGGCTCATCAGCTCGATGAACACCCACACGCGCAGCCGCACCAGCGTGGCCGGGCCGTGGAACAGCGCGCGCTGCGCGCCCAGCAGGGCCTCGTTGCGTTCCAGCTGCCACCACAGGAGCGAGTCCTGCGGGAGCTGACCTTCGCGGAAATGGTCTTCGAAAGAGGGTTCGGGGAGATCGTCGCGCAGCACGTCGTCCACGCCTCCCGGGGTCACTGTCATGCGCCGGATTATCGCCCCTCGGAGCGACCGCTCCGGCCCGCCGTCACACGGGTGTCAGGGACCTGCGCATCAGGGTTGCCCCGGAGCCGAAGCTGGCGAGTTTCTCGGTCATCGCGGCACTCAGCGGCGCCTCGGCGTCGGAGAATCCATGACGCTCCCAGTACGCCCGCGAGCCTTGCACGGCCACCAGCGCGACCTGCGTCAAGCCCATGTCCTGGGCGCGATGCACCACCTGCTGCACCAGCTTGTGGCCCAGGCGCTTCGCGCGGCCGGCCGGCGAGACCGCGAGGTCGTGCAGGTACAGCGTGCGGGGCGCGCGCGCCGGCGCGATCGCCGGCGCATCCAGCGCCGGCAGTTGCCCGTCGTCGACCGGCAGGCTGACGACATAGGCCAGCGGCTCGCCGGCCTCGACGGCCAGGTAGGAACAGTGGAGATGGCGCGCCGCCTCCAGCTTGGCCACGAAGGCCTCGGCGCTTTCCAGGAACTCGGGCCCGTAGCACTGGGCCTGCAACGCGAGCACGTGCGGGACGTCCTCGGTGCCGATCACTTTCAACTGCAGCATCAGACGGATGAGCCGGCCGATCGCGCGTTCCAGTGGTCGGAGACTCCCGAGAAGAACGGCGTCAGCAGCGGCGTAAAAAGACAGACGAAGGCCAGGATGTTGAGCGCGACGCTCAACCAGAACACCCGCCGGAAGGTCGGCTTGGCGCTCTTGTGCCGCAGCAAGTGCTGTGCCAGCAATGCGCCCGGCCAGCCGCACAGCAGCGCGAGCACATGCAGCGTCGATTCCTTGACGCGCCACTGGCCCAGTCGCGCCGCGCGCTTGTCGAGCGCATAGACGATGAAGGTCGCGAAGCTCATCGCGACGTAGACGCCCCACAAGCCGCGCGGCAAGGGCCACGCCAGGTGCGTCAACAGCACCAGCGAGGCAAAGCCTGGCACCAGCCACAACGAGGCACCGGTGTCGGAGGAGGTCTTGGGGGAGGAGGAGGACGTCGAAGCGCCGCGCGCGGACTTCGCAGAGGGCGCGGGCTTGGCACGCGCACCGTCGCGGGCCGTGCCGGCAGCACCGGACGGACCGCGTCGGGGCGCGGGGCCGGCGGGCGCCGGCTTGGGTTCGAGGCTGCGGACCTTCAGCGCGCGGGCCTTGCCCTGCGCATCGGTGCCGGCCTCGTAGTCGACGCGTTCGCCGACGAAAGGTCGGCGGACGCGCGGGCCGAAGGCGCTGATGTGCGCGAAGCGTTTCGGCCCGCCGTCTGACGGCGCGATGAAGCCGTAGCCCTTCGCGTCATCCCACTGGACGATCCGACCCTCGACGCGCATCCCTCAGCGCCCCTCAAGCACCGAGCCGGGGCTCAGAACTTGCGCGGACCCTTGCGCGGCACGAAACCGCCGCGCTCGCCACGGTCGTCGCCGCCCTGCGGACGCGGCCCCTTGTTGAACGCCGGCTTGGACGGACGGCCTTCGAAGCGGCTGTCGTCGCCCCGGTTGAAGGCGGGACGCTCGGCGCGCGGTGCGTAACGGTCGTTGTTCTCGGCCGAACGATCGAAACGCGGATCCGGACGACGCTGGTCGAAGCCGCCGCCGTTGCCGCCTTCACGCGGGCCGCCGAAATCACGCTGCGGACGATCGCCGTAGCTGCGCGGCGCACCGCCGAAGCCGCCTTGCGGACGGTCACCGAAACGCGGACGGTCGCCGAACGGACGGTCGCCTTGCGGGCGCTCGCTGCGATGCTCGAAGCGCTGGCCGCCCTGGCCGCCAGCGAAACCGCCCTGGCCGCCTTCACGACGCTCGCCGAACGGCGGACGGCCTTGACCTTCCGGACGCTCGAAACGGGCGTTGTTGTCGAAGCGGCTGTCGCCGCCGCGGTTGTAACCGCCTTGAGGACGGTTGCCGCCGAAGCCGCCACGGTTGCCGTAGCCGCCGCGATTGCCGCCGTAGCCGCCACGGTCACCCCCGCGATCGCCGCGGTCGAAGCCGGGACGCGACGGGTAGATCTTCGGCTCTTCGTTGCGCGGCTCCAGGCCTTCGATGCGCGACACGGGAATCGCCTGCGTCGTGAACTGCTGGATGCGCTTGATCATCGAGATGTCGCCGCGCTCGGCCAGCGTCACCGCCAGGCCGGAGCGGCCGGCGCGGCCGGTGCGGCCGATGCGGTGGACGTAGTCCTCTGCCTTCATCGGCAGGCCGAAGTTGATGACGTGCGAGATGGTCGGCACGTCGATGCCGCGGGCGGCCACGTCGGTGGCGACCAGCACGCGCAGGTCGCGACGGCGCAGCGCCATCAGCGTGCGGGTGCGCTTGCCCTGCGGCATGCCGCCGTGCAGCGCGGCGACGCGGTGGCCGATGGCCTCCAGCTGCTCGGCCAGCCACTCGGTGTCCTGCTGGGTACTCGTGAAGACGACCGCCTGGTCGACGTCCTTCAGGCCCAGGATGTGTTCCAGCAGCTTGCGCTTGTGCTGGCCGTTGTCGGCCCAGTGCAGGCGCTGCTCGATGTTCTCGTGCGACTCGGTGTGGCCCGAGACGTCGATGCGCTGCGGGTCCTTCATCAGCTGCGACGCCAGGCGGCCGGTGTTGCCGGCGAAGGTCGCGCTGTACATCAGCGTCTGGCGCTCGGCCGGGATCTGCTGGGCGACGAAGTTGATGTCGTCGATGAAGCCCATGTCCAGCATGCGGTCGGCTTCGTCGAGGACGAACATCGTCACGTTGTCGAGCTTGCAGCGGCCGCTGTTGATGTGGTCCAGCAGGCGGCCGGGCGTCGCGATCAGGACGTCCAGCGGGCCGCTCAGCGCGCGCAGCTGCTGCGCGTAGGGCATGCCGCCCAGCACGGTGGCGACGCGCAGGCCCTGGATGTGGCGGCCGTAGGTCATCGCGGACTTGGCGACCTGCATCGCCAGTTCACGGGTCGGGGCCAGCACCAGCACGCGCGGGCCGACCGTCCGGGTCTTGTTGTTGGTGGCGGTGCGTTCGGCGCGGGCGTTCAGCACCTGCTGCAGCGCGGGCAGGATGAACGAGGCCGTCTTGCCCGAACCGGTGCGCGACGAGACCATCAGGTCCTTGCCCTCGAGCGCCGGCGGGATCGCCTGCGCCTGCACTTCGGTGGTGTTCTCGTAGCCGGAATCCTTGACGGCGCGCAGCAGCGCGTCGTGCAGGCCCAGGGCCGAGAACGGCGTGCCGGTAGGCGGCGCGTCGGCGCCCAGTTCGCCGGGCTCGATCGCCAGGTCGAGTTCGCCGTCCGGCGTCTCGTTCAGGGTCTCGTTGATGTCCAGGATCTGGGCGTCGGCGTTCTTGTCGTGGTCGAAACTCATCTGTCTTTGCAATCCAAAGGTGCACAGCCGGGCCGACGCCGTCAAGACGGAGTCCGCGCCGGAGCGCCTGGTCGCCGCGCAAGATCGTTGTGATCGCGGCAGAACCGTGATGTCGCTGGGAGAAAGCTCGCGTCGATCACCAGGAAGGAAAGACACATGCACGGCGCGATTGCTGAGCAACCGCGGTGGTCGGCATGAAGGGCCTGGTGAGGCGCCGGGGAACAGTCAAAGCGACGGCATCGCCGCCGACCGAACCCGAGGGCATGCAGTGCGCGCTCCCCGTGGCGGGAAACAGCTGCGGCGGAGAGCCGGAGCCTGCGTGGGAGTCCATTCGGATGCCCGACGCAGCGGTCTGCAAGAGGTCAGAGGAGACGTACGAAGCACCGCCAGAAGCGGTGAAGACCACGACTATAACAGCATTCGGGGTTTTCACCTAGCACATCATTGCAGGCAACCCGCCCGATCCCGCGGGCGGGCCGGGGTCGGGAACACCGGGGCGGTCCGTCAAAGCGCGTCCAACAGCTTCGGCAGCACGACCATCAACGCGTCGAGTTGATCGCCGTCCAGCCAGGCCGGTGTGGCATCCAGCCAGTCGGGGAACACGAGATCGTCCCGCTGCGCGCGCAGCACGGCCGCGTCGAGGGAGTCCTCGATCAGCAGCAGCGCCGACGGGACGCCGCAGGCGTCGCCCCCGCAGGCCGCCTCGACGCGGCGGGCCAGCACGTCGGGCTGCCACGGCAGATCCGCATGGACGATCGCGACGCGATCCCCGGCGAGCGCGCCCTCGTCCAGGCTGCCGAGCGCGTCGTCGCTGGCCAGCAGCACGCCGGCCTCGGCACCGCGCCAGGCTGCCAGCGCCGCCTCGCGCAGCGCCGGCGTGTCGCCCGCGCGCAAGCGCTGCGGCGGCAGGCGGCGCAACTGCGGCGACATCGACAGGCTGTCCAGCAGCGTCTCCGACCGCGCGCAGATCAGCAACCGCGCGGCGGCCGGCACGGCCGAGGCCTGGATCCACTCGCGGCGCAGTCCGAGCACGGCTTCCGCCTTCGCGGCCAGCGCCTGGCGCGAAGCCGGCGGCAGCAGCGCGAGCGCCTCCAGCAGCTGTTGCTGTTCGGCGCTGGAGAGGAAGCGCAGCGCGTGCCAGCGTTCGACCAGTTGACGCAGCTGCTTCAGCGGCGCGGCCGGCAGGCTGGCGCCGGTCGAGCCCGCGCCGTCCAGCCACAACGGCGTCAGCAGCGCGGCGGGCATCCGCTCGTCCAGTTCGCGCTTGCGGCGCGACAACAGCACGGGTTCCAGCGCGTCGCGCCTGACCCGCTTGCCGGCGTCGTCCGGCAGCACTCTCAGATCGGACAGCGGCCCGCGACGCATGTCGTCGAGCCATTCGACCCACTCGCCCAGGCGCGCGTCGACCAGCGGCTCCTCGTGCGCGATCAGCAGCAACTGAGCGGCGGGCAACGCGCGTAGCGCGGCCAGACGATCGGCGCCCATCAATTCGATGCCGTCGACCACCAGCAGCGCGGGCTGCGGCTTGGGCGGGGGCGCGGCGGCCACCGTCACCGACTTCGCATCGTCGCCGAGCCAGCGCTTCAGGTCGCGCTGCCAGGCGGCGTGCGCGGCTTCCGGCGCGATGACCACGGCGGGCTTCACGCCGAAGAGCGTCGCCCACAGCTGGATCGCGGCGATGGCGGCGCCACGCTGGCCCAGCCCCAGGTCGTCGGAGATCAGCGCCCGGCCAGCGCAGACGGCGAAGATCGCGGCTTCCCACGCATGTGTCGGCAGCGCCTCGCGCAGCAGTGCGCGCATCGCGGCGCCATCGGCCATCAAGGTTTCGAGCCGCTGCACGCGCGCCTGCGCATCGCGGCCGCAGGCCAGTTGCGGCCATACGGGCGCATCGACGCGCAGCACCACGCCCAGCGCGCGGGCGTCGCTCAGCACCTGCTGCAGCCAGGCGTGGCCGCCCTCGGCGCGGCGGCGATGCTGGTCGTCCAGGCCCGACTGGTCGCGCAGGCGCTGCGGCACCTCGCGGCCGCAGACCCATTGCAGCTCGCGCTCGTCACCCGGCACCAGCCAGACCTCGGCTTCGCGCGCCGGCCAGCCGGCGTCCAGGGCCTCGTGCTGCGCCTCGTCGAACAGCGACAGCAGCTGCGCGCCGTGCTCGCAGGCGCCGTGTTCACGATAGCCGGCGCAGTCGCAGCGCCAGGTCTTGCGCCCCAGCAGACGCAGGCGGAAGGTGCCGCCGGTCTCGCCGTCGCGCAACTCGTAGTCGCCGAAGACACCGTCGTCTTCACGCGCGCCGAGCGTGAAACGCGGCGGCTCGGCCGGCACTTCTTCCACCACCGGTTCGGGCTTCGGCTTGCGGCGGCTCTTGCGGGCGGGCGCCGCCCCGGCGGCGTCCTCGTCGATGACGACGGCCTCCTCGTCCGACGCCACGGCGACCTCAGCAGTCTCCGTCGTCTCAGGCCGTTCGGTCACCGCGGCAGCCGCTTCGACGGCCGCAGCCTTGGGCGCCGCGCCTCGCTTGCGTGCCGGACGCTTCGGTGCCGGGGGGTCGACGTCGGCGGAAGCCGCAGCAGCCGTTTCAACAGAGGCCGCAGCCACGATCGGCTC
Organism: Mitsuaria sp. CC2; assembly: GCF_048957715.1. Lineage (NCBI taxonomy): Bacteria > Pseudomonadati > Pseudomonadota > Betaproteobacteria > Burkholderiales > Sphaerotilaceae > Roseateles > Mitsuaria sp. CC2. The sequence goes on along the minus strand of NZ_JARVXN010000005.1, from coordinate 191,729 downwards.
GGGCTCGGGCTCGGGCTCGGGCTCGGGCTCGGGCACCGAAGCGGGCGCAGGCGCAGGCGCCGCATCGAGCGCCTTCGCGCGGGCCGTCCGCTTGCGCGCGGGCTTGGGAGCGTCGCTCGCCGGGGCGGGCACGGCCTCGGCGACCGGGTCGATCGCGGGCTCGATCACCGCGTCCACGGCGGCATCGGCCGCGGCCGGCGCGGCCGATTCATCGACCGGTCGGGTCTTGCGCGCCGCCGGGCGGCGCCGTTGGGAAGTCGTCGTCATGGGAGTCCTCGTGCCGCAGCCGCACTTCACGCCAGCCGCGGACACCGTTGAAGATGGCGAGCGCATGCGCCCGCCGCAGATCGTCCAGGGTCAGCCGTGCCTCGCGCAGCCGGCCCTGTTCCAGAAGCTCCTCGCGCAGCGTGCCGGGCAGCAGGCCGGCCTCGGCACGCGGCGTCAGCCACGGCCCGTCCGGCGCCCGTTGCAGCGCGAGGTTGGTCAGGCAGCCCTCGGTGAGCTCGCCGTCCCGGTTGAACAGCACAACGTCGACACAGTCGGCCGGCTGGGTGTCCAGGAAGGCCTGGTACACCTCGCGGCGCGTCGTCTTGTGCTGGATGAATTCCGCCGCCGGACCGCGCGTGTCGATCGGGGTCCGCGCCAGCGCCACCCTCAGCGGCGCGGACGGGTCCGTCGACGCCGGTGCGGACAAAGGCTGCGCCGTGTGCAGGAACGTGCCGTCACGGGCCAGCGTCAGCCGGACGCGCCAAGCGCCGCGCGGATGATGCCGCGCGATATCGAAGAGATTCGCCTTCGCCGCGTCCGCCGACCACGCCAGGCCGAAATGCCGCGCCGTGCGCTGCATCCGCGCGAGGTGCCGGCCGGCGCGGGCGAATTCGCCGTCCTCGAGCCGCATCGTCTCCAGCGCCTCGATGGGTGCCTGGGCGCGCGTCAGGAAACGCGCCTTCGCGCGCCACTCGTCGATCTCGTCGCCCGGGCGCGAGTCCAGGGTGATGCCGCTCCCGACCCCGCAACGCAGCGACCGCCCCCTCTGTTCGACGGTGCGGATCGGCACGTTGAAGGTCACCGCCCCGCCCGGCTGCAGCAGCCCGAGCGCACCGCAGTACCAGCCGCGCGGACCGGCTTCCAGCGCGTCGACGATCTCCATCGCACGTTTCTTCGGCGCGCCGGTGATGGAGCCGCAGGGGAACAGCGCGGCCATGACCTCGTCCAGCGCGAGACCGCCACGCGTGACCGCGCTGATCGTCGACGTCATCTGCCAGACCGTCGGCAGCGCATGCAGTTCGAAGAGCCGGGGCACGCGCACCGAGCCGGGCACCGCCACGCGCGACAGGTCGTTGCGCAGCAGGTCCACGATCATGAGGTTCTCGGCGCGCTCCTTGGCGCTGGTGCGCAGGTAGGCCTGTGCGGCCTCGTCGCCGACGCGGTCGCGACCTCGCGGCGCCGTGCCCTTCATCGGCTGCGCAGACAGCAGCCAGGTGTGGCTGGCCTGCGGCGGCTCGGGCAGCGGGCGCCAGTCGAAGAAGAGTTCCGGCGAGACGCTGGACACGGCTCCGCCGTCACCATCGTCGCCGACGCGCAGGAACATCGAGAACCCGCCCGGCTGCGACGCGTGCAGCGCGAAGAAATGGTCGACCTCGTCGAAGCCGTCGAGCGCCTCGGCGTTCAGACGCGTCGTGAGGTTGACCTGGTAGCAGTCGCCGTCGCGGATGTAAGCGCGGATGCGTTCGACCTGCGCCTGCTCGTCGGCCTCGCCCTGCGTGTCGGACCACGTCGTCATCGCATGCGCGCGCCTCGCCCCGCTCGCGGCGAGGTCCTCCGGCCAAGCTTCGGGCGCGTCATGCCAGACATGGAACTCCGCCAGCGGCGCCTCGCCCGCCGGGCGCGTGCGCAGCACGGGATCGAGCGCCCCGGCCGCCTCGTAGCGCAGCCCGCCCAGCACCCACGCGCCCGAGCGCGCCGCGGCATGGGCCAGACGCAGCACGGCGCGCAGGCGGTCCGGATCGCGCGCGATCAGGCGCTCCGCCGGCGGCGCGAAGAAGGCGCCACGCAGGCGTTCGCCGTCCTCGCGCGCCAGCGGATGGCGCGGGAAATCGAAAGCCGCCCACAGGTCCTGCGGGCGGCGCGGGGTGTCCATCGGTCGCGGTGTTCCAGCCGGGCTCAGTCCAGCTTCAGGAAATGCGCGCGGTAATGGAGCAGCTCGTCGATGGATTCGTGGATGTCGGCCATCGCGGTGTGCTTCTGGGCCTTCTTGAAGCCTTCCATCGCGGCGGGCTTCCAGCGGCGCGCGAGTTCCTTCAGCGTCGACACGTCCAGGTTGCGGTAGTGGAAAAAGTCTTCCAGCTTGGGCATGTAGTTGGCCAGGAAGCGGCGGTCCTGGCAGATCGAATTGCCGCACATCGGCGACTTGCCCGCGGGGATGTAGGCCTTCAGGAAATCGATGACCTGCTGCTCGGCGTCGGCTTCGCTGATGGTCGACGCCTTGACGCGGTCGATCAGGCCGCTCTTGCCGTGCGTGCCCTTGTTCCAGGCGTCCATGCCGTCCAGCATCGCGTCGGACTGGTGGACCGCGAAGACCGGGCCCTCGACGCGCACCGTCAACTGCGCGTCGGTGACGACGACGGCGATCTCGATGATGCGGTCCTTGTCCGGGTACAGGCCGGTCATCTCGAGGTCGATCCAGATCAGGTTCTGGTCGTTGAGGGGCAGCACGGGGTTGGCACCGGGGCCAGCAGCGGGCGCGGCGGAGACGGCGGTGGTGTCGGTGGTCATGGGGTCGTCCTTCAGGTTGGGCGCGATTGTCGCCGAGTCGCGCCCCTCTACACTTGCGTCCATGCAGATCTCTCCCGCGGCGCTCGCCGCCGCCCCGACGACCTCGGGCTTCAGCCAGTCCCCGCTCATGCTGACCGCGGCCTTCGTCGCCGCCGTGATGCTGTCCTTCCTGGTCAAGCTGTGGCTGTCCTCGCGACAGATGCGCCATGTGGCGCGACATCGCGGCGCGGTTCCCGCCGCGTTCGTCGGCACCGTGCCGCTGTCGGCGCATCAGAAGGCGGCGGACTACACCGTCGCCCGCGGCCGCTTCGGCACCCTGCACCTGGCCTGGGACACCGCGCTGCTGATCGGCTGGACGCTGCTGGGCGGGCTGGACCTGCTCAACCAGTGGGCCCTGTCATGGCGTCCGGTGCTCGGGGACATGGGCTACCAGCTCGGACTGTTGACCGCGTTCTCGGTGCTGTCCGGCGCGCTGGACCTGCCCTGGTCGATCTACAACATCTTCCGGCTCGAAGAACGCTTCGGTTTCAACCGGACGACGCTCAAGCTGTTCCTCGTCGACGGCGCCAAGGGCATGGCGGTCGGCGCGCTGCTGGGCCTGCCGATCGCGGCGCTGATCCTGTGGCTGATGGCAAAGGCCGGCGGCCTCTGGTGGCTGTGGGCCTGGGGCGCCTGGATGGGCTTCACCCTGCTGATGCTGGTGATCTATCCCACCGTCATCGCCCCGCTGTTCAACAAGTTCAAGCCGCTGGAGGACGCCGTGCTGCGCGAGCGCGTCCAGACGCTGATGCAGCGCTGCGGCTTCGCGGCCAAGGGCCTGTTCGTGATGGACGGCAGCCGGCGTTCGGCGCACGGCAATGCCTACTTCACCGGCCTGGGCGCGGCCAAGCGCGTGGTCTTCTTCGACACGCTGCTCGAACGGCTGGATCCGCCCGAAGTCGAAGCCGTGCTCGCGCACGAACTCGGCCACTTCAAGCGCCGCCATGTGCTGCAGCGCATGGTGCTGATGTTCGCGCTCAGCCTGGCAGGCTTCGCGCTGCTGGGCTGGCTCAGCGCGCAGACGGGCTTCTACCTCGCCCTGGGGGTGCGGCCCAGCCTGGACGCCCCCAACGACGCGCTGGCGCTGCTGCTGATCATGCTGGCGCTGCCGCCGCTCACCTTCTTCCTGACGCCGCTGACCTCGCTGTGGTCGCGCAAGCACGAGTTCGAGGCCGACGCCTACGCCTGCGCGCAGGCCAGCGGGGCCGACCTGTCCCGCGCGCTGCTCAAGCTGCATGAGGACAACGCCGGCACGCTGACGCCGGACCCGGTGTACGCGCGCTTCTACTACTCGCATCCGCCGGCCAGCGAGCGGCTGGCGGCGATCGCGGGGCACGCGGCATGAGCAAGGACGTCCAGACCGGGCTGGTGGTGCGCGGACACGGCCGTCACTACGTCATCGAGGACAACGACGGCCAGCGCATCCACTGCCTGACCCGCGGCAAGAAGAGCGATTGCGTCGTCGGCGACCGCGTGCGCTGGGTGCGCAGCAGCGATCACGAAGGCGTCATCGAGAAAGTGGAGCCGCGCCGCAACCTGCTGTTCCGCCAGGACGAGTGGAAGACCAAGAGCTTCGCCGCCAACCTGGACCGGCTGCTGATCCTGGTGGCGGTGGATCCGCAGTTCTCCGAATCCCAGCTCACGCGCGCGCTGATCGCGGCGCGCAGCGCCGACATCACCGCCGACATCGTGCTGAACAAGACCGACCTGCCCGGTGCGGACGCGGCGCGCGAGCGGCTCGCGCCGTACAAGGCGATGGGTCAGAACGTGCTGGAGCTGAGTTTCAAGGGGCGTCCCGACGAGGCGGGCGAGACGCTGCGGCCGATGCTGCACGGCCAGGCAACGCTGGTGCTGGGGCCCAGCGGCACGGGCAAGAGCACGCTGATCAACCTGCTGGTGCCCGATGCGAAGGCGCAGGTGGGCGAGATCTCGGTGGCGCTGAACTCGGGGCGCCACACGACGACCACGACGCAGTGGTACTGGATGGACACGGAGCGCCGGAATGCGCTGATCGACTCGCCGGGCTTCCAGGAATTCGGCCTGCGACAGATCGCCGCGCCGGACCTGGCGAGCTACATGCCCGATTTCCAGCCCTATCTGGGCGAGTGCCGCTTCCACAACTGCAGCCACCGGCATGAGCCGGGCTGCGCGGTCCTGGTCGCCGTCGAGGCGGGCAAGATCAGCCCCTCGCGCTACCGCATCTACGACGAACTCTGGGACGAACTCAGCGCACCGCCGAAGTATTGAGTTCAACGCTCCAGGCGCGGATCCACGTTGGGGACTTCGCGGACTTCGGCGTCGATCACCTCGCCTGGCGGCACACGATTGCCGTTCATGCCACCGGGCCGGAACGCCTGCGAGCGGAATTGCGCCGCGCGCTGGAAGGTGGCCGTGTGCAGCGTCGGCTTGCGGCCGCGGATCAGGCTCCACAGCAGCACGACGCCGAAGATCACCAGCCCGGCCGCGAGCACGACCAGGAACAGCACGATGGAAGCCGCCGCCAGCACGAGGCGGGCGGCGATCGAGAAGAGCGTGGAGAGAGCGTTCATCGTTTCTTCAGATCGGGGCGATCTCGCGGTTTCAAGCCCGCCGGGCCATCACGCCCTGATCACGCCCTGGATTCCCCGGAATTCATCCCCGGCCAATGTAGGGCATCTTGGTGGCCATCACCGTCAGGAAAGGCACGTTGGCCGACAACGGCAATTCCGCCATGTAGAGCAGCGCGCTGGCCGCGTGCGCCACGTCCATGCGCGGTTCGACCATCGTGCCGCCGTGCGCCTGCGACACGCCGTGCACGAAGCGTTCGGTCAGATCGGTCGCGGCATTGCCGATGTCGAGCTGACCGGCGGCGATGTCGTGCTTGCGGCCGTCCAGCGCCAGCGTCTTCGTCAGGCCGGTGATGGCATGTTTGGTCGCGGTGTAGGCGATCGAGCCCGGCCGCGGCGCGTGCGCCGAGATCGAGCCGTTGTTGACGATGCGTCCGCCGCGCGGGGTCTGCCGCTTCATCAGCCCGAAGGCCGCCCGGGCGCACAGGAAGCTGCCGGTCAGGTTGATGTCGACGACGGAGCGCCAGGTCTCGATGCTGAGCTCATCGATGTCCGACGCAGGCGCGCCGCGCCCGGCGTTGTTGAACAGGAAATCGAGCCGGCCCCAGCGGCGCTCGATCGCGTCGAAGGCGGCGGCGACCTGCGCCTCGTCGGCGACATCCGTGGGCAGCACCAGCGCGCGTTCGGGCGCGAAGGCGGCGGTCTCGCGCAGCGCCTCGTCGCGGCGGCCGAGCAGCGCGACCTGCCAGCCGGCCTGCATCAGCGCCTGCGCGGCGGCGCGGCCGATGCCCGACCCGGCGCCGGTCACGGCGGCGAACCGCAGCTGGGAGGGCGTCGCCGCGGCGAGCGGCACGACCTCGGGCGAAGTCGTCACGTCGGCAGCGACGGGATCGAGGGCGGCGTGGGCAGAGTCCATCCCCCCATCATAGGGAGCAAGGCGGAAATCGGCTGACGCAAGGCTGAAGCGCTGGCGCGCTCTGCGCCCAACCCGTCGCCGCGGCTGACGAACGGCGGCTGACGAACGGCGGGTGACGAACGGCGGGTGAGCGCGATGAACGGGCTGGCCGTCCGGGATCAACGCCAGGAACGAGGGACCCCTCAGGGGCCCTCGTCGGGCGGAGATCAGCGCGGGATCAGGCGGGAATGAGTCCCCGGCCCTTCAGCATGGGCTCCACGCGCGCATCGCGTCCGCGGAAGGCACGATAGGTCGCGCCCGGCTCGCGGCTGTTGCCGACCGCCAGGATGTTGGCCAGCAGCGATTGCGCCGTCTTCGCGTCGAACGGATCGCCCGCTTCGACGAAGGCCTCGAAGGCGTCGCAGTCCAGCACCTCCGCCCACAGGTAGACGTAGTAGCCCGATGCGTAATAGCTGCCCGAGAACAGATGCTGGAAGTGCGTGAGCCGGTGGTTCAGCCCGACCGCCGGCGGCAGGCCCAGGCGTTCCAGCGTCTCGCGTTCGAAGGCGACCGGATCCGCCACGTCGGCGTGCTCCTGTGCGTGCAGCGCCAGGTCCACCAACGCCGACGCGCAGTAGCGCACCGTCTCGTAGCCCTGGTTGAAGGTCGCGGCCGCCTTGAGGCGGTCGAGCAGCGCGTCGGGCAGCGGCTCGCCGGTCTTGTAGTGGCGCGCGTGCTGCTTGAGCACCGCGGGCTCGGCCATCCAGTGCTCCATCAGCTGCGAGGGCAGCTCGACGAAGTCGCGCAGCACCTGCGTGCCGGACAGGCGCTCGAAGCTCACGTCCGACAGCAGCCCGTGCAGGCCGTGGCCGAATTCGTGGAACAGGGTGCGCACGTCGTCGAAGGACAGCAACGTCGGCTCGCCCGGCGCGCCCTTGGCGAAGTTGTTGTTGTTCAGGATGATCGGCAGCGCATCGATGCCGTTGCGGGCCTGCCAGCGCAGCGCGTTCATCCAGGCGCCGCTGCGCTTGGTCGGACGCGCGAAGTTGTCCTGGACGAAGATCCCGCGCAGCGAGCCGTCCGGGCGCTGCACCTCGTAGACCTTCACGTCCGGGTGGTAGCCGGCGACCTGCGGCTGCGCGACGAAACGCAGGCCGTAGAGCCGCGAGGCGCAGTCGAACATCGCCTGCACCATCGCCTCCAGCGGGAAGTAGGGCTTGACCTCGGCCTCGTCGAGCTGGAAGCGCTGCTGGCGGACCTTCTCCGCGTACCAGCGCCAGTCCCAGGCCTCGATCGTCAGGTCGTGGCCGAGCTGCGCGCGGACCTCGTCGAGCATCGCGCGCTCGCGCGCGGCGGCGGCCTTGGCCGGTTCCCAGACCTGGTCCAGCAGGCCCTGCACGGCGGACTGGCGGCCGGCCATCGTGTCGGCGAGCGCGTAGTCGGCGAAGCTGCGATGGCCGTGCAGCGCGGCCTGCTCGTGGCGCAGCGCGAGCAGCTCCCGCACCAGCGCGCGGTTGTCGGTCTCGCCGGCGGTTTCGCCGCGGCCGACCCAGGCGCGCCAGGCCTGCTCGCGCAGGTCGCGGCGTTCGCTGAAGGTCAGGAAGGGCACGATCAGCGAGCGCGACAGCGTCACGACATGCGCGCCCTCCTCCGTCTGACCGCGGTCCAGCGCGGCCTGGCGCGCGGCAGCGCGGACGAAGTCCGGCAGGCCGGCCAGTTCCGCTTCGCCACGCAGCACGAGCTGATAGCCGCTCTCGTCGGCGAGCACGTTCTGCGCGAAGCGGGTATTGAGCTCGGCCTGACGCTCCATGTTCGCGGCGTAACGCGCACGGGCGTCGCCCCGCAGCCGCGCGCCGGCGCGCACGAAGTCCAGGTGCACGCGTTCGAGCAGCCGCAGCGATTCAGCCGGCAGGTCCAGCGACGCGCGCTGTTCAAAGAGCCGTTCGACGCGCTCGAACAGCGCGGCGTTCAGGTAGATCGCGTTGGTGTGCGCCGCCAGCGGCGCGGCCATGCGGCGTTGCACGGCCTGCAGCTCGGGCGAGCTGGCCGAGGCGCTGAGCGTCGAGAACAGGTGCTCCAGCGCGGTCAGCGCGCGGCCCGAGCGATCGAGCGCGGCCAGGGTGTTGTCGAAGTCCGGCGATGCCGGATTCGCAGCGATCGCGTCGAGTTCGGCGCGATGCGCGGCGAGCGCGGCCTCGAAGGCGGGTTCGACGTGTTCGGCGCGGATCGCGTCGAACGGGGGCAGCCCGTAAGGACCGGTCCAGGCGGACAGCAGCGGGTTGGACAGCAGGTGGGTGCTCATCGGGTCTGCCCCTTCCTCATCACTTCTTGTTCTGTTCCTTCTTGATCGCGATCTCGTCGGCTTCGTCGTACGAGCGGCTCGCGCACTTGAATTTCCATTCATTGCGCTTGTCGTTCAGGTCCTCGACGGCCTCGTTGAACTCGTCGGCGATCTTCTGGTGCGCGTCGACGCGGACGTTGAAGGCCTTGTTGACCTCGATGCGGTCGTTGCGCGCCTTGTTGAAGGCGTCGATCTTGGGCTGCAGGGCGTTGGCGCGAGCCTGGTACTCCTCCTGCTTGGCCTTGAGCTCCGCCTTTTCCATCTTCGCGGCACCGGCTTCGATCTCGGCGCCGAAAGCCTTCACGCTGTCGATCTCGGTCTTCAGGGCGGTCCCCTGCGCCTGCATGTCGGCCTCGAACTTGTCGGACTCGGCCTTGGAGGACTGCAGCTCGTCGCGCTCCTTCAGGACCACGGCCTTCTTCTTGTCGAGCTCGGCGCCGGCGTCTTCGTTCTGCTGGTTGGAGGTCATGCACGCGCGCAGTTCGTCGCGCGTCATCAGCTTGCCCTTGCCGCCCTTGGCGGCGGGGGCGGCGGCGGCAGGCTTGGCGGCGGGCTTGGCCGGCGTGCTCGTCTGGCCGCTCGTCTGGGCGGAGGCCAGACCGCAGGCCAGCAGTGCCGCGACGGCGAGGGAGGTGCGAAGAGTGTTCATGTCGTCTCTCAAGTCATTGCGCCGGATGGGCGCTGTCTCGTCGGGTCGGACCGTCCGGCTCGCGACCGGTCCGCTGTGCGGGTCGGCATGATGCCACGACCCGGATAATGCGCGGCTTCAGATCGTTTCCGGCCCGCGTGCAGCCCGCACGGCGGGCCGTCCACCCCGAACACGACCGCCCGCCAGGCGGCACCCCACCATGGCGCTCAAGGCCACCATCCACAAAGCCCAGCTGCAACTCTCCGACATGGACCGCCACGTCTACGGCGAGCACTCCCTGACCGTCGCCCGCCACCCGTCGGAGACCGACGAGCGGATGATGCTGCGCATCCTGGCCTACGCGCTGAACGTGCCGGCCGACGACCTGCACGGCAAACTGGAGTTCAGCAAGGGCCTGTCCGACGTCGACGAGCCGCCGCTGTGGCAGCTCGACCTGACCGGCCAGGTCGTCCACTGGATCGAGCTCGGCCAGCCCGACGAACGTCGGCTGCGCCAGGCGCACGGCAGGGCGGACCGCGTCACCGTCATCGGCTACGCGTCCAGCACGCCGGTGTGGTGGGCCGGCATACAGAACAAGCTGCAGCGCACGCCCAAGCTGGCGGTGTGGCAGATCCCGGCGGAGCAGGCCCAGGCCCTGGCCGCGCTGGCCGAGCGCGGCATGCAGTGGCAGGTCAGCATCCAGGACGGGACGGCGTACGTCAGCACCGACAAGGGCGCGGTGGAGATCACGCCGCAGTTGCTGAAGGACCGCGAGGGGTAAGACCTGGAGTAAGGTGGGGTGCGGAGACCCCAGCCCTCACCCCCGCCCTCTTCCGCTTGCGGGAGCGGGGCAAGACATCGATCAGGAGCTCGTTGTGCCTCAATCCGTGCCGTCCGCTTCCACTGAACCCAGCGCTCCCGCCGCCGCAGACGCGATTGCCGGGGACGATCCATTCCTCTGGCTTGAAGCGCTCGAGGGAGAAGCAGGTGAACGTGCCTTGCAGTGGGTGCGCGAGCGCAACGAGGCCACCCTCGCCACGTTGAAGGCCGAGCCTGAATTCGAGCCGGTGCGCGACAAGCTGCTGCACATCCTCAACGCCCGCGACCGCATCCCGCATGTCGCGCGCCGTGGCGACTGGTTCTACAACCTGTGGCAGGACGAGGCCCATCCGCGCGGCCTGTGGCGGCGTTGCACGCTGGAGGAATACCAGCTGGCCGAGCCGCCCTGGCGCCTGGTGCTGGACCTGGACGCGCTGGGCCGCGACGAGGGCCGCAGCTGGGTCTTCCACGGCGCGACGGCGCTGGCGCCCGAGTACCGGCGCTGCCTGGTGTCGCTGTCCGACGGCGGCGCCGACGCGCACGAGCTGCGCGAGTTCGATCTGCAGACGCTGCGCTTCATCGCGCCGGCCGACGGCGGCTTTTTCGTGCCCGAGGCCAAGAGCGACGTCGAATGGCTGGACGCGGACACGCTGCTGGTCGGCAGCGACTTCGGCCCGGATTCGCTGACCGAGTCGGGTTATCCGCGGCAGGTCCGGCGCTGGGCGCGCGGCACGCCGCTGGACGCCGCACCGGTGATCTTCGAAGGCGAGAAAGCCGACGTTTCCGTCTCCGCCTCGGTGGACCGCACGCCGGGCTTCGAGCGCGTCGTCTTCAGCCGCGCGCTGGATTTCTACAACGAGTCGCGTTTCCTCTGGAGGGACGGCGAGTTCGTCCCCATCGACCTGCCCAGCGACATGAGCGTCCACCTGGAAGGCCCGTGGATGCTGCTGCGTCCGCGCACCGACTGGGCCATCCCGCACGGACCGACCTATCCGTCGGGCTCGCTGCTGCTGATGGAGGAAGCGTCGTTCTGGAGGAACGAGCGCCACGACAAGCACATCCGGGTGATGTTCTCGCCGACGGCCGGGCGCTCGCTCGAGGACTACACGCTGACGCGCCACCACCTGCTGATCAACGTCAGCGAGCACGTCGCGAGCCGGCTCGAGGAGTGGGACCTGTCGCACCGGCCGCCGACGCTGCGCCAGGTGAAGGCGCCCTTCCCCGGTACGCTCAGCGTGCAGAGCCTGCACGACCCGGAACTGCCCGAAGACACGCTCGGCGACCGCTACCTGCTGCACTACTGCGATTTCCTGACGCCCGACGTCGTCTGCCTGGCGCAGGCCGGCGTCGACACCCGCGAGACGCTCAAGCAGCGCGGCGCGCAGTTCGACGCCCACGGCATGACCGTCGAGCAGCGTTTCGCCACCAGCGCGGACGGCGAGACCGTCCCCTACTTCGTCATCGGCAGGCACGGCCGCGACGCGCAGGCGCAGAAGGAGACGCCGACGCTGCTCTACGGCTATGGCGGTTTCGAGGTCTCGCTGCAGCCGTGGTACTCCGGCGGCAACGGCCGTGCGTGGCTGGCGCGCGGCGGCCAACTGGTCGTCGCCAACATCCGCGGCGGCGGCGAGTACGGCCCGCGCTGGCATCAGGCGGCCACGCTCGAACACAAGCAGCGCAGCTTCGACGACTTCATCGCCGTCGCCGAGGACCTGATCGCCCACGGCATGACGCGGGCGGGACGGCTCGGGATCATGGGCGGCAGCAACGGCGGCCTGCTGGTCGGCGCGTGCATGGTGCAGCGGCCGGAGCTCTTCGGCGCGGTGGTGTGCCAGGTGCCGCTGCTCGACATGAAGCGTTATCACCTGCTGCTCGCGGGCGCCTCGTGGATGGCCGAATACGGCGACCCGGACGAGCCCGACGACTGGGCGCACATCGCCGCCTACAGCCCGTACCAGCAGCTCAAGGCGGGGGTCACGTATCCGAGGGCGCTGTTCGCCACCTCGACGCGCGACGACCGCGTGCATCCCGGCCATGCGAGGAAAATGGCGGCACGCATGCTGGCGTTGGGCCAGACCTGCTTCTATTACGAAAACATCGAGGGCGGCCATGGCGGCGCTGCGGACAACCGGCAGCGGGCGTTGTTGCAAGCCCTCGAGTTCGCCTACTTGTGGCGTCAACTCGGCAGGGAGGCCTCTCGTGGAGACGCATCTTGAACCTGGTCATCCAGCATCTTCCTGACGCGAGATGCTTTCTGGCGCAGCCGCAACCCGGGCTGCAATGCCGGCTCGACTACGAGCGTCACGGCGAGCAACTGATCATCACGCACACCGGCGTGCCGGCGCAGCTGACCGGGCAAGGCGCGGCCGCGCAGTTGGTGGAGGCCGCGGCACGCTGGCTGGCGGAGTTCCCGCTGCAGCTGGTGCCAGGCTGCAGCTACGTGCGGCACTGGCTGCTGCGGCATCCGCGCTGGCAGCGCCTGCTGACGCCCGCCCCGGCCCAGCGCGTGCTCAACGAATGGTTCGGCCTGCCGGGCGGCGAGCAGGACGGCCAGGTCCAGATGAAGTGGTTCAAGAAGGATGCCGCCTTCGACGCCGCATTGCGTGAGCGCTTCGGACCGGTCATCGACCAGGCCCTGCATGGCGGGCTGCGCGACTGGGACTCCACGGCCTGGGGCGCGCTGGCGCGGATCCTGGTGCTGGACCAGTTCACGCGCAACGTCCATCGTGACACGCCGACGTCCTTCGCCGGCGACGCGTTGGCGCTGGAGGCCTCCTTGGCACTGCAGCCGCGCGCATCGGAGCTGGGCGTGCTGGAGCGCTGGTTCGTGGCGATGCCCTTGGAGCATGCCGAGGATCTGGCGATGCAGGACCGCAGCGTGGCGACTTTCGAGGCCTTGGCTGCAGAAGACCCGCGACTGAAGGACGCGCTGGCCTACGCGTACAAGCACCGCGACGTCATCGAACGGTTCGGGCGCTTCCCGCATCGCAACGAGATCCTCGGGCGCGCAAGCACGCCGGAGGAGCTGGAGTTCCTGAAGCAGCCCGGTTCGCGGTTCTGAGCCTTACGGCGATTCCTTCTCCTGCAACAGCCGCCACATGACCTTGCCCGAGCCGGACTTGGGCAGGGCGTCGACGAACTCGACGATGCGCGGTGCCTTGTACGCGGCCATGTGCTCGTGCGCCCAGTCGATGATGTCCTTGTCGGTGGTCTTGCCCTTCGCCTCGGCGCGCAGCACCACGACGGCCTTCACCGTCTCGCCGCGGTACGCATCCTTGGCCGAGATGATGCAGGCCTCCTGCACGGCGGGGTGGCGGTACAGCAGCATCTCCACCTCCGACGGCCACACCTTGTAGCCGCTCGCGTTGATCATCCGCTTGAGGCGGTCGGTGATGAAGAAATAGCCTTCCTCGTCCATGCGCCCGAGGTCGCCGGTGCGGAAAAAGCGCTTGCCGTCGAGTTCGACGAAGGCCGCGTCGGTCGCTTCCGGCTGCCGCCAGTAGCCCTGGAACACCATCGGGCCGTGGGTGATGATCTCGCCCACCTCGCCGACCGGCATCTCCTCCAGCGTCGTCGGATCCACGACGCGCGAATCGACGCCGAAGATCGGGATGCCCAGGCACTGCAGCTTCGCGCGCTCGGGCGGATTGCCGTGGCTGGGCGCGGCGGTCTCTGTCAGGCCGTAGCCCTCGGCGAAGGTCAGGCCGAACTCCGCCTGCAGCCGCTCCGCCACCGCCTTGGGCATCGCGGCGCCGCCGCCGCTCAGATAGCGCAGGCTGCGCAGGTCGAAGGACTTGTAGTTCGGGCTCGCGAACAGGTCGATGATCATCGTCGGGATGCAGGTCCAGTGCGTGACCTGGTAGCGCGAGATCAGCCGGCCGCAGAGCTCGCGGTCCCAGCGCGGCATGATCACCAGCGTCATGCCGATGAACACCGGCCCCAGCACGCCGTACAGCGTGCCCGTGATGTGGAACATCGGCACCACGGCCAGTCCCACCGATTCCGCGCTGGCGTAGCCCCACTGGCAGCCGCCGCAGCTGTTGGACATCAGCGTCGCGTTCGTGTGCACGCAGCCCTTGGGCAGCCCGGTGGTGCCCGACGTGTAGGGCAGCATCGCCAGATCGTCCGGTCCCGCGGTGTGCGGTCCCGGCACGTGGCCGGCGGCGATCGCCTCGCGCCAGTCGGTCGCGCCCGGCGGCAGCTCGTGCACGGCGGTCAGCCAGTGACGCATCGCCTCCGGCGCATCGCAGGCAGGATCGGGTCCCGCGGGGGGCAGCATCTGCCAGTACTGCGTCACCAGCACCGCGCGCGGGCGCTGCGCCGCGGGCAGTTTCTCCGCCGCCCTCGCGACGATGCCGGAGAGTTCGCCGCTGCAGATCACGACCTTGGTCTCGGGGTCGGTGAGGTAATGGCCGAACTCGTCCTCGCGGTTCATCGGATTGACCGGCACCACCACCGCGTCGGCGCGGTTGATCGCATAGAAGGCGATCAGGTACTGCGGGCAGTTCTGCAGGAACAGCGCCACGCGGTCGCCCTTGGCCACGCCCTGCGCGCGCAGCCAGCCCGCGAGCGCCTCCGCCTGCCGGCGCATCTCGCGGAAGCTGAGCGTCGCGCCGAGGAACTGCGTCGCCGCCTTGTCCGGATACCGGTTCGCGGCGACTTCCAGGTTGAACCACAGCGAGGTCCGGGGGATCGCCAGCCGCCGCGGCAGCCGGGCTGGCCAATGGCTGTACTGCACCTCGGCGTTCTCGGGACGGGGGGTGACCACGCGCGTCATCGATCTGTCTCCTGTCTTTGGTTTGGACCGATCTTCAGTCGGTCTCACCACCCACCTTGTCACCGCAGCGACAACGGCGAGCGCAGCGGCACGAGAGGGCAGCGAGCGCCGCCCCCCGGAAGACAGGGAGCGCTGCTGGGGCCGGAAGGGTGCTGGGGGTTCCCGGAGGGCTGCCCCCTGCACCGTGGAGTGCCCGCGCTTGGCCGACCGCAGTCGAGCCGCCGCCACCTGTGGCGTAAAGAAGACTCCGTCCCGTCATTGGGGTGGTCCCGTAGATGCTCGGCCTGGGCCCCGCGCGTAGCATGCGGGCTTTCACCAATGCCCGGTACGGCATCCGTTTCCGACACGGAAGTGGCGATGCGACGTCGGGCCGTGTTTCCGTCCATGCCGATTGCGCGCCGTTCCGCCCTGCTGGGGCTGCTGACCTGTGTCCTGGGATCCACCGCCGCCGCCACGGCGTGGGCGATCCCGGCCGAGCCGACGCTGGACCTGCCTGCCGGCCCGGTCGTCCTGACCGTCGGCGGCGCGCTGCGCAACGCCAACCGTGACGGCCGGGCGGCCTTCGACATGGCGATGCTGGAGAAGCTGCCGCAGGTGAGCTTCAGCACGCAGACGCCCTGGTATCCGGGCCCGCGCAAGTTCACCGGCCCGCTGCTGCGGGACGTGCTCGCCGCCGCCGGCGCGCAGGGCCGCACGATCGAGGCGCGCGCGCTGAACGACTACCGCGTGCGCATTCCCGCGGACGACAGTGCGCGTTATGACGTCATCGTCGCGCGGCTGATCGACGACAAGCCCATGGCGGTGCGCGACAAGGGGCCGCTGTTCCTGATCTACCCGTTCGACCGTGCGCCCGAGCTGCGCAACAGCATTTTCTACGGGCGTTCGGCGTGGCAGCTGACCCACCTGGAGCTGCGTTGAGCATGTCGCGCGACGCCGCCCGCATCGTCTCGGCCAAGCAGCGTCGCTGGCGCGTCGCCGTCACCGCGATGGGGCTGCTGCTGGTGCTGGCGCTGGCAGGCGTCGCCTGGCTGCAGGCGCGCCAGTACCAGGCGCTGAACGGCACGCGGCGTTACCAGGACGACTACCTCGTCTGGAGCCTGTTCCAGTTCGAGACCGAATATCTGAAGCTGCGGCTCGCGCTGGAGCAGGCGGCCGGCCCCAGCGTGGCGGTCGATCCCGATCAGGTCGCGCAGCGCTACGAGATTTTCGTCAGCCGGCTCAACCTGATCGAGAGCGAACACGCCGCGCTCGTGCTGGCGCATCACCCGGATTACCAGCGCACGCTGGCGCGCACGCAGGACTTCGTCCACTGGGCCGATGCGTTGCCGCTCAACGGCGCGCTGATCCGCGAGCAACCGGCGCGTGTCGCCGAGATCATCAACCGGCTGGAACCGCTGGCCGATCCGATCCGCGAGCTGTCGCTGACCTCGACCCACCACGTCGCCGAAGACGTCAGCACCCGCAACGGGATCGTGCGCAGCCAGAGCCGCGTCAGCCTGGGCCTGACGGCGGCGCTGTCGGCGATGGCGTTGCTGTTCGCGGCCGTCATCTACCGTCAGTTCCGCGGTCTGGAGCGCTACGGTGATAAGCAGAAGGCGCTGGCCGCCCGCCTCAACGATGCGCAACGCGAGGCCGATGCGGCCAACCGCGCCAAGACGGTCTTCCTGGCCAACATGAGCCACGAACTCCGCACGCCGCTGCAGGGGCTGCTCGGCATGCTGGGGCTGATCAAGGAAGCGCCGCTCACCACGACGCAGCAGGATCAGTTGAAGGCGGCGAACGACTGCGCGCGGCATCTGCTGGCGGTGCTCGGCGACATCCTGGACGTGACGCGCATGGAGGCCGGCGGACTGTCGATTGCGCCCGAGCCGCTGCAGCCAAGCGCGCTGATGAAGGAACTGGAGGCGCTGAGCCGGCCTCAGGCCGCGGCCAAGCGGCTGACGCTGCACTTCGGCGTCGACGAGGACGTGCCCGGCTGGGTGCTGGCCGATCCGACGCGCCTGAGACAGATCCTGCTGAACCTGCTGAGCAACGCGCTGAAGTTCTGCGACCGGGGCCACATCGGCTGCCAGATGCGATGCGGCGTCGGCGCGCTGGGCGAAGACCTGCTGATGGTCGAAGTCAGCGACACCGGTCCCGGCATCGACGCGGAGACGCAGGCCCGCCTGTTCCAGCGCTTCAGCCAGGGCGACGCGAGCACCTCGCGGCGCCACGGCGGCGCGGGCCTCGGCCTGGAGATCTCGCGCCGGCTGGCGCGGGCGATGGGCGGCGACATCCACGTGCAGAGCGCCCTGGGCCAGGGCGCGCGCTTCACGCTGGCGCTGCCGCTTCGCGCGGGCGCGGACCTGCCGCCGGGACGGCTGGTGCCAGGTGTTGCCGATGCGTCGCACGCGTCGCATGCGGCGCACGGGCCTCATGCGTCCCACGCCTCGCCCGCGCCTCGCGCCCCCCACGCGACCCAGACCGCCGCGGGACCGGTGCAGCCGGTCACCGGCCTGCGCGTGCTGGTCAGCGAGGACAACCCGACCAACCGCATCGTCATCGAGGCGATGCTGGAGCGGCTCGGCCAGCATGCGACGCTGTGCGAGAACGGCCTGCAGGCGCTGCACGCGCTGCGGCAGCAGCCCTTCGACATTGTGCTGATGGACCTGCACACGCCGCAGATGGACGGTTTCGAGGCGACGCGGCTGATGCGCGAACTGCCGGCGCCGCGCGGGCGGCTGCCGATCATCGCCTTCTCGGCGGACGCGTTCGAGGAGTCGCGCCAGAAGGCCGACGACGCCGGCATCAGCGCCTTCCTCGCCAAGCCGGTGGAGTTGGAGACGCTGCGGGCGTGCCTGCAGACGCTGGCGCCGTCGCCGGCGCGGCCTGAAGCGGCCTGAAGCGGCCGAGGCGGACCCAGGCGTTCCATCGCCGAAATCGGATCGCCCGAAGTGGTGGCCATGCAGCGCTGAAGAAGCGCCATCGGTGCCTGCCCGGCACACCCGGGTGATGGTCGGCGCGAGGTGAAAGACATGGAATTCCAGGGGCGGTGCCGCTTGCGCACCGCGCTGAAAAGGAGTCCGTCCATGTTCAATTTTAGATCGCTCGTGCCTCATGCCCTGACACTCGTGGCCATGGCGGCCTCACCGGTCCTCGCCCGCGACCTCGCATTGCCGCCACACGACCAGGCGCCGCCACGCTGCGGTGAGGAACCGATGTGGGAAGCCACGATCGCGAAGCCTCCCCGTCGGGTCTGCGCCGCCGACTTCGGCATCTTCCCCCTGGACGGCCTGGCGACCACCGACCAGGGCCCTGCCTTGCGCGCTGCACTCGCTCAGCTGGAGCAGCAGGGAGCCGCCCTCTTCCTGCCATCGGGTCGCTACGCTTTCGCGGGGGAACTGCTGGTCCCCGGCGGGTCCGGCCTCATCGGCAGTCCCACCGGCAATACCCGTCTGAGAAGCGCGGGCCCGGTCCCGGCCAGGATCACGACGGACGCATCCGCATCGAGCGGTGTCCTCATCGAAGGGCTGCAGCTGTACAACACGCGGATCGAGGTGAACGGCAAGTACCCGGCCACGGTGCGATGGAATGGCCTGGTCGGCACCGTCGGCAGGGAGGCGCAGATCGTCGCCCGCGGTCCTCACACGGTGGACGGCAACGTGTTGTGGCGCTCCCAGGATGAGCCCGGCTTCGGCATCGACTTGAGAACGGCAGGCGATACGGCAGGCGTTACGGCAAGCGATACGGCGGGCGCCCCTGCCGACGCAGAGGCTCCCCAGGTCAGCATCACGCGCAATCTCATCGGCGCCATTGATGCCGACCAGAACCCGGTTCGATCAGCCCCGGACATCGCCCCGCCCACCCGAGCCATGCTCAAGGCGATGAGTGCATCTCCCAGCGACAACGCTGAATACCAGGGGCACTACCTGGTCGCCATCCGGTCGATGAGCCAGGCACCCATCGAGATGGCGTACAACCAGATCGCAGTCAGCGCGGCTGGGCCGGCGTCGGCGCACTCCCCCCGCGCGGCGGCGCAGATCCTGTCGCCTCGCGATCTGACACTCTGGAGAAACAGCTTTGAAGGCATCGGTTTCAAGGCGAACGAGGACCCGGCGGTGGTCATCGACATGCCCTCGAATACCAGCATCGACGAGAACCGCTTCACCCGCGTTCCGTTGATCCTGACCCGCAGCGGGCTCACTTCCGGGCCGATCAAGAAGACGAGGATCTGGGACAACAGACTGAACCACACATCGATGGAGATCCGCGTGGCCGTCAACGGCATGGCGGCGCAACAGACCTCGCCCGACGATGTCGAGATCCGCGCCAATCGATTCTGGGTCCCGCCGCGTTGTGCATTGACGATGCGCCAGCCCGAGGCGGGTACCCGGAACTTCACGACGATCGCGAACCACGACGACTTCAGCAACGAGGAAGTGGTGCCTTGCCTGCGCTGAACGAAGGCCGCCGTCTCTTATAGTCCCTCTCCACCACGGAGAGCCCCGCCCATGTACCTGTCCCGGATCGCGCTGACCAACGTGCGCTCGATGGCATCGCTGGCCATCGACTTCGGCGCCGGTCCGGACGCGCCGGCCGGCACGAACCGGCGCTGGACGCTGCTGCTCGGCGAGAACGGCTGCGGCAAGAGCACCGTGCTGCGCGCGATCGGGCTGCTGCTCGCCGGCAGCGAGGCGCTGCCGGAGCTGCTCGGCGATGCCGATGCGTGGATACGCAACGGCATGCGGCAATGCCGCATCGCCGGCACGCTGGTGACCGCCAAGGGCGAACGGCGCGAGATCGCGCTGGAGCTGCATCGCGGCGACGGGCTGCGCCAGATCTTCGAGCGCAACGCGCAGACGCTGGAGGCACTGGATGCGGCGATCCGGCATGCCGATCGCAATTACTTCGTGCTCGG
Organism: Mitsuaria sp. CC2; assembly: GCF_048957715.1. Classification (NCBI taxonomy): domain Bacteria; kingdom Pseudomonadati; phylum Pseudomonadota; class Betaproteobacteria; order Burkholderiales; family Sphaerotilaceae; genus Roseateles; species Mitsuaria sp. CC2. The sequence continues at coordinate 172,012 of NZ_JARVXN010000005.1, read as the reverse complement.
CTACGGCGTCTCGCGCCGACCGCCCGAGACCGGCCAGCGCGCGAGCGGTCCGCTGGACGACACGGCGCGCTCGTCGCGTTCGCCGCGTGCTCGCGCGCTGGCCTCGATGTTCTCGCCCGACGCGTCGCTGGTGTCGCTGCAGCGCTGGGCCATGGACCTCGACTACCGGCGCGGCGAAGCGGCGCTGGCGCCGATCCGCGCGGCCCTCAACCAGCTGATGCGGGGCATGAACTTCTCGCGCATCGACAAGGCGTCGGGGCAGTTGATCTTCAAGACCGTCGACGGCGAGGTGCCGCTGAACCAGCTGTCCGATGGGTACCAGAACATGGCGGCCTGGTGCGGCGACCTGCTCTTCCGCATCACCGAAGCCTTCCCCGACCGCAAGGATCCGCTGGCCACGCGCGGCGTGCTGCTGATCGACGAGCTCGACCTGCACCTGCACCCGGTCTGGCGCCGGCAGCTGGTGGACTTTCTCTCGAACCTGCTGCCGAACTTCCAGTTCATCGCGACGACGCACTCCGCGCTGACCGCGCAGCAGAGCGGTGAAGGCGAGCTCTTCGTCATCCGCCGCGAAGGCGCGAAACAGCGACCCACGCTGGTGCCCTTCGTCGGCGAGCCGCGGCTCATGATGCTGCATCAGCTGCTGATGAGCCCGATGTTCGGGCTGGAATCGACGGATTCGGTGGCGGTGGAAACCGCGAGGAACACGGCGCGCAAGCTGCACACGAAGACCAGGACCCAGGGCAAGGCGTTGACCTCGCGCGAGCGCGCGCAGCTGCAGCGCAGCGCCGAGGTCCTTCGCGTCGCGCCCGAGTGGGACGCGGTGCCCGACTACGCCCGCCAGCAGACCGCCCTGGTGAAGGAGCTGAAGGCGACGATCGCGAAACAGGCGGCGAAGTCGGCATCGGCAAAGTCTCCGCAGTCCAAGGCGACAGTCGGGAAGCAGCCCGCCCCCGAGGGCGCCAAGACATCGGCCGCGGCAACGCCCGCGCTGTCGCCGACCAGGCTGAAGGCGGCGGTGAAGCGGGTGGAGCGTTCGAAGTGATCCGCCTGCGGCGAGGCCGGGACGCCGCGAGCCTGGGCGCGTTCACCGGCGCGAAGCTGCAGCAGCGGCTGCTCAAGCTCGAAGGCTACTTCTACGAGGACGGCGGCGAGGTCGACTTCAAGCCCAAGGCGCGCCAGATCTGGTCGACCGCCAAGCCCGCGCTCAAGCGCGATTCAGCCGGGAAATGCGCGTACTGCGAGGCCGACACGGCGGTGGTCGCGCATGGCGATGTCGAGCACTTCCGCCCCAAGGATCTGTACTGGTGGCTGGCGTACTGCGTCGACAACTACACCTTCAGCTGCCAGGTCTGCAACCAGGTGTACAAGGGCAACACCTTCCCCGTGACCGGCGCCCGCCTGAAGCCGCCGCGCATGCCCGCGGCGCAGCCGACGGACGCGGCCAAGGCGGCGACGCTCGCCGCGAGCTTCTGCCTCGATCCCGCGGACGCCACGGACGCGTCGCTGAATCGCTTCTTCGCCGGCGAGCAGCCCCATCTGCCCGACCCCTACCTGGTCGATCCCGAGAAGCTGCTGTCGTGGAACGCGATCGAGGCCACGAACGAGGTCTGGCTCATCCCGCGTGGACGTTCGGCGAAGGCCAAGGCGGCCGCGAAGGCCGCTGAGGAGGTGCTCGGACTCAACCGCACGGAACTGCTGCGGCTGCGCTGGAATCACTACGACCTGCTGCGCACCCTCGCTCTTGCGTTCCAGGAGATGGACCCGGCGTCGCCGAACGCGGCCAAGGTCCTCGCCGGCATCCGCCGCCGCGCCGACGGCGATCAGCCGTTCGCGGGGATGACTCGGCACTTCCTGCGGACGTGGGGATTGCTTTAGGGCCAGGTCTTGCCGCCGGGCTTGGCATCGCCACGAATGATCCGATCAGACGACCACCGGCTCCGGTTCCAGCCGGATGCCGAAGCGGCCGTAGACGCTTTCCTGGATCGCGCGCGCCAGCGTGACGACCTCGGCGCCGCGGGCCTCGCCGCGGTTCACCAGCACCAGGGCCTGCTTCTCGTAAACCGCCGCGCCGCCCACGCTCTTGCCCTTCCACCCGCAGGCGTCGATCAGCCAGCCCGCGGCCAGCTTGAAGCTGCCGTCGGCCATCGGGTAATGCACGATGTGCGGGTCGCGCGCGATGATGTCGCGGCACTGCTCCGCGCTGACCACCGGGTTCTTGAAGAAGCTGCCCGCGTTGCCGATGCGCGCCGGGTCCGGCAACTTCGCGCTGCGGATCTCGCAGACCCACTCGAACACCTGCCGCGCGTCGGGCGCGGCGATGCCGGTGTCGGCCATCTTGCGTTCGAGGTCCAGGTAACCCAGCTGCGGCTGCCACGGCTTGGGACAGCGCAGCCGCACCTTCGTGATCACGCTCTTGCCCGCCAGGCCGCCGTACCCCGTCTGCTTGAACACGCTGTCGCGATAGCCGAAGCGGCACACCGAGGCGGGCAGCGTCACACGTCGACCCGTCGTCAGGTCGACGACATCCACGTTCTCGAGCCGGTCCTTCAGCTCGATGCCGTAGGCGCCGATGTTCTGCACCGGCGCCGCCCCGACGGTGCCCGGGATCAAGGCCAGGTTCTCCAGGCCGGGCACGCCCTGCGCCAGCGACCATGCCACCGCGTCGTGCCAGGGCACGCCGGCGCCGGCCTCGACGATCCAGCAATCCTCGCGTTCCTCGACGGCCAGGCCCTGGATCTCCATCTTCAGCACGACCGCGTCGACGTCCTTCGTCAGGACGAGGTTGGACCCGCCGCCCAGCACGAACTTCGGCGCGCGGCCCAGTTCGGGGTGGTCGACGACGCGGCGCACATCCAGCTCCTCGCGGATGCGCACCAGCCGGCGCGCCGTCGCCGGCAGGCCGAAGGTGTTGTAGGGCTTGAGGTTGACGTCGTGCTCGATGACGACGCCCTCGCGGCGCTCGGTCGAGGGGGGGATGGCGGGAGACTGCATGGCTAGAATTCTCGCCCATCTCCCCGAATCTCCCCCAAAGATCCCCTCGGAGGCCGGCCGCCGACAATCGGTCGTCACCCTCCCCTCTGAAAGAGCCGTACATGCCCAGCTTTGACACCGTCCTCGAACCCGACATGGTGAAGGTCCGCAACAGCGTGGACGCCAGCGCCAAGGAAATCGCCACCCGCTTCGACTTCAAGGGCACCAGCGCCGCCATCGAGTGGAAGGACAAGGAAAAGGAAGTCCACGCCACCGGCGACGCCGAGTTCCAGCTCGAGCAGATCGAGGCCGTGCTCTATTCGAAACTGACCAAGCAGGGCGTGGTGCTCGGCTTCGTCGACAAGCAGGACAAGATCGAGAAGCTCGGCGGTGACCGCGTCAAGCAGGTCTACAAGATCAAGAACGGCCTGGAGGCCCCCGAGGCCAAGAAGGTCGTCGCCGCGATCAAGGAAAGCAAGCTCAAGGTGCAGGCCCAGATCGAAGGCGACATCGTGCGCATCACCGGCAAGTCGCTCGACGACCTGCAGGGGGCGCAGGCGGCGCTGCGCAAGGCGCTGCCCGACCTGCCGCTGAGCTTCGACAACTACCGCAAGTGATCCTCGGCGAGATGAGCACGCCTCGCAGGACCGGCTGCCGACGTCCCGCCGCCGTGGCGCTGTCCGTGGCGACCGCAGTCGCCGCGATGACCGCGCTGCTGGCGATGGCCCCTTCGCCCGCGTTCGCGGACAGCGTCAAGGCTTCGCGTTACTACGAGGACGCGCTCAAGCGCTTCGAGCAGCGGGACATCGACGGCGCCATCATCCAGCTCAAGAACGCGCTGCAGCAGGACGCGCGGATGCTGACGGTGCACGTGCTGCTCGGCAAGGCGCTGCTGATGCGCAGCGAAGCCGCCGCCGCCGAGATCGAGTTCAACGAGGCGCTCTCGCAGGGCATCAACCGCGCCGAAGTGGCCGTCCCGCTGGCGCAGGCGCTGGTCGCGCAGGGCAAGCAGGCCGAGGTGTTCAAGCAACCGGCGCTGGTGCCCGACGGCCTGCCCGACAACGTCCGCAAGTCGCTGTTCCTGGTGCGTGCGGCGGCGGCCTCGGACCTCGGAGACCCTTCCCGCGCGCAGTCCCAGATCGACCTGGCGCGGGCCATTCCGCCCGACAACGCCGACACCTGGCTCGCCGAAGTGCCGCTGCGTCTGCGCGCACGACAGTTCGACAAGGCCACCGCCGCCGCCGAGCAGGCGGTGCGGCTGGCGCCGGGCAGCGGCGAGGCGCTCTACCAGCGCGCCACCGTGCCGCATGTGCAGGGCAGGCTCGACGAGGCGCTCAAGGGCTATGAACGCGCGATCGCCGCCGATCCGCGCCACCTCGAGGCGCAGATGGCCCGCGCCGGCCTACTGATCGACCTGAACCGCGACGCCGACGCGCTGGCGCAGATCCAGTCCGCGCTGAAGCTCGCACCGAACGAGCCCCGCGCCCTCTACCTCACCGCCGTGCTCGCGGAGCGTCGCAACGACGCCGCCGCGGCCAAGACCGCGCTGAAGGCGGTCACCACCGCGCTGGATCCGGTCCCCATCGAGTTCATCCGCTACCGCCCGCAGGCGCTGATGCTCAACGGCCTGGCCCACTTCGGCCTGGGCGAGATGGAGAAGGCCAAGCCCTACCTCGAATACGCGCAGCGCCAGACGCCCAACAGCCCGCTCTCCAAGCTGCTGGCGCAGGTCTACGTGGCCGAGCCCAACCTCGACCGCGCCAGCGACGTGCTGGAGTCCTACCTCAAGGTCAATCCCGGCGACGGTCAGGCGCTGGTGATGATGGCCACGCTGCAGATGGCGCAGGGCCGCCATGCGCGCGCCGCCGCGCTGATGCAGGAGGCGCTGAAGTCGCGGGACGCTCCCGAATTCCGCACCGCGCTCGGTCTGTCGCTGATGCGCGGCGGCCAGTCCGGCGACGCGGTCGGCGAACTGGAAAAGGCTTTCCAGCGCGACCCGCGTCAGACCTATGCCGGCATGGCGTTGGTGTCGCTCTACCTGCGCGGCGGGCAGACGGCCAAGGCCATCGGCATCTCGGACAAGCTGGTCAAGCTGGACCCGAACAACACCACCGCCTGGCTGCAGCTCGCCGTCGCGCGGCGCGCGGCCAACGACACGGCCGGCGCGCGCCAGGCCTACCAGAAGGCCAACCAGCTCGACCCGAGCCTGGTCGACGCACAGCTCGGGCTCGCGCGGGTCGACATCGCCGACCGCCAGTTCGACGCCGCCCAGACCCGGCTGGCCGCGATGCTGAAGGCCGACGAGAAGAACGCCGACGCGCTCTACGAGATGGCGCTGCTGAACGAAGCACGCGGCCAGACCGCCGAGGTGCAGCGATGGCTGGCGAAGGCCACCGACGTCAGCACCTCGCGCAATACGCGGGCGGACCAGGCGCTGGTCGCCTGGCTGCTGAAGCAGGAGCAGCCGGCGCCGGCGCTCGAAGCGGCCCGCAAGCTGCTCGGCAAGGCACCCGACGATCCGCAGGCCATGATCACCTACGCGCGGGCCCAGCTTGCCAATCGCGACATCAAGGGCGCCACGGCGACCTTGACCGGCGCCGCGCGGCGGTCGGGCTTCGGCGCGGATCCGCTCACGCAGATCGCGGGGCTCCAGCTGGACGCTCGCGATCTGGCCGGCGCCGCCTACAGCCTGGACAAGGCGCTGCAGGCGTCGCCGCAACATCTCGGCTCGCTGGCCCTGTCCTCGACGGTGGCGCTGCAGCAGGGCAATCTGGCGCTGGCCGACAAGCAGGCGAAACAGGTGATCCAGCTCCGCCCGCAATCGGCGGTGGGTTACTCGCTCTCGGCGGACGTGGCCCAGGCCCGCAAGCAGCCCGCGCAGGCCCTCGAGGCGCTGCGCAAGGCCCACGAGGTCCAACCGAGCAGCGGCAGCCTCCTGGCACTGATGCGGGCCTTGAGCCGGCAGGACTCTGGTGGCAAGGCGGCGCAGGATCTGGCGGAACGCTGGCTGAAGACGCACCCGACCGATCTCGCGGCCTGGAAGGCGCTGGGCGACACCCAGGCGCGGGCCGGGTCCTTCCCCGCGGCCCGCCGCAGCTACGACACGGCCTTGAAGCTCCGTCCCAATGACGTCGAGGCGCTGAACAACCTGGCCAACACCATGATCCACCAGGGCGAGGCGACTGCCGCCGCCGCGGTGGCGGAGAAGGCCCTGGCGCTGGACCCGCGCAACCCCTCCGTGATCGACACGGCCGGTTGGGCCTATCACCTGGCCGGCAATGGCGACCGCGCGCTCCAACTGCTGCGCGATGCGCGCCTGCGGGAGCCCAACAGCCCGGATATCCGTTATCACCTCGCTGCCGCCTTGGCCAAGGCCGGACGCAAGGCCGAGGCCCGCGAGGAACTGGACGCCGCGCTGCGCAGCACCGCGTTCGAAAGTCACAAGGACGCGCAGTCCTTGAGCCAGACGCTGCGTTGACGCCGTGTCGAGACGGCGACGCCCCTCTGCTGAGGGGTTACCGACCGTGTCAGAAAAACTTACATTCCAGTCCCAATGACAGTCGCTTTTACCGACAAGTCCTTGTGGCGTAAGGGAAAGACGAAATTGGCCCAGGGTTTGCTAATAAAACTGGACTGAATCTGATAGCTCTGCCTCCGGCGGGGCCCGAGGGGAAACCATGCAACGAGTTCAACAACGACTGATCGGAATGGCTGTGGTGGCGCTTGCGTCGCTGCTGCCGTTCAGCGCGCATGCGCTTTCCACCTGGACGGCTGGCAACTGCGCCAGCAATTGCAGCGAGACCGGCGATGCCGCGCCCAACGTCAGCTACAGCGCCTACTCGGCGGTGATCAACCAGACCGGCAGCGGCACATATTCCAGCACCGGTGCTTTCGCGCAGAGCACGCTGGCGTACTACTCCGGCAGCGGTTTCGGCGTGCAGGCGCCCAACGGTGATTCGGGCTCGCCCAATCACTCGCTGGACAACTTCGGCTATCAGGACCTGATCCTGTTGAAGTTCGATTCCGCCGTGAATCTGACGCAGCTGAAGCTGGGTTGGTGGCAAAGCGACAGCGACATCACCGTCCTGGCCTACACCGGCAACACGAGCGGTGTCGACGCGGCGAGCACCATCGCCGGCAAGACCGCGGGCAACCTGAAGTCGGCCAACGGCTGGTCCCTGGTCAACAGCTACGCGGACGTGGGCAGCGCCAACTCGCTCAACCTGAACACGAGCCTCACCTCCAGCTGGTGGATCATCACCGCCTACAACTCGCAGCTGGGGGGCGCGACCACCGGCAACGACGGCACCACCAGCGGCCTGACCCGCGGCACCGGCACCACCAGCTACGCCGGCTACGACTTCGTGAAGCTGTATTCCGTCTCGGGCAACAAGGCACCTGGCGGCGGCACCAACAACGGCAACGTGCCGGAACCCGCGTCGCTGGCCCTGGCCTCCGTCGCCCTGCTCGGCCTGATCGGCGTGCGTCGCCGCAAGCCATCCCAACGCTGAGCCTCCCTGCTCCGCGAAAGGCGACCCGAGGGGTCGCCTTTCTTTTTGCCCAAGCACCCACCCGCCCTTCCGCCCCAAGAAAAACGCCCGATGCACTGCGTGCACCGGGCGTTTTCGCATTTTCACTTCCCCGCGTCCTCGGTCGCAAAACCTTGGAAGGACGGTACTGGTTGGGGGCGGTGAGGCGTGAGGTTTCAGCGCTTGCCGCTGGGGCCTCATGCCTCGGCGACCAACGCCCGGACCTTCGCAGTCCGAGCGTCCGCAGCTTCCGCCGCTTCCGCCGCTTCCGCCGCTTCCGCCGCTTCCGCGCCTTAGCTCCGCAGCGCGCGCTTGCGCTCGTTCTCCGACAGATGGCGCTTGCGCAGCCGCACCGACTTCGGCGTGATTTCGACCAGCTCGTCGTCCTCGATGAATTCGACGCCGTACTCCAGCGTCAGGTCGATCGGCGGCGTCACCTTGATGGCGTCTTCCTTGCCGCTGACGCGGAAGTTGGTCAGCTGCTTGGTGCGGGTGGCGTTGACGATCAGGTCGTTGTCGCGGTTGTGGATGCCGACGATCATGCCTTCGTAAACGGGGTCGTTCGGCTTCACGAACATGCGGCCGCGGTCGTCCAGCTTGCCCAGGGCGTAGGTGAAGATTTCGCCTGCGTCCATCGAGATCAGCACACCGTTCTTGCGACCGGCGATATCGCCCTTGTGGGGTTCGTAGCCGTCGAAGATGTTGGAGATCAGGCCCGAGCCGCGCGTCAGGTTCAGGAACTCGTTCGAGAAGCCGATCAGGCCGCGGGCCGGGATGCGGTATTCGAGGCGCACGCGACCACGGCCGTCCGGCTCCATGTTCACCAGTTCGCCCTTGCGCTCGCCCAGCGCCTGCATCACGCCGCCCTGGTGGGTTTCTTCCACGTCGGCGGTGACCAGCTCGATCGGCTCGCACTTCTCGCCGTTGATGGTCTGGAACACCACGCGCGGCTTCGACACGGCCAGCTCGTAGCCTTCACGGCGCATGTTTTCCAGCAGGATGGTCAGGTGCAGTTCGCCGCGACCCATCACTTCGAAGATGCCGTCCTCGTCGGTCTCGCTGACGCGCAGCGCGACGTTGGCTTGCAGTTCCTTCTGCAGGCGGTCCCAGATCTGGCGGCTGGTGACGAACTTGCCTTCACGGCCGGCCAGCGGCGAGGTGTTGACGCAGAAGTTCATCGTCAGCGTCGGCTCGTCGACCTTCAGCATCGGCAGCGGGGCCGGGTTGCTCGGGCTGGTGACGGTCACGCCGATGCCGATCTCCTCGATGCCGTTGATCAGCACGATGTCGCCGGGGCCGGCTTCGGTGGCCTGCACGCGGTCCAGACCCTGGAAGGTCAGCACCTGGTTGACGCGACCCTTCACGGACTTGCCGTCCGGGCCCTCCATGACCAGCACGTCCTGCGACGGCTTCAGGGTGCCCTGGCTGATGCGGCCCACGCCGATGCGGCCGACGAAGGTCGAGAAGTCCAGCGCGGAGATCTGCAGCTGCAGCGGCGCGTCCGGGTCGCCCTTCTGCGACGGCACGTGCTTCAGCACGGTGTTGAACAGGGCGGACATGTCCTCGCCCCACTTCTCGCCCGGCGCGCCTTCTTCCAGCGACGACCAGCCGTTGATGCCCGAGGCGTACACGACCGGGAAGTCCAGCTGCTCGTCGGTGGCGCCCAGCTTGTCGAACAGGTCGAAAGCGGCGTTGATGACGGCATCCGGCTTGGCGCCCGGCTTGTCGACCTTGTTCACGACGACGATGGGCTTGAGGCCCAGCGCCAGCGCCTTCTTGGTCACGAAGCGCGTCTGCGGCATCGGGCCTTCCTGCGCATCGATCAGCAGCACCACGCCGTCGACCATCGACAGCGCGCGCTCGACTTCACCGCCGAAGTCCGCGTGTCCCGGGGTGTCGACGATGTTGATGTGCGTGCCTTCCCAGCTGACCGCGCAGTTCTTGGCCAGGATGGTGATGCCGCGCTCGCGTTCGATGGCGTTGTTGTCCATCACGGTGTCGACGACCTTCTCGTGCTCGGCGAAGGTGCCGCTCTGGCGAAGGAGCTGGTCCACCATGGTGGTCTTGCCATGGTCGACGTGGGCGATGATGGCGATGTTGCGGATTTGCTTGCTCATGGGGCGGCTTTCGCTAGGGGCTTTCTCGTGATTTTGAGGAAGTCGGGAACTCGGGATGTCTCGGATCTTTTTAGGCGATGCGGGCTCAGGCGGCCTGCATCAGCATGGAAGCGATTTCGGTCGGGCTCAGCAGACGATCGGCGATCAGCTCGCCGCCGGCCACGTGGGCGCTGCCCAGGAAGGCGCGCGGCGCCTGGCCATAGACGCGCACCTGCGGCATGTCGGTCAGGGTCACGCGCCGGCGCATGCCGGACAGGAAACGGCCAGCCTCGTCGTTGCTCAACTCGACCTCGGGCCATTCGCCCAGCAGGCTGTCCGGCGCGGTCAGCAGCGACAGCCGGGCGTCTTCGTCCAGCGCCTCGATCTGCTCGAGCGTCACCGCCCGGTCGATCGACACCGGACCGCTCGCCGTGCGGCGCAGACCGGCCAGGTGCGCGCCGCAGCCGAGCCTGGCGCCGATGTCTTCGCCCAGCGTGCGGATGTAGGTGCCCTTGGTGCAACGCACGTCGATCACCAGCAGCAGCTCGTCAGGTTGCCAGTCGACGATGTCCAGCGCATGAATGGTCACATTCCGCGGCTGGCGCTCGACCGTCACGCCTTCGCGGGCGAGCTCGTACAGGGCGCGGCCCTGGTGCTTGAGCGCCGAATACATCGGCGGCAGCTGCGAGATCTCGCCTCGGAAGCCGTCGCAGGCGGCGCGGATCGCGCCCAGGTCCAGCGACTTCGCGACCTCGTCGCGCTGCTCGAGGATCTCGCCCTCGCCGTCGCCGGTCGTGGTCGTGATGCCCAGACGCAGCGTCGCGCGGTAGCCCTTGTCGGCCTCCAGCGAGACCTGGCTGAACTTGGTCGCCGCGCCGAAGGTCAGCGGCAGCAACCCGGTCGCCAGCGGATCCAGCGTGCCGGTGTGGCCGGCCTTCTCGGCGCGCAGCAGGCGCTTGACCTTCTGCAATGCGTCGTTGCTGGTCAGGCCGATGGGCTTGTCCAGCATCAACACGCCGTGCACGGCGCGTTTCACGATCTTGGGGCGGGGGGCTACTGCGCTCATCACTACGCGGCGGCCCTCTCGGGACGCCGTCTTTCTGGCTCGGAGGACCTCAGTCCTCGGTGGTCTCGTCGTCCTTGGCTCGGGACAGGTTCGCTTTGTTGATCAGCGCGCTCATCTCGGCGGCGCGCTCGATCGTGCGGTCGAAATGGAAATGCAGACTCGGCACGGTGTGGATCTGCAGCCGCTTGAACAGGCCGTTGCGCAGGAAACCTGCCGCCTCGTTCAGCGCCGCGCCGGTCGCCTCCGGATCGCCGACCAGCAGCGAGAAGTAGACCTTCGCATGGGCGTAGTCGGGCGTGACCTCCACCGCGTTGATCGTCACCATGCCGACGCGCGGGTCCTTGAGGTCCCGGATCAGCTCGGCCAGGTCGCGCTGGATCTGGTCCGCCACGCGCAGACCGCGGTTGGGGATAGATCGCTTGTGACGCATGGCTCTTTCCTCACTCTCTCAAACAACAAAGCCCGGCGGTGCGAACCGCCGGGCATGAAGCTGCGGCAGGCTGGTTTACAGCGTGCGCGCCACTTCCTTGATTTCGAAGACTTCCAGTTGGTCGCCTTCCTTGATGTCGCTGTAGTTCTTCAGCTTGATACCGCACTCGAAGCCTTCGCGGACTTCCTTGACGTCGTCCTTCAGGCGCTTGAGCGACTCGATCTCGCCGGTATAGACCACCACGTTGTCGCGCAGCAGGCGGAAGCGTGCGTTGCGGGTCACGTGACCGCTGGTGATCATCGAACCGGCGATGGTGCCGATCTTGGTCGCCACGAACACGGTGCGGATCTCGGCGGTACCGATGATCTCCTCGCGCTGCTCCGGAGCCAGCATGCCGGCCATCGCCGCCTTCACCTCATCCACGGCGTCGTAGATGATGTTGTAGTAGCGAAGGTCGACGTCGTTGTGCTCGGCCACCTTGCGCGCGCCGGCATCGGCACGCACGTTGAAGCCGATCACGACAGCCTTGGAGGCGATCGCCAGGTTGATGTCGGACTCGCTGATCGCACCCACCGCGGCGTGCACGATCTGGACCTTGACCTCGTCGGTCGACAGCTTGAGCAGCGAAGAAGCCAGCGCTTCCTGCGAGCCTTGCACGTCGGCCTTGATGATCAGCGGCAGCGTCTGCACGTCGCCGGCGGTCATTTCCGCGAACATGTTCTCCAGCTTGGACGCCTGCTGGCGGGCCAGCTTGACGTCGCGGTACTTGCCGGCGCGGAAGGTCGCGATTTCACGGGCGCGGCGTTCGTCGCTCAGCACCATGAACTCGTCACCGGCGCGCGGCACTTCCGTCAGACCCTGGATCTCGACCGGGATGGACGGGCCGGCTTCGGTGGCGTTCTTGCCATCCTCGTCCAACATGGCGCGGACACGACCGTAGGTCGAGCCGGCCAGCACCACGTCGCCGCGCTTCAGGGTACCGGACTGCACCAGCACCGTCGCGACCGGGCCGCGACCCTTGTCCAGCTTGGCTTCGATGACCAGACCCTTGGCCATGGAATCCTTGGCGGCCTTGAGTTCCAGCACTTCGGCCTGCAGCAGGACCTGCTCCAGCAGATCGTCGATGCCCTGGCCGGTCTTGGCCGACACCGGGACGAACGGCGATTCGCCGCCGAACTCTTCCGGCACGACCTGCTCGGCCACCAGTTCGCTCTTCACGCGCTCGGCGTTGGCGTCGGGCTTGTCGATCTTGTTCATCGCGACCACGATCGGCACACCGGCGGCCTTGGCGTGGTGGATCGCTTCCTTGGTCTGCGGCATCACGCCGTCATCGGCGGCCACGACCAGGATGACGATGTCCGTCGCCTGGGCGCCGCGGGCACGCATGGCCGTGAAGGCCTCGTGACCCGGGGTATCGAGGAAGGTGATCATGCCGCGCGGCGTGTCGACGTGATAAGCGCCGATGTGCTGCGTGATGCCGCCGGCTTCGCCCGCCGCCACGCGGGCGCGGCGGATGCTGTCCAGCAGCGAGGTCTTGCCGTGGTCGACGTGACCCATGACCGTGACGACCGGCGCGCGGGGCAGCAGCTCGTGCTGGCCTTCGGCGGCGGCGCCCTCTTCTTCCAGGAACGCGTCCGGATCGTCCAGCTTGGCGGCGAACGCCTTGTGGCCCATTTCCTCGACGAGGATCATGGCCGTTTCCTGGTCCAGCTGCTGGTTGATGGTGACCATCTGACCCAGCTTCATCAGCTGCTTGATGACCTCGGAGGCCTTCACCGACATCTTGTGCGCCAGATCGGCGACCGAGATGGTTTCGGGAACGTGCACTTCCTGGGCCACCGGCTCGTTCGGAGCCTGGAAATTGGACTGCGAGGCGCCGCGATCGTCCCGACCGCCGCGGCGGCCACCGGCACCGCCACGGCCCGGCGCGCGCCAGCTCGTGCCGCCGCCCGGACGTGCCGGACCGTCGGTACGGCCGCCACCCGGCTTGCCGGCGGCGCCGCGCTTCTTGGCGTCATCGGCCCAGCTGGAAGACAGCTTCTCGGACTTGACCGACTTCTTGTCGCCCGGCTTCGCACCGGCGGCGGCCGTCGTGCCGGCGGCACCCGGAGCGCCGCCCGGCTTCTTGTGGATGGTGCCCTTGATGCCGGCGGCCGGCGTGGCCTCGGGCTTGGGTTCTTCCTTCTTCGCGACCAGCACCTTCTTGGGCGCGTTCATCATCGCGCGGATGGCCGCGGCTTCGGCTTCGGCGGCCTTGCGGCGGCGCTCCAGCTCGACCTGGCGGGCCTTCTCGTCGGCGGCGACGTCGGCAGCCTTCACCACGCGCAGCACGGGCTTCGCGGGTTCGACCGGGGCCGGCGCCGGAGCGGCGGCAACGGGAGCCGGCGCGGGTGCGGGCGCAGCGGCAGCGGCGGCCTTTTCAGCCGCTTTCTCAGCCGCCTTGTCGGCGGCCTTCTCGGCCTTGGACTTGGCGGCGTCGGCGATCTTGCGCGCTTCCGCTTCGGCGGCGGCCTTGGCCGCGGCCTCGGCGGCGGCGGCTTCGGCCGCTTCACGCGCGGCGCGCTCTTCCTCGCGACGCTTCTCTTCAGCTTCGCGGGCGGCGCGTTCGGCGTCTTCACGCTCACGCACCTTGCGGGCAAGTTCCTCTTCCTGCTGACGCAGCGCTTCGGCTTGCGCCTGCACTTCTTCCTCGCGGCGCTTCAGCTCGGCTTCCTCGGCGGCGGCGGCGGTGGCGTCATCCACACCATCCTCGCGCTTGACGAAGACGCGCTTCTTGCGCACCTCGACCTGGATCGTGCGGGCCTTGCCCGAGGCATCGGCCTGCTTGATCTCGCTGGTGGACTTGCGGGTCAGCGTGATCTTCTTGCGCTCGGCGCCGCCGGCGGTCCCATGCGCGGTGCGCAGGTGATCCAGCAGACGTTCCTTGTCGCTTTCGTTCAAGGTGTCCTCGGCGGACGCCTTCTTGACGCCCGCAGCTTGGAGCTGCTCCAGCAACGTGGTCGCAGGCCTGTTGAGCTCTGCGGCCAGCTGGGCGACGGTGGTCACGGCCATTGTTGAAATCCTTAAATCTTGTGTGGGGCGGAGCGGTCTGGTTTCGCTTGAAGTCGCTTCAGAGCGTGTCTGCTCGGGCGTTATGCGTTGAACCAGTGCTCGCGCGCCTTCATGATCAAAGCGCGTGCCGCTGCCTCGTCCAGGGACGAAATCTCGACCAGTTCGTCGACGGCCAGGTCTGCCAGGTCGTCACGGGTATGGATGTCGCCGGCCGCCAGCTTGGCGATCAGCTCGGGGGTGACGCCTTCCAGGTCGCGCAGGTCCTGGGAGACCTCCTCGACCTTTTCCTCGCGGGCGATTTCCATCGTCAGCAGGGCGTCCTTGGCGCGGGTGCGCAGCTCGTTGACGGTCTCCTCGTCGAAGGACTCGATCTCGAGCATCTCCTGCATCGGAACGTAGGCGACTTCTTCCAGCGAGGCAAAACCTTCGGCGATCAGGATGTCGGCGACTTCCTCGTCCACGTCCAGCTTCTCGACGAACAGCTTGCGCACGCCATCGGATTCCTCGGCCTGCTTGGCGGCGGATTCCTCGGCGGTCATGATGTTGATCTTCCAGCCGGTCAGCTCGGAAGCCAGACGCACGTTCTGGCCGCCGCGGCCGATGGCGATCGCGAGGTTCTCCTCGTCGACGACGACATCCATCGCGTGGCGCTCTTCATCGACGACGATGGACTGCACGTTCGCCGGCGCCAGCGCGCCGATCACGAACTGCGCCGGATCCTCCGACCACAGCACGATGTCCACGCGTTCGCCGGCCAGCTCGTTGGTCACGCCGTTGACGCGGGAACCGCGCACGCCGACGCAGGTGCCGATCGGGTCGACGCGCTTGTCGTACGAGACCACGGCGATCTTGGCGCGGCTGCCGGCGTCGCGGGCGGCGCTCTTGATCTCGAGCAGGCCCTGCTCGATCTCCGGCACTTCCTGCGCGAAGAGTTCCTTCATGAACTCACCCGAGGAACGCGACAGCATGATCTGCGGACCGCGCTGCGTCGGGTCGATGCCCAGGATCACCGCGCGGACGCGGTCGCCGGTGCGCAGGTTTTCCTTCGGGA
Source organism: Mitsuaria sp. CC2 (assembly GCF_048957715.1). Taxonomy (NCBI): domain Bacteria; kingdom Pseudomonadati; phylum Pseudomonadota; class Betaproteobacteria; order Burkholderiales; family Sphaerotilaceae; genus Roseateles; species Mitsuaria sp. CC2. The sequence continues at coordinate 156,816 of NZ_JARVXN010000005.1, read as the reverse complement.
TCATCTCGTTGCGCTTGAGGCGGCCTTCGACGCGTCCCGACTCGGCAATGATGTCGCCCTTGTCCAGGCGCTTGACCGTGCCGACGAAGATGCGCTCGCCGCGCGACATGAAGTCGTTCAGCAGCTGCTCGCGTTCGGCGTCGCGGATCTTCTGCAGGATGACCTGCTTGGCGGCCTGGGCACCGATCCGGCCGATCGGCACGGACTCGACACCTTCCTCGATGTGGTCGTCGACCTCGATGTCGGCGATCTGCTCCTGCGCTTCGAAGAGCAGGATCTCGGAGTCGGCGTTCTGCAGGCCGGCCTCGTTGGGCACGACGTGCCAACGGCGGAAGGTCTCGTACTCGCCGGTGTCGCGGTCGATGGCCACGCGGATATCGACCTCGCCGCCATACAACTTCTTGGTGGCCGAAGCCAGTGCCGCCTCAACGGCGCCGAACACCACATCGCGCTCCACGCTCTTCTCGCGCGAGATGGCGTCCACCAGCATCAACAGTTCGCGGTTCATTGATCGAGACCTCCGTCAACCTTGTCATCCGTCTGCCGGGACTTGGCATTGCTCTTCTTCTTCGACGCCTTGGGCTTCGCAGCCGCTCCGTCAGCCGATTCCGATCCGGGCGCCAAGCCCGTGTTCTTTTTCGCCGCGGCATCCGCGGCAGCGTCGCCCGCAGACTTCTGCGTGCGACCCTTGAAAACGATCTCCGGCACCAGCTTGGCCGAGCGCACTTCGTCCAGCGCGAAGTCCAGCACCTGCTCGGTCTTGCCGTCCATGAAGATCACGCGCCAGGCGGTGTTCTGCGCCAGCGCGTTCCAGTCGTCCTGCGCCACGCCTTCGGCCGCGACCAGGACACCCCGGTACTTCTTGCGACCCTGGAAAGCCTCGCGCAATGTGATTTCCACTTCATGACCGCTGAAGCGGGCGTAGTCGCCGGCGTTGTTCAGCGGGCGATCGAGACCGGGGGTCGACACTTCCAGCCGCGTGTAGTCGACTTCCTCGACTTCCATCACGTAGCGCAGCTGGCGCGTGACGCGCTCACAATCCTCGACGTTGACCGGCGTCTCCGGTTCCTGGCCGTCCACCAGCGGCTTGTCGATGAACACGCGCAGCAAGCCCCCGGCGCTGCGTTCGCAGCCCACCACCTCGTAACCGAGTCCGGTCACGGTTTTTTCAACAACGGCTTGCCAGCTCAAATTCATCGACGAAAGTATTGGGCCTGTAACAGGCATCACGGCATGTTGGAACGGCCAAAAAAAATGGGCTGGATGAATCCGCCCACCGTTCACTTTTTCAGCGAAGCTAGAAGTGTACTATGCAAACTGCATGCCGACAAGGCTGCGTCATCCCTCACAGCCTGACGTGCGAGAATCCCGGCCTCCCTCGAATCTATGAATACCAGGAGCAGACATGGGATTTCTCGCTGGCAAGCGACTGCTGATCACGGGCGTGCTGTCCAACCGCTCGATCGCCTACGGCATCGCCAAGGCCTGCCACCGCGAAGGCGCTGAACTGGCCTTCAGCTACCAGGGCGAGCGCTTCAAGGATCGCATCACCGAATTCGCCGCCGAATTCGATTCCAAACTGGTATTCGACTGCGACGTGAGCGACGACGCCCAGATCGATCGCCTGTTCGAGGACCTCGGCCAGCACTGGCCGGAATTCGACGGATTTGTCCATTCGATCGGCTTCGCGCCGCGCGAAGCGATCGCCGGGGAATTCCTGGACGGCATGACGCGCGAGAACTTCCGCATCGCGCACGACATCTCCGCCTACAGCTTCCCGGCCATGGCCAAGGCCGCCCAGCCGCGCCTGCGCGCCGGCTCGGCGCTGCTGACCCTGTCCTATCTGGGGGCGGACCGCTTCGTTCCCAACTACAACACCATGGGCCTGGCCAAGGCCTCGCTGGAAGCCAGCGTGCGCTACCTCGCCTACGGCCTGGGCGGCAAGGGCATCCGGGTGAACGGCATCTCCGCCGGCCCGATCAAGACGCTGGCCGCCTCCGGCATCAAGGACTTCGGCAAGCTGCTCAAACAGTTCGCGGACAGCGCCGCCATCAAGCGCAACGTCACGATCGAGGACGTCGGCAACACCGCCGCCTTCCTGCTGTCGGACCTGGCGGGCGGCATCAGCTCGGAAATCGTCTACGTCGACGGCGGCTTCAGCCACGGGGCGATGGCCGGGACGGAGTAAGCGTCGGCTGACTCCGGTCACCGGCGGAAGCCGGGCCGGGGTCTCCTCATACGTCTCGCAGGCTCCACAAATCGTCGACCCCGGCCCGGCTTCCGCCGGCTCCGACCGAGGTTCACGAGCGAAAACAGGCCCCTCGGGGCCTGTTGGCGTTTGTGGGGCGTCGATTACTTCTTCGTGTCGACCACGCAATCCACGTAGTAGCGCGTGACGCCGTCGTCGCCCTTCTCCGCCACGAGGCCGTGGACGTCGGTGGCGAAGCCCGGGAACTTGGCGTTGAAGTCTCTGGTGAACTTCAGGTAGTCGACGATGCGCTTGTTGAAGCGCTCGCCCGGGATCAGCAGCGGGATGCCCGGGGGATACGGCGTCAGCAGCGCGGTGGTGACCCGGCCCTCGAGCTTGTCGATCTCCACGCGCTCCGTCTTGCGATGCGCGATGTGCGCATACGCGTCGGACGGCTTCATCGCCGGCTCCAGCTCGGACAGGTAGACCTCGGTCGTCAGGCGCGCGATGTCGCCCGAGGCATAGGCCTCGTGCACGCTCTGGCTCAGGTCGCGCAGGCCCATGCGCTCGTAGCGCGGGAAGGCCGCCACGAAGTCCGGCAGGATGCGCCAGATCGGCGCATTGCGGTCGTAGTCGTCCTTGAACTGCTGCAGCGCGGTCAGCAGCGTGTTCCAGCGGCCCTTGGTGATGCCGATGGTGAACATGATGAAGAACGAGTACAGCCCCGTCTTCTCCACCACCACGCCGTGCTCGGCCAGGAACTTGGTGACGATGCTGGCCGGGATGCCGGTCTTGGCGAACTTGCCGCTCATGTCCAGCCCCGGCGTGATCACCGTGGACTTGATCGGGTCCAGCATGTTGAAGCCGGCCTCGATCGGGCCGAAGCCGTGCCACTTCTCGTTGGCCTTGAGCATCCAGTCGGCCGCCTTGCCGATGCCGTCGCCGGCCAGCTTGTCCGGACCCCAGACCTTGAACCACCAGTCCTTGCCGTAGTCCTTCTCGACCTTGCGCATCGCGCGGCGGAAGTCCAGCGCCTCGCTGATGGATTCCTCCACCAGCGCCGTGCCGCCGGGGGGCTCCATCATCGCGGCCGCGACGTCGCAGCTGGCGATGATCGAGTACTGCGGGCTGGTCGAGGTGTGCATCAGGTACGCCTCGTTGAACAGGTGCTTGTCCAGCTTGACGTTCTGCGAGTCCTGCACCAGCACCTGCGACGCCTGCGAGATGCCGGCCAGCAGCTTGTGGGTCGACTGCGTGGCGTAGACCATCGCAGTCTTCGGACGCGGCCGGTGCTTGCCCATCGCGTGGTACGAGCCGTAGAAGTTGTGGAAGGCCGCGTGCGGCAGCCACGCCTCGTCGAAGTGCAGCGTGTCGATCCAGCCGTCCAACTTGCCCTTGATGGTCTCGGTGTTGTAGAGCACGCCGTCGTAGGTGCTCTGCGTCAGCGTCATGATCCGCGGCTTGGCCTTCTTCGCATCCACGCCCTTGAGCAGCGGGTTCTTGGCAATCTTCTTGCGGATGGTCTCGGGCGAGAACTCGCTCTCCGGGATCGGGCCGATGATGCCGTAGTGGTTGCGCGTGGGCGTCATGAAGACCGGCACGGCGCCGGTCATGATGATGCTGTGCAGGATGGACTTGTGGCAGTTGCGGTCCACGACCACGATGTCGCCCGGCGCCACCGTGTGGTGCCAGACCATCTTGTTGGACGTGGAGGTGCCGTTGGTGACGAAGAAGCAGTGGTCCGCGTTGAAGATGCGGGCGGCGTTCTTCTCGCTCTCGGCGACCGGGCCGGTGTGGTCCAGCAGTTGGCCGAGTTCCTCGACCGCGTTGCAGACGTCGGCGCGCAGCATGTTCTCGCCGAAGAACTGGTGGAACATCTGGCCGACCGGGCTCTTCAGGAAGGCCACGCCGCCGGAGTGCCCCGGGCAGTGCCACGAGTAGGACCCGTCCTGCGCATAGGCCATCAGCGCCTTGAAGAACGGCGGCGCCAGGCCGTCGAGGTAGCTTCTCGACTCGCGGATGATGTGACGCGCCACGAACTCGGGCGTGTCCTCGAACATGTGGATGAAGCCGTGCAGCTCGCGCAGCACGTCGTTGGGCAGATGCTGCGAGGTGCGCGTCTCGCCATAGACGTAGATGGGGATGTCCGCATTCTTGAAGCGGATCTCCTGGATGAACTTGCGCAGGTTCAGCACCGCCGGATCCAGCTCGGCGCCGTCGCCGTTGCCGGAGAACTCCTCGTCGTCGATGGACAGGATGAAGGCGCTGGCGCGGCTCTGCTGCTGGGCGAACTGGCTCAGGTCGCCGTAGCTCGTGACGCCCAGGACTTCGAAGCCCTCTTTCTGTATGGCCTCCGCGAGCGCGCGGATGCCCAAACCCGAGGTGTTCTCGGAGCGATAGTCCTCGTCGATGATGACGATGGGAAAGCGGAAACGCGGCGTCATGGAAGCCTCCGGATCGGGGCAGGTCAAACAAGAAAGGCGCGAAGTGTAGGGCTAGAGCCGTGTCACGCAAGTGTTGATCGGGCGTTGTCGCAGAAACAGAACGGCCATGCCGCCGATCTCCCGTCAATGACCCGTGGATGGGGTCTCTATGGCTCGGAAAAGCGGGGATCCCACCCCCTTCGGAGCGACCGGGCAAGCACCGACCCCGGGCGTACACTGACCCGACTCGAAGGACCGGGCGAATCACGGATCGCCCGGCGTTGAGCTAGGAGGAATCGATGGACTGGAGTCTCGCCACCTGGTGGTGGGTGATCTGCGGCGTACTGGTGGCGGCGGAGCTCGCGACCGGCACGACGTTCTATCTCTTGATGCTGGCGCTGGGCGCGGCGGCCGCCGCGTTGACGGCCCACCTGGGCGGACCGTTCTGGACGCAGCTGCTGATCGCGGCGGCGATCGGCGGCGGCGCGGTGACCTGGTGGCATCTGCGCCTGCGCCGCCACCCGAGACTGCCGGCCGCGGAGAACCCCAACGTGAACCTCGACATCGGCCAGAGCCTGGACGTCGCGCATTGGCGCGCCGACGGCACCGCCGAGGTCCGCTATCGCGGCGCCGCCTGGCAGGCGCGCTTCGTCGGCAACGGCGCGCCGGCCATCGGGAGGCACATCATCCGCGGCGTCGAAGGCAGTTGCCTGCTCATCGAGCCCGCCTGATCTGATCCGCTCGCCCCGCCTCGCCCCGCCCCACCCCAACCGTTTCGGTTTCATTCCCCGGAAGAGAGCCCCGCTCATGGAAATCATCGCCCTGGTCATCTTGATCGTCGCCATCGTCTTCGTCATCCAGTCGGTGAAGGTGGTCCCCCAGCAGAACGCGTGGGTCGTGGAACGGCTCGGCAAGTACCACGGCACGCTGACGCCCGGGCTGAACATCCTGGTGCCCTTCGTGGACCGGCTGGCCTACAAGCATTCGCTCAAGGAGATCCCGCTGGACGTCCCCAGCCAGGTCTGCATCACGCGCGACAACACCCAGCTGACGGTGGACGGCATCCTGTATTTCCAGGTGACCGACGCCATGCGTGCCAGCTACGGCTCGAGCAACTACATCATCGCGATCACGCAGCTGGCGCAGACGACGCTGCGCTCGGTGATCGGCCGCATGGAGCTGGACCGGACCTTCGAGGAACGCGACGTGATCAACAGCTCGGTCGTGCAGGCGCTGGACGAGGCGGCGCTGAACTGGGGCGTGAAGGTGCTGCGTTACGAGATCAAGGACCTGACGCCGCCGGCGGAGATCCTGCGCTCGATGCAGGCGCAGATCACCGCGGAGCGCGAGAAGCGCGCGCTGATCGCCGCCTCGGAAGGCCGTCGTCAGGAGCAGATCAACATCGCGACCGGCGAACGCGAGGCAGCGATCGCCCGCTCCGAGGGCGAGAAGCAGGCCGAGATCAACAAGGCGCAGGGCGAGGCCGCGGCCATCCTGTCCGTGGCGGAGGCCAGCGCTGAGGCAATCCGCAAGGTCGCCGCGGCGATCCAGCAGCCCGGCGGCAGCGACGCGGTGCAGCTGAAGGTCGCGGAGAAGGCGGTCGAGGCCTTCTCGCAGCTCGCCCAGAAGAACAACACCATGATCGTGCCGGCCAACATGAGCGAGGTCTCCGGCCTGATCGGCACGGCGATGGCGCTGATCAAGAGCGACAAGGTGATCCAGCCGGGCCGCTGAAAAGCGCGGCGCTGAAGCCGAGGCGGGCGGCGCGTCGGCGCCCTCCTTCCGCCTCTGTCGCACGTCGCGCCGCAACTTTCATTCGGAGCGAAAAATCTGCGCTATGATGGCGGGCTTCGGAGAGATGGATGAGCGGTTTAAGTCGCACGCCTGGAAAGCGTGTGTAGGTTAATAGCCTACCGAGGGTTCGAATCCCTCTCTCTCCGCCAAGACGCATGAACAACGGGCCCTGAGTGATCAGGGCCCGTTTTCTTTTGTCGCGGGATCAATGTCGTCGCGGGATCTATCATCCCGCCCCATGCTGACCTTCGAACAAATCTTCGGCTTCCTGCTGGCCGCCACGCTGATCACCGCGTCCCCGGGGCCGGACAACCTGATGGTGCTCGGCATGGGCGTGTCCAAGGGCCGTCGGCACGGCATGGCCTTCGGGCTCGGGTGCGCGCTCGGTTGCCTGAGCCACACGGTGCTGGCCGCCATCGGCGTCAGCGCGCTGATCGCCGCATCGCCGGTCGCGTTCACCGCGCTCAAGGTCTGCGGCGGGCTCTACCTGATCTGGCTCGGCATCAAGGCGCTTCGCAGCCGCGGCGGCGCCACCGTCGGCGATGCCTCGCAGGTCGGGGACTCCCTCTCGCGCCTGTTCTTCAAGGGCGTCTTCGCCAACGCCATCAACCCGAAGGTCGTCCTCTTCTTCCTGTCCTTCCTGCCGCAGTTCGTCGTGCCCGCGCAGGGACACGTGGCCGCGCAGACGGCCCTGCTCGGACTGACCTTCACGCTGCAGGCGGCGGTGCTGTTCGGCCTGCTCGGCTACTTCGCCGGCGCGATCGGCCAATGGCTGCAGCGCAAGCCGCGCGCAGGCCTGTGGCTGGACCGCATCGCCGGCGCCGTGTTCGTCGCGCTGGGCTTGCGCCTGATCGTCGCGCGCTGAGTCATTCTCCCAACGAGCGAATCCGACGACGGGCGCCGCGCACTGCGCGCGTGCCATGCACTGCGTGTGCTCGCCCGGTTCGGCGGCACACGGATTGCCGTCCGTCCACACCCCCTCGTCAGGAGACTCGCATGACCCTTCGTCCCTTGCTCGCCGCCGTCCTGGTGGCCTGCCTGCCCGCGACCGCCGCACTCGCCGCCGAAGCCACCGTGACCTTGAAGGTTGCCACGCCTCAGGGAGAAGGCGGTCCGGTCGGCACCGTCACGATGGAGGACACGAAGTACGGCCTCGTGTTCACGCCCAAGCTCACCGGCCTGCCGCCCGGCCTGCACGGTTTCCACGTGCATGCGAACCCGTCCTGCGCGGCCGCCGACAAGGACGGCAAGCCCTCCCCCGCCGAAGCGGCGGGCGGCCATTTCGATCCGAAGAAGTCGGGCAAGCACGGCGAACCCTGGGGCGACGGCCACCTGGGCGACCTGCCGCCGATGTTCGTCAACGGGGAAGGCGAGGCCACGCAACCCGTGCTCGCGCCGCGCCTGAAGCTGGCGGACGTCAAGGGCCACGCGCTGATGGTCCACGCGGGCGGCGACAACCATGCCGACCATCCCGCGCCGCTCGGCGGTGGCGGCGCGCGCATCGCCTGCGGCGTGATCCAGTGAGCCAGTGATCCAGTGATCCAGTGATCCGCTGGAAGGCGGATCCTGGTGAGCGGAAAGAGGCGCCCCGGCACGAGCCGGGGCATGCCGCTCAGGCGGAGGCCAACGGCAACGCGTGCCCTTCACCGTGCGTCAGCACTGGCGCGTCGTACAGCGCGCGGATCGCGTCGCGCCCTACCGCCACCGTGCTCAGGATGCGGCCGTCGGCGCCCACCCACAGCGCGCTCGGCGTGGCGATCACGCCGAAGAGCTGGTTGATGTCCTGCCCCGACTGCAGCACCACGCGATCCGGCGCGAGGTTGTTGAAGGTGGTGCGGTTCGACTCGGCGCTGCCGCTGCTGATGGTCAGCCAGTGCACCGCCTCACCGTCCTGACGGCGCCAGGACGCCATCTCCTTCATGACCTCGTGGCAGGGCGCGCATTGCGGTCCGACGAAGACCAGCAACTGCGAGCCCGACTGCGCCACGTAGTCCGCCAGCGTGCGCGTGTTCCCCGCCACCGTCGGCGCGGCGAACGCCGGCGCCGCCTGACCGACGTGCAGCACCTGATTCGACACCAGCGTCTCCAGGCTGGGCACGCCGCCGGCGGGCTCGATACCCAGCGACTGCAGCCGCAGCTCCAGGTGATCGATCTTCAGCAGCAGGCGCCCCTGCTGGCGCGCCAGATGCAGCACCAGCCAGCCCAGCAGCCCCACCGCCAGCACCAGCACCGTCGAGAGCAAGACCTGCCCCCGCCCACCGGAGACCAGCGTGCCCGTCAACGATGCCGCACCTTCGGCCGCCAGCGCGCCGGACAGCAGCCAGGCCGCCAGCGCGACCAGCAGGCCGTTGCGCGCGACGCTGGCCCACGAGATCGGCTGCGAGCGCGTCTGCCCGAAGCAGTTGCACGAGGGCTTGTTGCCCTGCGCCAGCTGCACCGCCATTGCCGCGGCGAACACCGCCAGCAGCCCGGCCGCCAGCGCGATGCCGAGCGCCGGCGCCCACGGGAGCACGACCAGCAGCGCAACCGCGAACTCCAGCAGCGGCAGCATCCAGGCGCCAGCGCGCGCCGGCGCCGCCGGCACGCCGAAGCTGCGCAGCGCCTGCGCGGTCGCGTCCGGCTCCGCCAGCTTGGACCACGCCGCGAGCGCGAACACGCCCGCCAGGAACCAGCCCCCCAACACGATCAGGATGTCCACGATGCGTCTCCCTTCCCGTTGCGTTTCGTCTGTCCGGTGTCACCACCAATGGTTGCGCCCGGCCGACCGGCCGGGCGACGTGAAAAGGCCTTGCGCTGCCCTGCGGTTACTTGGCCCGCATCTCGCCGCCGGAACCCTGCGCCGGGCCGGCGGTCGTCATGCCGACACTGGGCACCGACGCCGAGCGGCTCGCCAGACTCGACCCGACCACGAAGCAGGGTCGGATGCAGATGGGCGTCGAACCGCAGCAGGTCACGCTGACGCAGGCCCATCCCGACGGGCATCCCGCGGACGACGAGCAGGTCGGCAGCCCCGAACACGACTGAGGCAGATGGCAGAAGCCGCGGCCCTCGATGGTCTGGAAGCAGACGCAACCGGGATCCTGGCAACTGGGCAGCGCGCCGCACGTGCCGCCGGGGCAGGTCGGGCAAGGCTGCGTGCCGCAGCAATCGCAACCGGCCTGCTGCGCCGCGGTGAAGGCGTCGCCTCCGGCGTTGTTGACCGCCTGGTAATAGGCCCCCGCCGCCGCCTTGCAGGCGCCGCGCTTGATCTTGTTGCTGTCCACCGAAATCGGTCCGACCTGCACCATGTTGACCGGGTAGGCCGCGTCGCAGGAACCCGTCATGCAGCTGTAGAAGGTGTTGTCGCAACCGGCCTTGCCCTGGTTGCACTCGCCGTAGCAGCAGTCGTGGCCGTTGCAGCAGCCGAGGAAACTGGCCGCGCCGTACTGTGACGGGAACTGCGTGCCGCCGGCCGCCCCGCAGCCGTTGGGCGTGCAGCTGTAGCCCGGGTGCGCCACCTTGTTCGGACAGGCCGCGAGGTCCGCCACCGGATGCTTGTTGGCGATGGCGCCGCTGGGCAGGCAGCACTGCAGCGCCGGGTCGTAGAGCTGGCGACCGCACAGGCAGTCCGCCGCCGCCTGCGCCGTGCGCGGCAATAGGCCGCCGGCCAGCGTGGAGAACACGCCCAGCACCGACACCTTCAGCACGTCGCGGCGCGAGCCCTGGCTGCCCAGCGAGCGGGTGAAGTTGTCGAAGGCGTTGTTCGCCAGGTGTCCCTGGAGGTCGATGGCGTCATCGGCGCGCAGCGCGGGCGAATCGCTGGCGGAGAACCCGCCCATGCCGCGCCGCAGCAGCGCCGCGACGCGTTGCCCGAAACCGAAGGTGCGTTCTGTCATGGATCACTCCTTGCTGGCGCCGCTCAGGCGCGCGACGGCGTCAGCGTGTAATCAGCGGCCACCTTGCCGGCGTCGTCGGCCGCGTGGTCCCAAGCAACCAGGCTCGCGCCAGTCGATTCGGAACTGGTGCGCGGGCTCATCAGCTGGAAGCCCGACAAGGTCGCGCCGGGCGCCACGTGGTTGGGATACGGCGGCACCAGGTCCGAGGCGACCCAGGTCACGTAGGTCATGCCGTCGGTGTCCGCTTCCCAGCCCGGGGGCGTACCCGTCACCGTCACCGGCGCGTTCACCGACAACGACAGCGTCGCGATGTGCTGGCCGCTGCCGGCCGGCTCATTGTTGGTCAGCGCGTAGCTCCAGTAGCTGGGCGTGGTCGTGACCGCGAGCGAGGCGCGCAGCTCATCCGCCGGGAAGCTTCCCGCCGCCGGCATCCGCACGTAGCGGCTCACCGTCAGTCCGTAGGCCACGCCGGCGACGACGTAGGACCCGCGCACCGTCAGCAGCAGGTTGGCGTTGTCCACCAGCCCGGCGTCGGAGAACCGCCCGGCGAAGGTCGTGGACGACGAGGCCCCGAGCGTGCCCAGGTAGATGGGCGCATTGGGCGGACTCTGCCGCGCGGCGCTGCCGTAGGTGATGCTGGTGATCTGCACCCCCTGGAGCGCCGACTCACCGATGTTCATCAACGGGATGTTCAACCTCACCTGACCGGCGAAGCGCTGGATGAAGGGCGCGCCGAGGGTCGCGCGCGCGGAGACGACTGTGGCCATGAATGCCCCTTGTGATGTCTCGAAGAGAGTCGATGTGGACCCGTCGTGCCGGGCGCTTCCGTGGATGCCCGAGGGCCGGTGGCTGCCGGGGACGGGAGAGGAAAGCGGCCGGCGGCGCGGTCCGTCGGCCGTCCGTGCTCAGGTGCCTGCGGGCCAGGTCGCGGACGGACCGGAAGGTCCGCTGCGGCGGTGGACCCGTCGCACCACCAGCGGCACCAGCGCGACCAGCGCCAGGGCGAGCGTGCCTGGCTCCGGCACGTCGCTCGCCGCCGCGGCGCGGACCGTCACCGCCACCAGCACCTCGTCGGCGAAGTTGCCGTTGATGTCCGACAGCAGGATGGAGAGGTCGAAGTTCAGATCCGCGAGGAGGTCGGGCAGCGTCGCGATCATCAGCAGGTCCAGCACCGGGCTGATGGTGCGGTCCGGGATCACCACCTCGGGATCGCCCAGCAGCGGCGTCACGTCCACGAACGGGAACGGGTAGCCGCTGAGCGACAGGAAGAAATCGGTGGTCAGCAGCGGACCGCCGCTGATGTTGGTGATCTGGCCCGTGATCACGACGCTGTCGCCGGCGTCCAGCACGACCGAGGTCGGCGTTCCGCCGAGTGTGATCGGCGCCGCGGCGGCGGGCGCGGCGGACAGGCCCACCAGGCCGGCCGACGAGGCCGCGACCAGGAGCAGTCGTGTGAAGGCGCGTCGGCCTCGTTGGAGCCAGTCGATGGCGGTCATGGTCATCCTCCGGGGGCGCCTGCGGGGCACCCGAGTTGCGATGCGAGTGCTGCGAAGTCTAGGAGCCGCCTCGCGGCCCGCGCACCCCCTATTCCTTAAGCGGGGACAGCCCCCCTCATTCGGGGCAGCCTGCCCGGCAAACCCCCGGATATCGGGCCTCCAGCGCATGCCTTCCCCTCTGGAGACCGTCGTCCCGTGCCTGGACGGCGGCGGTCTCCGCCCGCCTCCTGCAGGGCCGTGCAAGGGACAGTCACGACCATCGCGTCGGTGACAGGCGCGGGACAGCCTGTTGTCCCTTCAAGGGACAAAGCGGGGACAGGAAGGGTCTTCACGCGCAGTTGACATCGCGCTCGAATTCATGCCCTGGCATGGGTATTGGGAGGAATCGTCCGTGGGGCGCGGACCGATTGCTTGCGCAGGCATGGGGCTTGCCATTTGGAAACGTCCGGTTTCAGACCGCTTCATCCACTTGCAACGAGGTTCCCACCATGAACAGCCCAGTCGGCCCGCTGAGCCCGACCGTCACCATCGTTCCGGTCGGTGCGCTCGGCACCGCCGCCCCGCACCACTATGACCAGGCGCTGCAGCGCCACCTGATCCAGTGTGCGAAGGCCCGAGGGCGATGGTTCGGCATCGCTTTGCTGGCTGAACGGGCGCGTGGCCTGGTCCTGCCCCGCCTCGCGACGACCGCTGCGCTCAGCGCGATCACCTTCGGCCTGTTTGCCCATTGGCTATGACCGGCGTCCGGAGCGCGAACGACCCCCATCGACCTCCGGCCCCCGCGCCGGAGGCCCCGTCGAACCGCTCCCCCGAGCCGGGGACGACATCCTCCCCGGAAATTGCGGAAGAACTTGCGTTGCTCGATCCGTCGCTCGGCACGATCGAGCCGCCGGTGCGGGCGGTGCTGTTCGGCCTGGCGCGCTTCGAACAGCACGGGCGCAGTCTCGCGCAGGCGCAGGCGGTCCAGGGCACGGCCGGCGCCGGCCAGTTCTTCCCCCGCCTGGATGACAACGTCGCGATGCTGCAGCAGACGCGGCGCCTGATCGAGAAGCGCCATCGCGACTTCCGCCATCTCGGCGCCGCCGGCAAATGGCTGCTGGACAACGCCGCCCTGATCGACGAACAGACGCATCAGGTGCGTCGCGGCCTGCCGCGCGGCTTCTTCCGATTGCTGCCGCGTCTGCGCGACGAGCCGCTCGCGGGCCTGCCCCGGATCTACGGCATCGCCTGGGCGTGGGTCGCGCACACCGACGGCGGCTTCGACACCGACCTGCTGGCCGCCTACCTGCGCGCCTACCAGGATGAGCGCGCGCTGTCGCTGGCCGAGCTCTGGGCGCTGCCCACGACGCTGCGGGTCGTGCTGGTCGAGAACCTGCGACGGCTGGCCGAGCGCTTCGCCACCCTGCAGGCCGCGCGCGACGTCGTCCACCACTGGTACGACGGCCATCCGGCAGGCGCCGGCATCGAGGCCATCACGCGGCTGGAGCCGCGCATGAAGGAACGCGGCGTCCTCGAGGCCTTCTGGCTGCAACTGGACCATCGCCTCGAGGAACTGCCGCAACCGCTGATGGGCGAACTGGCCGCGTGGCTGAGCACGCGCCTGCCCGCGCCCGCGCAGGCGCTGGCGCGCCAGCAGGACGAATCGATCCGCGACCTGCAGAGCATCCGCAACGCGATCACCGCGCTGCGTCGCATCGACCAGACGGACTGGCGCCGCCTGATCCAGACCGTCAGCCCGGTGATGCAGACGCTGGGGCAGTCGCCGGTGTTCGCCGCCGAGGCGGCGGACACGCAGGACATGACGCTGCACGAGATCGAGGAACTCGCGCGCAAGTGCGAGAAGAGCGAGCTCGACATCGCGCGCCAGCTGCTGGCGCTGACGCAGCGCGCCGGTCCGCCTCAGGACGGCGAACCCGACCGCCGCAGCGCGCCGATCTACTGGTGGCGCGGCGCCGGCCGGCCCACGCTGCTCGCGGCGCTGGGCCTGCAGGAGCGCCGCTGGCCGCCGCACGACACCGCGCGCGGTCAGCGCTGGGCGGCGGTCGCCTACCTGGGCGGCCTGACCTTGCTGGGCCTGCTCGGCCTGTACTGGCTCATGAGCCAGGCCCGTCCCGGCGCGGCGACCTGGCTGCTGTGGACGGCCGCAGTGCTGGCCGCCGGGCCGATCAGCGAAGCCGTCGTGGCCCTGACGAACCGCTGGATCAGCGAACTCGCCCGCCCTGCCCGCCTGCCTCGGCTGGACTTCTCCGCCGGCCTGCCCGACGCGGAACGCACGCTGGTCGTGATGCCAGTGCTGCTGCCCAACGAGGACGCCATCGCCCCGCTGATCGCACAGCTGGAACAGCACCACCTCGCCAACCCCGAGCGCCTGGTGCAGTTCGCGCTGCTCAGCGATCACGCCGATGCCTACGAGGAACATCAGCCCGGCGACACCATGATCGTGGTCACCGCGGCGGACGCGATCGCGGCGCTCAACGAGCGCCACGGACCGCTGGCCGACGGCCGGCCGCGTTTCCTTTTCCTGCATCGTCAGCGCGAGTGGTCCTCGACCGAACGCCGCTGGATCGGCTGGGAACGCAAGCGCGGCAAGATCGAGCTGCTGCTGCGCACGCTGGCGACCTCGGCCGGGACGTCCCCCTTCGTCGAATTCGGCGAGCTGTCCCGCCCCGCGCCCGGCGTGCGCCACCTGATCACGCTGGACGCGGACACCGACATGCCGCCGGGCCGCCTGCGCGCGCTCGTCGCCACCGCGGCGCATCCGGTGAATCGTCCCCGCATCGACGCCGCGAGCCGCCGCGTCGTCGAGGGCTACGCCATCCTGCAACCGCGCGTGCTCGCGCCCATGCCGGACGACAAGGAGAGCACGCCCTACCACCGCCTGTTCGTCGGCCAGTTCGGCATCGACCCCTACAGCGCGGTGAGCTCGGAAATCTTCCAGGACCTGTTCGGCGAAGGCAGCTTCACCGGCAAGGGCCTCCTGGACGTGCGCGCCTGCCATGCGGTGCTCGACGCGCGCCTGCCCGAGGGTCAGGTCTTGAGCCACGACCTGCTGGAAGGCAGCATCGCCCGCTGCGCCGGCGTGTCCGACATCTCGCTGGTCGAGGACTCGCCCATGCATGCGGATGTCTCGCATGCGCGGCTGCACCGCTGGACGCGCGGCGACTGGCAGTTGCTGCCGTTCATCGCGCGCGCCGGTCGCTACGGCATTCCGACGATCAACCGCTGGAAGCTGATCGACAACCTGCGCCGCTCGCTGGTCGCGCCGACGTCGCTCGGCCTGATGCTGCTGGTGCTGGGCACGGAGGTGCTGCCCTTCGGACTGACGCTGGCCCTCGTCGCCGCCGCCTTCGCGGTCGGACCGCTGGTCGGCGCGCTGGCCGGGCTGGTGCCCAGCCGCGACGGGCTGGCGCGCCGGCATTTCTACCGCGAGACCGCGCTCGACCTGCGTCGTGCGCTGGGGCTCGCGGTCTGGCACATCGCCCTGCTGCTGCACCTGTCGCTGCTCTACCTCGACGCGATCGGCCGCGCGATCTGGCGCCAGACCGTGTCGGGCCGGCACCTGCTGGAATGGACCACGGCCGCCGCCGCCCAGGCCGCGGCCAAACGCGACCTGAGGGCGCTCGTCCGCCAGCACCTGCGGGTGCCGATCGCGGCCGCGGTGCTCGGCGGCTTGCTGGCGATCGCCGCGCTCTCCGGCGCGCCGGTGAACGGCTCGGCCGCCCTGGTGATGCTGGTCGTGTGGGCGCTCTCCCCGCTGTGGATCTGGTGGGCCAGCGCGCCGCGGGCGACGCTGCTGCAGCGTGAGGCCGAGCTCGACCCTCAGGGTCGCGACTACCTCTGGCAGCTCGCGCGCGACACCTGGCGCTTCTACGACACGCACGTCGGCGCCGCCGACAACCACCTGCCGCCGGACAACGTGCAGCTGACGCCACACCTGCTGGTGGCGCACCGCACCTCGCCGACCAACATCGGCCTGTACCTGCTGACCGTCGCCTGCGCGCGCGAGATGGGGTTCATCGGCGTCGTGGCGATGACGGAACGGCTCTCGGCCACGCTGGACACGCTGGAACGCCTGCCGCGCTGGCACGGCCATTTCTACAACTGGTACGACACCGAATCGCTGGCCGTGCTGCCGCCGGGCTACGTGTCGGCGGTCGACAGCGGCAACTGCTCGGCGCACCTGCTGACGGTGGCGCGGGCCTGCGAAATGGCGGCGGAGATGACGCCGGACCAGCTCGCGCAGGCGCCGCGCGATGCGCTCGCGAAGGCGCTGCACCGGCTGCGGGTGATGCAGCCGCCGCTGGCCGGCGACGGGGTCCTGGCCGCGGGCGCCGCGCTGGTGGCGGCGCTGAGCGATCCGCGCAACGCCGACGCGGGCGCCGAGGAACAGCAGGCCGTGCTGCGCGCGCAGGTCGCGGCGTCGCGCGCGGAACTCGACGCCCTGGCCGCCGTCGAGGGCTACGAAGCCGCGCCCGCGCACTGGCTGCTGCGCGACCTGATCGCGCAGCTGGCATCGTTCTGGCGCGATCACGGCGCGGCCTTCGCCGAATCGCGCCAGCGCCTGCGCGAGCTGGCGCAGCGCGCGCGCCGGCTCGGCCTCGAGGCCGACTACCGCCCGCTCTTCGATCCCGAGCGTCGCCTGCTGCGCATCGGCTGGCGCGGCGACGCGCAGCAGCTCGACGACAACCACTACGACCTGCTGGCCAGCGAGGCGCGCCTCACCAGCCTGATCGCGATCGCCAAGGGCGACCTGCCGCCGGAGCACTGGCGCGCGCTGGGCCGGCCGTTCTTCTCGCGCGACGGGGCCGGCGCCGGTGCCGGCGACTCGCTGGGCCTGAAGTCGTGGACCGGCTCGATGTTCGAGTACCTGATGCCCTCGCTGGTGCTGCGCGAGCCGGCCAACAGCGCGCTGGGCCGCGCGATCCGCACGGCGGTGGCGGAGCAGCGTTTCGAGGCCCGCGACAAGGGTACGCCGTGGGGCATCTCCGAATCGGCGATCGCCGGCCAGGACCACACCCTCGCCTACCAGTACGGGCCGCAAGGCGTGCAGACGCTGGCGCTGGCGCGGCTGGCCGTCGACGAACGCGTGCTGGCGCCGTATGCGGCGGTGATGGCCGCCGTCGTCGCGCCGGTGCGGGTGGTCAGCAACCTGCAGGACTTCGAGCGCCTGGGGGCGCGCGGCGCGTTCGGCTTCATCGAGGCGGTGGACTACACGCCGCAGCGGCAGACGGCGGGCGCGGGTTTCACGCTGGTCCAGACCTACATGGCGCACCACCAGGCGATGGGGTTCGTCGCGCTGACCAACCTGCTGGCCGACGACGCGCCGCGCCGCTGGCTGATGAGCGATCCGCATGTGAAGGCGGTCGCGACGCTGCTGCACGAGCGGGCGCCGCGCGAGGTGGCGCCGCTGTCGACCGCGGTCGCGGATCTCGCGCCGCGCTCGCGTCAGGTGCGCAAGACACGCATGGTGCGCGAGAGCGAGCCGCTGACCGAGACGCTGCCGCTGACGCACATGCTGACCAACGGGCGCTATTCGGTGGTGCTGCGCAGCCACGGCGGCGGCTACAGCAACTGGGACGGCGTGGCGGTCACGCGCTGGCGCGACGATCTGCTGCGCGACCAGCACGGCAGCTTCACCATGCTGCGCCGCGCCGGCGAGGAGGACTGGTTCAGCAACACTGCCCGCCCGACGCCGGATCCGCGCGCCCGCTACGAGGCGCGCATGCAGGCCGAGCGCGTGCTGTTCGAGGCCACCTGGCCCGACCTCCAGAGTTGCACCACGGTATGGGTGAGTCCGGAGGACGACTGCGAGCTGCGCCAGGTGGAACTCACCAACCGCGGCAAGACGCCGCTGGCGCTGGACCTGGTGTCCTCCTTCGAGGCCACGCTCGCGCCGCAACGCAGCGACGAGGCCCACCCGGCCTTCTCCAACCTGTTCATCCAGGCCCGCTGGGACGAGGCGGAACACGCGCTGCACCTGCGGCGGCGCCCTCGCCTGTTCGACGAGGCCGCGATGCGCGCGGTGTTCTTCCTGGCCGGCGTGGACGACGGCGCGGCCTGCGCGAAAACGGCGCGACGCGACGGCGCACGGGACCTCGGCACGGGCGAGCGCCGTGACGGCGACGTGTACGGCGATGTGTACGGCGATGGCGACGGCGATGTCCGCCCCGACGGCTACACGCTGCGCGAGGTGCTGCCGATCGCCGATCGCGGACGCTGGCTCGGCCGCTACGGCAGCACGACACGCCCGGTCGGCGACGCGCGGCCGGAGTTCGTCGACGACGAGGCCGACGTCACCGCCGCGGGCGAACCGGGCCGGCTGCTCGACACCGGCCTCGATCCGATCGCCGGCCTGCGCGTCGGCCTGGACCTCGCGCCCGGGGCGACCGTGCGGCTGACCTTCTGCACGGCGGCCTCGCGCGACGGCGACCTGCTGCGCGCGCTGGTCGACAAATACCGGCAGCCGGCGCACGTGGAGCGCTCGGCCTCGATGTCGCACACGATGGGCGGCATCCGGCTGCGCGAACTGCAGTTCGACACCGCGACCTGGGGGGCGCTGCTGCAGCTCAACACGCTGGTCACCGGCCAGGCGGTGCGGGACCCCGCGCATGTCCGAGAGCCGCGCGGCCGCTGCGACCGCCGGGCGCTGTACCGCTTCGGGATCTCGGGTGACCGCCCGATCATCATGGTGACGATCACCGGCGAAGAAGGCATCGACCTGATCCGCGCGCTGAAGAAGGCGCTGCGCATGTGGACCACCCATGCGGTCGGCATCGACCTCGTCGTGCTGAACGAGGAACCGTCCTCGTACAACGCGCCCGTGCAGCAGGCGCTGCAGGCGCTGCAGGCGCGCCTGCAGGGGCAGGCGCAGGGTCGGCCGGGGCACCTGTGCTCCGCGCTGCACGTGCTGCGCGACGGCGATCTGCAGCCCGATGAGCGCTTCACGCTGCAGACCTTGACGCGGCTGCGACTGCAGGCCGACGGCCGTCCGCTGTCGCAGCAGCTCGAACGCTGGATCGAGGACACGGCACCGACCAACGAATCGCAGCGCCTGCCGGTGGCGCACGCGCTCGTGGAACGGCCCCGGCCGGAAACGACGCCGCGCCCGCCGGAAGGCCGCTTCGATCCGGACCACGGCGGTTTCTCCTTCGAGGTGTCCCCGGACCGGCATCCGTCCAAGCCGTGGGTGAACGTGCTCGCGAACCGGGACTTCGGCTGTCAGGTCACCGAGATCGCGGCGGGCTATACGTGGGCCGGCAACAGCCGCATGCATCAGGTCACGCCGTGGTCCAACGATCCGCTGATCGACCCGCCCGGCGAGTGGCTGCTGCTGCACGACCTGGACAACGACCGCGTCTGGCCGCTCGGCCGCCAGCTGCGCCGCGAGGCGCCGCTGTCGATCGAGCACGGCATCGGCTACTCGCGCAGCCGGCAGCGGCTGGGCGATCTCCAGGTGGAACTGTGCTGGTGCGTCGACCGTGACGCGTCGGTGAAGCAGGTGCAGGTGCGGATCGACTCCGCGGCCCGGACGCGCCGCCGCTTGCGGCTCGTTGCGCTGGCGGAGTGGCAGCTCGGCAGCGCGCGCAGCGAGCGTCTGTCGGTGACGACGCACAACGACTGGCTGACGGTCGGCGAACTGGGCGCGGGGCTGCCGCAGCCGGAACGCGCGCTCGCGCTGCAGGCCACGCAGCTCGACCACCTCGGCGGATTCGGCGACGCGACGGCGGCGTTGTGCATCCGCCCGAGACAACGAGGCGACGGCGCCGATGCGCGTGGCGCGGGCAGCCTCGGCGGTGCGGGCGGTACCGCCGGCGGCGACGCCGGTCCGGGCCGCGTGCGCCTCGATCAGCAGGACTGGACCTGCGACCGGCGGGAGTTCTTCGACAGCGCCGGCCGCATGGTGCTGCCGAAGACGCTCGGCGGTCGCGTCGGGAGCGGGCTCGACGCCTGCGCCGCACTGTCGGCGCGGCTGGAGCTCGATGCTTCGCAGCCGGCGGAGTTGACCGTGCTGCTGGGTCACGCGCCTTCACCGCAGGCCGCGCATGCGCTGATGGAGGCGGCGTGGAAGGTCGATCCGGCGGTGCGCCTGGACCGGCAGCGGCGGCAATGGCCGGAGCTGCTGGGCGGGCTGCAGGTGTCGACGCCGGATCCCCGCTTCGACGCGCTCACCAACCACTGGCTTCCGTACCAGACGCTGGTCTGCCGCATGTGGGCGCGCGCCGGCTTCTACCAGGCGGGCGGCGCCTTCGGTTATCGCGACCAGTTGCAGGACGCGATGGCGCTGACGGACGTCGCGCCGCAGCTGCTGGCCGACCAGATCCGCCGCAGCGCGGCGAGGCAGTTCCCCGAGGGCGACGTGCAGCACTGGTGGCACGAACCCGGCGGCGCGGGCGTGCGGACGCATTTCTCGGACGATCGCCTGTGGCTGCCGTATGCGCTCGCGCACTACCTGGTCCGGACCGGCGACCTGACGCTGCTCGAGGACGGCGTGCCCTTCCTCAACGGGCAGCAGGTGCCCGAAGGCGCCGAGGACATCTACGAGAGTCCGCGCACCGACGGCCCGACGGCGTCGGTCTACGAGCATGCGGCGCGTGCCATCGACCGCAGCCTGGACAGCGGCGCGCACGGCCTGCCGCTGTTCGGCACCGGCGACTGGAACGACGGCATGAACCGCGTCGGCCACGAGGGCAAGGGCGAGTCGGTGTGGATGGCGTGGTTCCTGGCGCAGGTGATCGAGGACTTCGCGCCGGTCGCGACCGCGCGCGGCGAGCACGAGCGCGTGCAGCGCTGGAAGGCCGCGCGCGATGGCTGGATCGCGGCGCTGGACGGCCCCGGCTGGGACGGCCAGTGGTACCGGCGCGGCTTCTTCGACGACGGCTCGCCGCTGGGATCGTCGGAGAACACGGAGTGCAAGATCGACCTGATCGCGCAGAGCTGGTCGGTCCTGACCGCGGCGGCCGATCCGGCGCATGCGCGGCAGGCGATGGCGAGCGCCTGCGCGCACCTGCTCGATCCGGTGGCGAAGCTCGCGCGGCTGCTGCATCCGCCGCTGGCGATGGCGCAACCGAGCGCGGGCTACATCCAGTCCTACGCGCCCGGCGTGCGCGAGAACGGCGGCCAGTACAACCACGCGGCGGTGTGGGCGCTGATGGCGCTGGCGCGGCTGGGGCAGCGCGACACGATGTGGCAGGTCTACACCGGGTTGAGCCCGGCGCATCGCTGGGCCGATCCGCGGCTGGGCCCGACGTACGCGATCGAACCCTACGTGATGGCCGGCGACATCTATTCACACGCGCCGTGGGTCGGGCGCGGCGGGTGGAGCTGGTACAGCGGTTCTGCGGGCTGGCTGCTGCGGGCGTCGCTGGAATCGATCTGCGGCGTCGTCGTCGAGCAGGGTCGGCTGCGCGTCAACGCCTGCCTGCCGGTCCACTGGGACCAGGCCGAGGTGCGCATCCGGCATCAGGACCGCTGGCTGCGCATCATCGTCTGCGCCAACGAGACGGCCTGCCGCGCCGCGCAGACGCGCGAGCCCGGCGCGCGTCGCGAGAACGCGGGCGAAGCGATCGAGCTGTCGTCACTGTCGCCGGACCAGGCGCTGGTGGTCGTCAGCGTGCCGGAGACGGTGCGCTTGCCGGAAGCGGCGGAGTTGCGAACGACGGGCCGGTGAGGGGCCGGTGACGGGCCGGTGACGGGGCGGCATGCGGGGCAGAATGCCTCGCATGCCCTTTCATCATCCCGATCAGATGCTTCAGGACCGCTTCGTCGCGGATCTGCTGACCAACCCCAACAACCGCGCGATCCTGGACCGCTGGGAGGCGCTGGCGCTGCCCGACGGCTGGCTGGTCGCGGGCTGCCTGTTCCAGACCGTCTGGAACCTGCGGGACGGCCGGCCGCCGACGGCGGACATCAAGGACTACGACCTCTTCTACTTCGATCCGGATGACCTGAGCCGCGAGGCCGAGCGCCGCGTCCAGGCCCGCGCGGACGCGGTGCTGGGCGACCTGGGCATCACCGTCGAGGCGGCGAACCAGGCGCGCGTGCATCTCTGGTACGAGGAGGACTTCGGTGAGTCGTACCAGCCCTTGCACAGCTCGCGCGACGGCATCGAGCGCTTCCTGGTGCCGTCGACCTGCGTCGGCGTGCGGCCCGGCGAGGTCTACGCGCCGTACGGCCTGGAAGGCCTGTACCGCGGCGTGCTCGCGATGAATCCGCTGGTGCCGCATCGCGCGCTGTTCGAAGGCAAGGCAGCGTCGTACCAGCGGCGCTGGCCGTGGCTGACGATCGAGCGTCCTGCGTAGCCGCGCGGACGCCGCTGCACTTGCTGTCCTCTGGCTCGAGCGATAAGTCGAGCGATAAGTCGAGCGGCAGGCGAAGCGGCGCGCGCCATCGGGCGGCCCTGCGACTGCCGCGCCGTATCAGTCCGTCGCTTTCGCCGCCGTTGCTGGCCCCGCAGCCGATGTCGATGCCGTTGCTGCTCCCGTCAACGCCTCGAACCCTGCCTTCTTCACCGCCTCATCGATGGTCGGCATCAGCTTGCGCGCGGCCTCCAGGTCCTGCCGGCCCTTCTCCGCCTCGTTGAGCTTGAGGTGCGCCAGCGCGCGTCCGTAGAGCGGCCAGGCCCAGGATCTGAGTTCGATCGTTTTGTCGAAGGCCTTTTTCGCGCGAGCCGCATCGCCCAGGCGCAGGTAAGTCCACCCGAGGCTGTCGCGATACGCCGCCGTGTCCCCGTCGAGGTCGACGGCCTCCTTGCAGTCGTCCAGCCCCAACGGCACGTCGATGTTCATCCGCGCCCGCAGCCAGCAGCGGCCGTTGTACGCCGACGCCCGTCGCTGGTCGTTCGGATGGCTCTTGATCCAGAGTTCGTACTGCTTCAAGGCCTCCGGCACCTGATCGAAGCCGGCGTGGTAATCCGCCATCGTCGCGCGCAGGTTGGACGCGGCCGGCAATGACGCATCGAGCGCCACCAGATCCGCCTTCGCGCCGTCACGGTCGCCTGCAGCCACGCGCAGCGGCACGCGGCGCAGACGCGCCTCGGCCAGCGAGGGATCCAGTGTCAACGCCGTGTCCAGATCCGCCAGCGCCAGCTTGGGTTGCTTCATCGCCTGATGCACGCGCGAGCGCGCATCGAAGCAGACGGCCAGGTCGGGCTTGAGTTCGCAGGCGCGGCCGATGTCGTCCAGCGCGCGTTTCGGATCGCCCGCAACCAGCGCCGCGGAGCCGCGCCGCAGCAGTCCGTCGGCATCGTCCGCGGCGATCTCCTCCGCCTTGGCGGCATAACGCTGGTCGTAGTTGGCCGCATCGGCCGCGCGTCCCTGCGCGAAGATCGGCCCGCCGTTCCAGGTCGCATAGACCTTGCCCTGCAGCCGCGACACGTAGACCCGGTGCGACAGGAAGTAGTCCAGCCCCAGCAGCATCCCGTGGTCATAGCTGTCCACGTCGGAGATCGGCAGCCGGTTGTGGGAGATCTTCTCGCCGCCCAGTTCGAAGCTCGCGATGTCGGCGATCCACTGTTCGGCGTAACCGGCGCCGATCCCGCTGGCCCGGCCGTGGGACTTCATGTCTTCCTGCCGGATCCCGGCCCGCCGTGCCGCCCTCAGCGACAGCGAGGTTCCCGGCGCGCCCGTGTCCATCAGCGCCGTGACGCGCTCGCCGTTGATCTTCGTGAGAACGCGCACCGCCGTGTCGTTGCGGCGGCCGCTGGTCTCGATGGGCGCCTCGATCACCGGCGCGTCGCCGGCCCAATAGGCCAGGTTGGCCTTCTCGCAATCGCCCTTGGGGAAGACCAGCCGCAGCACGCCGTGCGCGAGGTCGTATTCGGTGTCCGCCGCCGACAGGAAGTTGCGGCCCAGGATGCCCATGATCCCGGCGTTGAGCTCGTTGCCGCCGACGAAGAAGTCGACCTTCTTCAGCGTCGCCAGCTGCAGGCCGACCTCATCCACGGTCGTGACGCGCAGCGCCTCGACCGCCCCCGCATGGCCCTGGATGGTGAAGCCGTTCGGCGGCCGCCGCAGCTTCAGGTTCAATTGCGCCGCCGTGGCCGCGCTCATCATGCTGTAGAAGGCGCCGCTGTCGACCAGCATCGGCACCTCGACCCCGTTGAGTTGCACGGTGGCCACCGGCCGGTGGTCGATCAGTCGCACGGGGATGTCCATCGTCTCGATGGCGCAGCGTCCCGGCTCGCCGGCCGCGAACGCCGCCAGCGGCGCGACAAGGGTCAGGACAGCCGCCAGCAGCGGCGCGGAACAGGCAGTCAGGCAGACAGGCAGGCGTTGGTTCAATGGGCCCTCCCTGGGCATCAAGTCCTGCGGGCGGTGTTCCGCCCGTCACGACCGGCGACGATACCCGTGTCGCCCGCCGCCCACGACCCTCCCGAAGGGGGAATCGACGTGCGCGCCATACGCCAGGCCAACGCTCTACGCCACCTCAACGTCTCATCAACGTCCCATCAACGGCTCCCCAACGCCACTTCACGCGACTTCAACGCCCCTTCATCGCCCCTTCAACGCCCCTTCAATGAGTGCTCTACGTCGCCGTCCACGTCGCGCGCGACGGTCTTGGCGAACACCGGTCCGCCGTTCCACGTCAGGTACACCTTGCCCTGCGTCCGGGAGACCAGGATGCGGTGAGCCAGGAAGTAGTCCAGGCCCAGCAGCAGGTCGTCCCCCATGGCGTCGGTGTCCGCCACCCCGAAGGAGATGTTGCCCACGCGTTCGCCGCCGAGCTCGAAGCTGTCGAACTTCGCGCGCCAGTGCTTCACACGAACCGGACCCATGCCGCCGACATGACCGGCCTCGCTGAGGTCGCCCTGGCTCACACCGGCGCGTTTCGCGGCGTCCAGCGTCAACGTCGTCCTGGAGGCGCCGGAGTCCATCAGCGCCTGCATCGACGTCCCGTTGATCCGGACCCTCACCGACACCTGGTGGTTGTCCTTGTGGCCGTCCGACTCCAGCGGCACCATCACCACGGGCATCTCCTTGGGTGCCCAGTAGGCCATGTCCACCCGCGAGCAGTCGCCCTTCGGGAACATCAGGCGCACCATGCCGTTGGCCAGGTCGTACTCCGTGTCGCCGGCCGCCAGGATGTTGCGGCCCAGCAGCCCCTGGATGCCGGCGCCCATCTCGTTGCCGCCGACGACGAAGTCGATCCTCGCCAATGTGCCGCCCAGCAGGCCCACCTTGTCCACGCGCGTGCGGTGCGCCTCGAAGCGCCCGGTGTAGCCGATCAGGCGCATGCCCTCGGGCAAGTTGAGCTTGGGCAGCTTCAACTGCTCCGCCGTCGACGGCGTGAGCATGCTGTAGAAGGCGCCGCTGTCGACGAGCATCCGCACCTTCTCGCCGTTGAGGGTCAGCGTCGCGACCGGTGCGCCGTCCTCCATCGTGACCGGCAACTCATAGGTCGACAGCTCGCAGGCGGCCTGCGCCGTCGAGATCGCCCAGACCCCCGCCAGCAGCGCGCAGGCGCTGCGCGTGCGCTCCCATCCCGTTTTCATCCTTTATCGCCCCGTCGCCGCCGGCGTCAGCGCCTTCGCCCACAGTGCCGCCGCGCGCGCCGTGCCTTCCACGGTGAAGTGGCAGCCGTTGCGCAGCGTCGGGCCGAGCGTGTCCGTGTCCGGTCCCGCGCGGAAGCCGCTGTCGGGAATCGCCAGCAGTTCGCGCACGGCCTCGCGCACCTGGCCGCCGTCGGCCGGCGGGCAATAGGTGGAACGCGCGATCCACCACGGCGCGTCGACGCCGCGCGCCGCGACGCCCGCCCGCAGCGCGGCCAGCGCGTCGCGGTAGTCGGCCATGGCCGTGCGCGCGCGCGCATCGGCCTCGCCCTGCTGCCACAGCACCGCGGCCACCGGCCAGCGCGTGCCCTTGATGCGGTCCATCTGCGTCTGCCAGTAGCTGCGCAGCGCACTGTCCGGATCGGTCCATTCGGCGATCGAGCTGCCGTCCACCGCCACCATCGCCCAGACGATCGGACGGCCCGACCAGCGCCCGCCCAGCGCCTGGTTGACCGCCGGCCAGATGCTGCCGCCGGTCCCGGTCGCGCCGGGCACGGGCGAGCTGGCCAGCCCGCAGCCGCCCAGGTGCAGCACCGGCATCGGCGGCACCGGCGCGGCGGCCGCCGGGATCGGATCGGCGTGGTTGGCCGCGTTGGACTGCCCCATCACCACGATCACCACGGGCGGTTCGTTCTTGAACACGGTGCCGCAATCGGGTGCCGTCACCGGCATGTCATGGATGGTGGCGATGCGCGCCGCGAGGTCATCCGCCGGCGTCGACGGTTTGCCCTGGCGCAGCATCGCCACGCCGGCGGCGATCATGCCGCCGCAGGACAGCAGCGCCACCGCGCCGATCGCCAGCGGGATCAGGGAATTCTTGCGTTCTTCGGTCATCGGGATCGTCGTCGGCTGAGAGAGCGGAGCGCGCATTGTCTCCGCCCCGCGATCAGCTTCCCGCAGTCGCCGCCTTCGGTCTCGGCTGCCGCGCCCGATAGCGGTCGCGGATCCAGCGCATGCCCGGCCGTTCCACCAGCGTCGTCAGGCCGTGCGCGAGCGCCATGGACAGGGCCATGGTCAGCGCGATGGCAAGGTGCACCTCGACCCCCCACCCTTCGAGCCGGCGCAGCACGGCCCAGCCGATGTTCTCGTGCAGCAGGTACAGCGTGTACGAGATCGCGCCCAGCCAGAGCAGCACCCGGTGTTCCAGCCAGCTCCAGCGTCCGCGCGCCGCGCCGAACAGCACCGCGTAAAACACCACCCCGAGTGCCGCGAGGCCCCAGTCCTCGACGAGACCGATGACCAGCAGCGCGGCGGCCGCCAAGGCCCAGTCCCACGCCGACCTCGCGTCCTCGCGACTCAGGCGGTAGACCGTCACGCCGAGGGCGAACCAGCAGATGAAGGGCAGCAGCAGCCAGCGCTGTCCCATCCACGGGAGGTCGATGCCCCAGAAGGTCTTCGCCGCCGCATAGACCAGCCGCAGCGCCAGACACGCGAAGAGGAAATGACGCAGCCCCGCCGCGCCGCCGAAGCGGAAGCTCAGCAGCGCCCAGGCGTAGAACAGCAGCTCCACTTCCAGTGTCCAGTAGACCCCGTCGACGTGCGGCACGCCGAAGAAGCCCTGCACCATCGTCACGTTGACCAGCAGCACGTCCCAGCCCACGGTCTTGCCGGGCAGCCCGATCGCATGGGTCAGCGCGAAGGTCAGCAGGATCGCGCCCCAGTACGCCGGGTACAGCCGGCTGAAGCGCGAGACGACGAAATCCAGGGGCCGCGCCGTGCGCTCCAGCGTCATGAAGATGACGAAGCCGCTGATCATGAAGAACAGGTTGACGCCGAGGTACCCGAGCGGGAACGAGACCAGCGGCGCCTGCGCGTGGCCGAAGAGCTGGTCGTAGCGCGTCGTGTAATGGAACAGCACCACCGCCATCGCCGCGATGCCGCGCAGCGCATCGAGCTGCGCCAGGCGCGGCGCGGAACTCACACCAGGACCTCGGCAGCGCCCGGGTGGCTCAGGAAGCCCTGCGGACTGGCCGTGATGCCATAGGCGCCGGACTGGAAGACGACGACCAGATCGCCGGGCTCGGCGTGCGCCAGGCTCATGCGCTCGCCCAGCAGGTCCAGCGGCGTGCACAGCGGTCCGACCACGGACACGCCGGCTTCCGGCTCGCCGCCCATGCGGTTGCCGATGGCCACCGGGTAGTTCTTGCGGATCACCTGGCCGAAGTTGCCCGAGGCCGCCAGGTGGTGGTGCAGCCCGCCGTCGGTGACCAGGAAGACCTGCCCCCGCGAGACCTTGCGGTCGACGACGCGGCACACGTAGACGCCGGCCTCGCCGACCAGGTAGCGCCCGAGTTCCACGACCAGCTTGGCCTGCGGCAGCTCGACCGCCGCGCGTTCGATCAGCGCGGCCAGGTTGGCGGCGATGGGCGCCAGGTCCAGGCGCTGCTCGCCGGGGAAATACGGGATGCCGAAGCCGCCGCCGAGGTTCAGCACCTTCACCGGCGCTGGCGCGTCCTGGGCCAGGCGCAGCGCGAGTTCGAAGCTCTTGAGCTGCGCCTCGACGATGGCCTCGGGCTTGAGGTTCTGCGAGCCGGCGAAAAGATGGAAACCCTCGAAGCCGAGGCCCGCCTCGCCGATGCGCGCCAGCAGTTCCGGCACCTGCTCGGCGTCGACGCCGAACTGCTTCGGACCGCCGCCCATCTTCATGCCCGAGGACTTCAGCTCGAAGTCCGGATTGACGCGCACCGCGACGCGCGCCGCGTAGCCGGTCTCCGCGCACAGCGTGCGCAGCAGCTCGACCTCGCGGAACGATTCGATGTTGATCAGGATGCCGGCGGCCAGCGCCTGCTTCAGCTCCAGCGCGCTCTTGCCGGGACCGGCGAAGCTGATCTCGCGCGGATCGCCGCCGGCGTCCAGCGCGACCTGCAGTTCGCCGCCGGAGGCGACGTCGATGCCGTCCACCAGCGTGGCCAGATGCGCGACCAGCGCCGGCATCGGGTTGGCCTTCATCGCGAAGTGGAGTTCCAGCTTCGCGGGCATCGCGGCGCGGAGTTCCTCGACGCGGCGCGTCAGCAGCGCGCGGTCGTGGGCGTAGAACGGCGTGCGGCCCACGCGGTCCGCGAGCCGCGTCAGCGGCTGGCCGCCGATCAGCAGCACGCCGTCGCGCGCGCTGAACTGGTCCATGGGCGCGTGTCGCGGCGCGGCCTTGGCGGGCGCTGCGGTCACCGCAGCGGGGGTCTTGTCGTCGGTGTTCACGGCGGTCACGGGGTTCTTCACTGGGCGTCCTGCTTCGCGACCCATTCGGTGCTCAGCAGCTTGCGATCGATCTTGCCGTTGGGATTGCGCGGCAGCGGGCCGGCCTGCGCCTCGACGCCGGCGGGAATCATGTACGCCGGCATCCGGGCCTTGCACTGCGCCAGCAACGCGGCAGCGTCGAGCGCGTCGGCGCCGGCCGGCGGCGTCGCGATCACCTGGATCGTCTGACCCAGCGTCGCGTGGTCGACGCCGAAGGCGACGCATTCGCCGACCAGTTGCGTCGCATACAGGATCTCCTCGACCTCGGTCGGGCTGACGCGGTAGCCCGAGGTCTTGATCATCTCGTCGCGCCGGCCGATGAAGTACAGGAAACCTTCGGCGTCCTGGCGCACGTTGTCACCGGAGAAGACCGCGTACTCCGGCAGCTGCAGGCCGGCTTCGCGTCCAGCCGCGCCGGGCGGCAGCAGCTTGTAGCGCTCGGCCGTCTTCTCGGCGTCGTTCCAGTAGCCCATGCCGACCAGGGCGCCGCGGTGCACCAGCTCGCCGGGCTCGTCGGGCGCACACGGCGTGCCGTCCTCGCGCAGCACGAGGATCTCGGCGTTCGGGATCGCCTTGCCGATCGAATCGGGCCGGCGGTCGACCTCCTCCGGCGGCAGGTAGGTGGAGCGGAAGGCTTCCGTCAGTCCGTACATCAGGAAGGGCTGCGCCGACGGCACGCGCTCGCGCAGCAGGTTCAGCGTCTCGCGCGGCATGCGCCCGCCGGTGTTGGCGAAGTAACGCAGCTGCTGGTCGATCGCGGCCGGCCACTCCAGCTGCGCGAGCTGGATGTACAGCGGCGGCACGGCCGTCAGGCCGGTGATGCGGTCGCGTTCCAGCGCCTTGAGCACGTCGCGCGGCATCAGGTAGTTCAGCAGCGACACCGACGCGCCGGCGTGGAAGGCCGTCGTCAGCTGGCTGAAGCCGGCATCGAAGGACAGCGGCAGCGCGGCGAGCAGCCGGTCCTCGGGCCGGTTGCCGAGGTAGCTGGCGACGCTCTTCGCCCCGGCCACCATGTTGCGGTGCGACAGCACCACGCCCTTGGGCCGGCCGGTCGAGCCGGAGGTGTAGAGGATGGCCACCATGTCGGTGTCGATGACGCGATGGCCCGCCCGGGCCGGCGCGTCCAGCAGGTCGCTGTAACGCCACCAGCCGTCCGGCGTCGCGTCGGGCGCCGGATCCACCACCACGACGTGCCGCACCGACGGGCATTCCGCCAGCACCGTCCGCAGCGACGCGAACCGGTCGCGCGAGGTGATCAGCACGCGCACGTCGCAATCGCGCACGATGAAGCCGACCTGCTCCGGCTTGAGGATGGGGTTGACCGGCACGAACACGCCGCCGGCGGCCGGCGCGGCGAAGCTGGCGACGACCGTCTCCAGCCGCTTGTCCAGGTAGATGCCGACGCGCTCCGCCCGCGCCAGGCCCAGCGACAGCAGGCCGTTGGCGAGCGCGCGCACCTGCGCGGCCAGTCCGGCGTAATCCAGCGCGCGGGCCGACGCACCGGCGCCGTCGCGCAGCGCGGGCGCCGCCGGATCGCGGTCGGCGCTGTGCCAGATCAGGTGCGCAAGCAGGTGGCTGTCGGTGGCGGCGGTCATCAAAAAAGTATCTCACGCGCCCCCGCGGCAATCCCTCACGTGGCGCGCAGGATCCCCTTGGGATGAGGGGGCGCCCGGGGGTTCCCCCAGAGGGCCACAGTTAAGATCCGCCCCGACCATGAACACCCAACAACACCTGCTCGCCATCCTCGACGACGTCCTCAGCCTGGAAGGCCGCGCGAAGGACTTCACCGTCGACACCGCGCTGCTGGGCGCGATCCCGGAGCTCGACTCCATGGCGGTCGTCAGCCTGATCACCGCGCTCGAGGAACAGTTCGGCTTCGTCGTCGACGACGACGAGATCGACGGCGCCACCTTCGCCACGGTGGGCGCCCTGCTCGACTTCGTGAACGGCAAGCTCGCCGCCTGACGGGCGCCGCGACCGCCGCGACCGCCGCCCCCTCCCCTGTCTCCCGCCCCATGGCCGCCGCCGCCCCGCCCACCCCGTCATCCACGCCGTTCTTCCTGGATGACGGCGCCGGGGGCCAGCGGCTGTGCGTCCACTATCCCGCCGTCCTTGCCGCCGCAGCGGCGCCGCGCGGCCAGATACTGCTCCTGCCGCCCTTCGCGGAGGAGATGAACAAGTCCCGCCGCATGATCGCCCTCGCCGCGCGCGCGTTCGCCGCCGCCGGTGTCGAGGTGCTGACGATCGACCTGCTCGGCTGCGGCGACAGCAGCGGCGACTTCGGCGACGCCGCCTGGACGCGCTGGTCGGACGACGTCCGGCTGGCGGTCGGCTGGCTCGACGCCCGCGCCCTGCCCGGCACCGACGGCGCGAAGCCGCCGCTGTGGCTGTGGGGCCTGCGTGCCGGCGCGCTGCTGGCGCCCGCCGCCTTCGATCTCGCCCTCGATCGTCCGCTGCACCTGCTGCTGTGGCAGCCGGTGACGGCGGGCAAGCTCCAGCTCCAGCAGTTCATGCGCCTGCGCGTCGCGGCCGACCTGATCGGCGGCCAGGCAAAAGGTGCCGTCCAGGCCATGCGCGACCAGCTCGCACGCGGCGAGCCGGTCGAGATCGCCGGCTACCTGCTCGCGCCCGCGCTGGCCGAAGGCCTGGAGTCCGCACAACTGAAACCGTCGCCGCGCGTGCGCCGCGTCGCATGGCTGGAACTTTCGCCGCGCGAAGACGCGACGCTCACGCCAGCCGCGACGATGGCCGTCGAGGCCTGGACCGCCCAGGGCGCCGAGGTGCGCGCCGCGGTCTGCCAGGGTCCGTCCTTCTGGGCCGCCACCGAGATCGAGGAAGCCCCGCGGCTGATCGAGGCGAGCCTCGCCGCGCTGACCGCCGACGCCGACTTCGCGACCCGACCGGTCGAGGCGGTGAGCGCATGAACACGTCCCCCGCCCATCGCGACAGCGTGCTCCGCATCGATTGCCATGGCGACGCCCTGGTCGGCCTGCTGAGCGAACCGGTGACCACGTCCGGCTCCGCCTCCGCCGCTGCCGGCGCATCGCCTGCCGCCGGCACCGGCGTGCTGCTGATCGTCGGCGGCCCGCAATACCGCGTGGGCAGTCACCGCCAGTTCACGCTGCTGGGCCGCGCGCTGGCCGCCGCCGGCGTGCCCTGCCTGCGGATCGACTACCGCGGCATGGGCGACGCGCAGGGCGCGCAGCGCGACTTCGAGCAGGTCGACGCCGATATCGCCGCCGCGATCGACGCCTGGCAGCGCGAGCACCCGTCGCTGGAGCGCGTGGTGCTCTGGGGCCTGTGCGACGCCGCCTCCGCCGCGCTGCTGTACGTGCACCGCCGCCGCGACCCGCGCGTGGCCGGCCTGTGCCTGGCCAACCCCTGGGTCCGCACGGCGACCAGCCTGGCCCGCGCGCAGGTCAAGCACTACTACCTGGAGCGGCTGCGTCAGCCGTCGTTCTGGCGCAAGCTGCTGAGCGGCCGCGTGGGACCGGGCGCCGTGCGCGAGCTGCTGGGCAAGCTCGCCCAGGGTCGTGCCACCGCTGCTCCCGCTCGCGCCGGGACAGCCGGCCCCGGCGCGCACGCCACGGACACCCGCCACTACACCGAGCAGATGGCCGACGGCCTGCGCCGTTTCGGCGGCCCGGTGCTGTTGATCCTGTCGGGCAAGGACGTCTGCGCCAATGAATTCCTGGACCGCTGCCGCGACGGCGGTCCCGCCTGGCACGGCCTGCTGAGCCGTCCCGGCCTGCGCCGCGAGGACCTGCCCGACGCGGACCATACTTTCTCGACCGCCGCCTGGCGCGCCCACGTCGAACGGCTGACCGCCGCCTTCGTCCGCGGCGTGCCGGCCGCCTGAGCGCCTGACCGGTACACCCGGCCCCATCGGAGCCCCGCCATGTCCGTCATCCCCCTCTTCCGTGCGTCCCACGCCACCGGCACTGTCCGCGTCGCCGCCGCCTCCCGCGGCCGCGGCCGCTGGCGCGCGCTCGTGCTGGCGCTGGCCGGTGCCGTCACCGCCCATGCCGCCGTCGCGCAGGGCGTGGGCTGCGGCGGGCTGTCCAACAACTTCGGCCCCTTCGATTACCGCAAGTTCAAGGACCTGCCGAAGATCGATCCGGTGACGCAGAAGATGTCGGAGCTGGAGCTCGTCGAGGGCGCCCACTTCATCGACACCTGCGAGGCGCTGATCAAGTGCAAGCGCGGCACCATCGGCAGCGACATCGACTACACGCTGCGCGCCTTCCCGAACCACCATCGCGCGCTCGCCGCCATGATGCAATTCGGCGAGCGCACCAAGCGCGACCAGCCGCCGGACGCGATGTTCACCGTCGACTGCTACTTCAAGCGCGCGGTCTTCTGGCGGGCGGACGACTTCATCGTGCGCCTGCTCTACGCCGGCTACCTGAACGACAAGGGCAAGACCGCCGCGGCCAAGGATCAGCTGCAGGCGGCGAACAAGCTGACCGCGACCAGCGACAACGCGTTCTCGTTCTACAACGTCGGCATGGTCGCGCTGGACCTCAACGACGTGGATCTGGCCGTCCAGTCCGCGCGCCGCGCCTACGGCGCCGGCATGACGCATCCCGTCCTCCGCCAGCGCTTGATGGCGATCAACCGCTGGCCCGCCGACCTCCGGCTGCCGGGCGAGGCCGCCTCGGCCCCCGACAGCGGCGCTTCGGCGTCGCCGTCCGCCGTCTCCCCGTCTGGATCCGGCGCTTCGGCGCCTGAATCGGCCGCGCCGGCCGCCCCGTCCGCCCGCTGACCGGAAGGCCGTCGACTTGACTCCGCCGCCCCTCCTGCCCGCGCCGCGGCTGCCGGTCCTCGGCTGGCACACCTTCGCGGGCGCCGCGCAGGTCGACCTGCACAGCCTGCTCGACCACCCGCGTCACCTGCCCACCACCAGCGGCCGCGCGGCGATCCTGCTGGCGCTGGAGTGCCTGGCCGTGGGCCCCGGCGACCTGGTGCTGCTGCCGACCTACCACTGCCCGACCATGGTCTCGCCGGTGAAGACGCTGGGCGCGGACGCGGCCTTCTACCCGATCGACGAGCACGGCGCGCCGCGCCTGGACTGGCTGTCGGCGCACGCGCCGGCCACCACCAAGGCGCTGCTGGTGCCGCATTACTTCGGGCTGCCGCAGCCGATGGAAGCGGTGCGCGCCTGGTGCGACGCGCGCGGCATCGCGCTGATCGAGGACTGCGCGCATGCGATGTTCGGCCGCGCCGGATCGCGCACGATCGGCTCCTGGGGCGACGTCGCCATCGCCAGCCTGACCAAGTTCTTCCCGACGCCCGAGGGCGGCATCCTCGCGCTCAACCGCGCGGGTCTGGCGATGCCGGTGCTGACGCCGGTGCCGCGCATCGAGCAGATCAAGGCGGCGTCGGACATCCTGCACATGGGCGCCGCGCACGACCGCCTGACCGGCCTGAACCGGCTGATCCGGGGCGCGTTCGCGCTCAAGAGCGCCCTGCGCCAGGCGCTGCGCGGCGGCGCCGGCGGGCCGGGCGCCGGCAAGGACGCGGTGCCGAGCCGGCGCGGCGACCTCGACGAGGCCCAGGAGATCGACGCCAACATGGCGCTGATCGACCTGCCGCTGTCGCACCGAGGGCTGACGCAGGCCAGCGGCTGGATCTCGCGGCGCGTGCCGCGGCGCCGCATCGTCGAGGCGCGCCGCCACCACTATGCGTTCTTCACCGAGGCCTTCTCGGGACGCGACGGCGTGCATCCGCTGCTGCCCGCCCTGCCCGCGGATTGCGCGCCCTACGTCTTCCCGTTGTGGGTGCGCACGCCCGATCCGGGCTACGCGGAGATGCGCAGGCTCGGCGTGCCGGTGTCACGCTGGGACCGGCTCTGGCCGGGCGTGCCGGGGCTGCCCGGCGACGCCGGCAAGTCATGGTCGCACCACGTGCTGCAGCTGGCCTGCCACCAGGACCTCACCGACGCCGACCTGCGCCGCATCGTGGCGCAGGTCGAACGCCTCTTCATCACGCCGGCCGCCCCCTCGGCCCCGACGTCGACCGTCCCACCCGCTCGCTGAGCGCACGACCATGCGACGCGTGCTCATGGTCTCCTTCCAGTTCCCGCCGATGGCGGGCACCAGCGGCGTGCAGCGCGCCCTGCGCTTCGCGCAGCAGCTGCCGGCCTCGGGCTGGACGCCGAGCCTGCTGACCGCGCATCCGCGCGTGCATGCGCAGACCGGGACCGACCTCGTCGAAGAGATCCCCAGGGACCTGATCGTGCGCCGCGCCTTCGCGCTCGATGCCGCGCGCCACCTGTCGATCGCGGGCCGTTATCCCGGGTTCCTCGCGCGTCCGGACCGCTGGCACAGCTGGCTGCTCGGCGCCGTGCCGGCCGGCCTGAAGCTGATCCGCGACACCCGGCCCGACGCGATCTGGAGCACCTATCCCATCCCCAGCGCGCACCTGGTGGGCTACTGGCTGTCGCGACTCAGCGGCCTGCCCTGGGTGGCCGACTTCCGCGATCCCATGGCCCACGACGGCTACCCCGCCGATCCGGTGCTGTGGCGCAGCTTCGCGGCGGTGGAGCGCAAGGTCTTCGCGCGCGCGGCGCGTTTCACCTTCACGACGCCCGGCGCGGCGCGTCTCTACGCCAAGCGCTTTCCCGCCGCGGCCGACCGGATCCGCGTGATCGAGAACGGCTACAGCGAGGACGCGTTCCGGCAGGCCGAACGTCAGGCCGAACGTCAGGCGAATGCGCGCGCGCGCGGCGACGCCGCCGGAGCGACATCACCCGGCCCGCGCGTGCTGTTGCACAGCGGCGTCGTTTATCCCGACTGGCGCAGCCCGGCGCGGCTGTTCGAGGCGCTGGCCGACGCGAAGGCCCAAGGTCGCATCGATGCCTCGACGCTGCGGCTGCGGCTGCGCGCGACGGCGCACGACGATTTCGTCCGGGACCTCGCGCGGCGCCTGGGCGTGGCCGACCTGGTCGAGATCGCACCGCCGCTGCCCTACGCCGACGCGCTGGCCGAAATGCTGGCCGCCGACGGCCTGCTGCTGCTGCAATCGAACGACTGCAACGACCAGATTCCCGCCAAGGCCTACGAATACCTGCGCGCGCGCCGACCGGTGCTGACGCTGGCCGACCCGGCCGGCGACACCGCGCAGCTCATGCGTCGCGCGGGCCTGCCTCACCAGGCGGCCTTGGAGGACGGCCCCGGCGTCGCCGCCGCGCTCGACCGTTTCCTCGACGACCTGTTCCACGACCGTGCCGCGCTGCCCGCGCCGCCGGTCATCGCCGCGGCCTCGCGCGAGTCCCGCACCGGCGAACTCGCCCGCGTGCTCGACGAGGCCTGCGCCCCCCAGATGCCTACCGCCGAGGCGCGACCATGACCCCGACGATCCCGACGACCCCGACTTCCCCGCCCCCCGCAGGTTCGCTGCGCTGGTCCCTGATCGCGCTGCCCGATGCGGCCGCCTTCGCGCCGCATGCCGCCGCGTGGGACGCGCTGCAGGCCCGTGTCGCCGGCCTTCCGTTCCTGGAGAGCGCCTTCCTCGCGCCGCTGCTGAGCGTCTTCGGCACCGGCCGCGAACGTCTCGCGCTGCTCGGCGATCCGAAGGCGCCTCGCGCCGCCGCGATCGTGACGCCCGCGGGCACCGCGCAGTGGACGACCTTCCAGCCGTCGCAGCTGCCGCTGGGCGCCTGGCTGAGCGCGGGCGGCGACGCGCTGCAACCCCTGGCCGAAGGCCTGCTGCGCGCGCTGCCGCTGCCCGCGCTGGCGCTGGGCCTGACGCAGCTCGACAGCCTCTTCCATGCGCGCCCCGCCGACAGCGCCCGCTGGCGCGGCCAGGACTACATCGACACGGCCTGGGTCGACCTGACCGGCGATTTCGACAGCTACTGGGAAGCACGCGGCAAGAATCTGCGGACCAACCTGAAGAAGCAGCAGAAGAAGCTGGACGCCGCCGGCACCGTCACGCGGCTGGAATGCCTGACGCGGCCCGAGGACGTCGCCCCCGCGCTGGCGAACTACGGCCGGCTGGAGGCGAGCGGCTGGAAGGGCTCCGAAGGCACGGCGATCGCGCCGGGCCATCCGCAGTACGAGTTCTATCGCGCGATGCTGGAGAGCTTCGCGCGTGCCGGCCGCGTCCGGCTGTACCAGTACCGGTTCGACGACGCCGTCGTCGCGATGGACCTGTGCATCGAGTCGGGCGGCAAGATCGTCATCCTCAAGACGGCCTACGACGAGGCGCACAAGGCCGTCTCGCCGTCGACGCTGATGCGCCAGCTGCAGTTCCAGCAGCTCTTCGACGCGGCGGCCGCCGGGGGTCCGATCCGGCGCATCGAGTTCTACGGCAAGGTCATGGAGTGGCACACCCGCTGGACCGCCGACGCGCGCCCGGTCTATCACGCCACGCTGTACCGCTGGGGCTGGGTGCCGACGCTGAAGCGGCTGCTGCGCCGCGGCGACGCCCAGCCGGCCGACGCGGCCGCCGACGCTTCCGCCGAAGCGCCAGCCAAGACGGAAGAAGCGCCGGCATGAGCAAGAGCCCTTCCGTCCGCGGCGCGCTGGCCTGGTCCTTCGCCGAGCGCTACCTGAGCCTGGCGATCACCATCCCCACGACCATGATCCTGGCGCGGCTGCTGACGCCGACGCAGGTGGGCGTGTATTCGCTGTGTGCGGTGGTGACCAACCTGGCGTCCATCCTGCGCGACTTCGGCGTCAGCGAGTACCTGATCCAGGAACGCGAACTCGACCGCGACAAGATGCGCAGCGCGTTCACGATCACGCTGATCATGGCCTGGAGCCTGGCGCTGGCGATCCTGGGCGGCCGTTTCCTGCTGGCGGACTGGTACCACGAGCCGCTGGTCGCCGACCTGCTGCTGGTGCTGAGCATCAACTTCCTGGTGCTGCCGCTGGCCTCGCCGTCGTTCGCGCTGCTCAACCGCGAGATGGCCTTCCACAAGGTCTGCGTGGTGCAGGTCAGCGCCAACGTCGTCAACGCCGCCACCAGCGTCACGCTGGCCTGGACCGGCCACGGCGCGCTCAGCCTGGCCTGGGGCCCGGTCGCCGGCATCGCGACGCAGGCGGCCATCCTGATCTGGATGCGACCGCGCGACGCGCTGCTGATGCCGCGCCTGCGCGGCGCCGGCCGGCAACTGCGCTTCGGCGCGATGTTCACCGGCTCGCGCCTGGTGGAATCGGGCGCGCGCAACGGCCATGAGCTGATCATCGGCAAGGTGTTCGGCTTCACCGCGCTGGGTCTGTTCAGCCGCGCGGCGGGCCTGATCGACCTGCTGGCGCAGACGGTGAGCTCGGCCATCCTGCGCGTGGCCACGCCCGCCCTCGCCGCCGACCATCGCGCCGGCCACAGCCTGGTCACGCCCTTCGCCAAGGGCACGGCGCTGTTCACCGGCATCGCCTGGCCGTTCATGGTCGGCGTGGCGCTGATGGCCGACGACATCCTCGTCCTGCTCTACGGCCCGCAGTGGCATCCGGCCGCGCCGCTGGCGACGCTGCTCGCGCTCGCCGGGCTGCCTTACGCGCTGACCATGCTCGCGCCCAACGCGCTCGCCGCCACCGGCCAGATCAAGCGCCGGCTGTCGGTCGCGCTCTGGTACAGCCCCACGCACCTGGTGTGCGTGGGGATCGCCGCGCTCTGGAACCTCCACGCGGTCGCCGCGGTGTTCGTCGTGGGCAACCTGGTGCAGGTCGCGATGTACACGCGCCATCTGACCCAGGTCCTCAAGGCGCGGCCGCGGCAACTCTACGGCCCCAGCGTCGCCAGCGCGCTGCTGGCGCTGGGCTGCGGCGCCGGCCTGGTGCTGGCGCGCCTGACCGCGCACGAGCTGGGCCTGCCGCTCATACCGCGGATCGCCCTGTGCGTCGTGGCCGGCACCGCGGCCTGGCTGGCCTGCGCCGCCGCGCTCAGGCATCCCGCCATGCTCGAAGTGCGGCGCCTCCTCACCCACCTGCGGAGCCGACATGCCTGATTCCTCCTCCCTGGCGACGCCTCCGCCCACCCCCACGCCCACCCCGACGCCTTCGCGGGCGAAGGCGCAGACCCCGCTGGCGCCGGCCCCGGCCCGCCTCGGCGAGCCGCTGCGCTGGGCGATGTTCCGCGCGCTGGAGTGGCTGAGCGACCAGCGCGGCAACAACACGCTGGGCGCGTTCTCGGTGACGCCGGCCGAGGCGACCGGCCCGGCGCTGTGGTTCTACGTGACCACGATCGGCGAGCTCAACGCGGTCGCGCCGATGATCGAATGGCTGATCGCGCAGCGGCCCGACCTGCGGCCGGTGCTGATCACCGAGCATCCGCACTACCGCGACGCCTACCTCGCCCGGCTGCCGCAGGCGGTGGTCTGCACCAGCCGCGGCCACAGCAGCGACGCGCGCCGCCTGGCCCGCCTGCTGCCGCCGGCGATGCTGGCCGTGGCGGAGATCCCCTGCCTGCCGTCCGAGGCGCCCTGCCGCTTCTCCTACGCCTTCCTGCGCGAGGCGCGCCGCCACAACGCCGCGACGCTGATGCTCAACGGCTGGCTGTACCACTACGACCCGCCGGCGCGGCTCGACCAGTTGGAGCGCCGCCTGCTGGAACGCGATTTCCTGAACGCCTTCGACGTGCTGTGCGTGCAGGATGACGAGACCGCGCGCCAGCTCGAATCGCGCGGCGCGCCGCGCGAACGGCTGCAGGTGACGGGCAACATGAAATTCGACGCGATGCGCCGTGCCGACTGGGGCGTGGAGCAGGCCACGCGCAGTCCGCGGCTGCTGGGCCATCTGCTCGCGTCGGCCCGGCCCATCGTGGTCGGCGGCTGCGTCACCGAACTGGCCGAGCAGCGCCAGGTGCTGGGCGCTTTCGAGCGCCTGCGCCGCACGCATCCCGACGCGCTGCTGATCCTGGCGCCGCGCCATCCGGAGAACCAGGCGCGCATGGGCGAGCTGCTGGCGCAACTGGCCGAAGCGGGTCTGCGGGTCACGCGGCGCTCGCAGGTGGAGGACGCGCCGCTCGCGGCCGACGTGGCCTGCATGGTGCTGGACACGGTCGGGGAGCTGCGCGACTTCTACGCGGCGGCCAGCGTCGCGCACGTGGGCGTCGACCACAACGTGCTGGAGCCGCTGGGGCTGAACAAGCCGCTGACCATCCGCGGCGGCTGGGACACGACCTACCCGTCGTATCCGGTCTACCGCCTGCTGCGCGACCGCGGCGTCCTGCACGAATGCGACGACGACGCCGCCATGTGCGATTACTGGCTGGCCGCCATCGCCCGGGCGCCGCGCATCGCCGAGGACCTGCGGCGCACCGAGGAGGTCCTGGCCTCGATGCGGGGCTCCGTCGCGCGGCATCAGGCGGCCGGCGAGCCCTGGCTGGGCCGCTGAGGACGCCGGTCCCTCGAGCCCGTCCGGCCGATCCAGCCCATCCGGCCCATCCGGCCCGCCGGGCACCGGGTCCGCCCCCCCTGGATCGGGCCCCGAGGTCGGGGGGCGAAGCGCCCTGGCGGACGAGGGTCGGCCCCTAGAATCCGCTGCGCCGGTACGTTGCCGGTCAGCGCCCACGACTTAGAAGATCGACCGCATGGACCGCCTGGCACGTGTCATTGCCCTCTACCTCCCCCAGTACCACCCGACGCCGGAAAACGACGCATGGTGGGGCCGCGGATTCACCGAATGGCGCAACGTCGCCAAGGCCAAGCCGCTGTACCCGGGGCACCAGCAGCCCAAGCTGCCGGCCGACCTCGGCTACTACGACCTGCGCGTGGCCGAGACGCGCGCGGCGCAGGCCGACATGGCCCGGGCGCACGGCATCGAGGCCTTCTGCTACTACCACTACTGGTTCGGCGGACGCGAGATGCTGGAGCGGCCCTTCAACGAGGTGCTCGCGGCGGGGGATCCCGACTTCCCGTTCTGCCTGTGCTGGGCCAACGAGTCCTGGACCGGCGTGTGGGCCGGACAGCCTCGCCAGACGCTGCTGGAGCAGGTCTATCCCGGCCCGGAGGACCATGCGGCCCACTTCGAGCACCTGCTGCCCGCCTTCCGCGACGCGCGCTACCTGCGCGTGGACGGCAAGCCCGTGTTCTTCATCTACCGGCCGATGCAGATCGCCGAGCGCGAGCAGTTCATCGCGCAATGGCAAGACCTGGCCCGCCAGGCCGGCCTGGGCGGTTTCTACTTCATCGGCGTGAACCACCGCCAGCAGCCCTGGGACCCACGCCCGGCCGGCTTCGACGGTGCCGTCGCGCACCGGCTGCCGGACACGCGTCCGTGGATCTCCCGCCGCGACCCGGCCCGCTGGCTGCGCTACAAGATGCAGGCCTGGCGCGGCTGGCCCACGGTCCATCGTTACGAGGAAGTCATGCGCGAGCCGGTCGTCGACCACGTGCCGGGCGCCGACGTGTTCCCGACCGTGTTCCCCAACTGGGACACGACCGCGCGCCACGGCACCCGCGGCAACGTGATCGAGGGCTGCGATCCCGAGCTCTTCGCGGGACAGGTCCGCCGCGCCGTGGACATGCTGCGCGACCGGCCGCTGGACAAGCGGCTG
Source organism: Mitsuaria sp. CC2 (assembly GCF_048957715.1). Taxonomy (NCBI): domain Bacteria; kingdom Pseudomonadati; phylum Pseudomonadota; class Betaproteobacteria; order Burkholderiales; family Sphaerotilaceae; genus Roseateles; species Mitsuaria sp. CC2. Next base: position 115,759 of record NZ_JARVXN010000005.1, on the reverse strand, counting down.
CTGATCGTGAAGTCCTGGAACGAATGGGCCGAAGGCAATTACCTCGAGCCCGATCAGGTCACCGGCATGGGGTATCTGGAGGCGTTGCGGCGCGAGATCGTCCGCGCCGGATGAGCCCGCCCATGCTCGCGCTGCACTTCTCGCACACGCCGCTCGTGGGCGCGCCCGGCCGGGTCTGCGCCGCGCTGCGCGCGTTGCCCGGCGTGGACGCGCGCTGGGTGGTGCTGGACGCGCAGGCGGGCGAGTACGACCGCATGAGCTTCGAGCTGGACCTGCGCTGGCCGCGCGACCGCGACGAGGTCCTGGCGCTGCTGTCGCGTTGCGACGTCGTCCATCTGCACAACTACCTGCACCTGGACAGCGCCGACTTCGCGCCCGTCTCGTTCGCCGAGCTCTGGCAGACGGGCAAGCCGATGGTGCGGCACTTCCATTCGACGCCCGACCTGGTCGCCCGCTTCAACCGCCAGCCGACGCAAGCGGTCGCGGACTGCCCCATCCCCAAGCTGGTGATCGCGCAGTACCCGGAGCGGCAGTTCCCCGACGCGCGGCTGGTGCCCAACGTCGTCGCGCTGGACCTGCCGTCGCCCCCGGACGACGGCCCGCTGCGCATCGGTTACGCGCCGACGCGCTTCAACTCCGGCGGCTCGTCGCGCTGGGACACCAAGGGCTACGGCGAGACGGTCAAGCTGCTGCGGCAGCTGCGCCGCCGCTGCGCGCGCGAGGGCATCGCGCTGGAGGTCGACCTCATCGAACGGGTCCCGCATGCGGAATGCCTCGCGCGCAAGGCGCGCTGCCACCTGTTCATCGACGATCTGGTCACCGGCAGCTACCACCTGAACACGCTGGAAGCCCTGGCGCAGGGGTCGGTGTGCCTGTCCTGCCTGGACGGCCGCACGCTGGCGGCGCTGCAGGAACTGACCGGACGCAGCGACTTCCCGGTCGTCAACGTCGGCGTCGAACACGCGCTGGAGGTCCTGATGGACCTGTGCCGGCAGCCGGCGCTGACGCGCGCGCTGGGGCGCCAGAACCGCGCCTGGATGCTGGCGCACTGGCAACCGGCCCGGATGGCGACGCACTTCGTCGACGCTTACCGCCACGTCATCGCGTCGCCGCGCGGGCCCTTCCCCGCCCGGCGCCTCGATGACGCGGCCTCGCGCTGGCGGGCCGTCGGCCAGTACGACACGCTCTGGCGCGCCCGCCAGCCCCATTGGCCGCGGCTGACGCCGCGCTGGATGCTCGCGCCGAAAGCCGCGATCGGACGAGCCCTGCGCGCCCTGGGTCTGCGCTGACGCGCCGACGCCAACGCCGACAACGATCAGAAGGCCACACCTCATGGACGCCTCACCCACCGATTTCAACGCCGCCGCGCGACCGCGCGCGGACTTCCTCGCCACCGGGCAACCGGTGCTGCGCGGCCTGCCCGCCGACGCCCCCGCCGCGCAACGCGACGCCGCCTGGCAGTCGCTGCTGTCGGCGAGCGATCCCGCACCCGCGCTGGCGCAGGTCGGCGGCCGTTTTTCCGTGGCCTGGCGCCAGCCCGGTGGGCGCACGCTGCTGGCGACGGACCGCTTCGGCATCGAGCCGCTGTGCTACCGCATCGTCGGCCACGAGCTGCAGTTCGCGACCCGCGCGGACGACCTCGCCGGCGACGACGCCGACCTCGACCCGCAGGCGCTGTTCGACTACCTCTACTTCCACGTGATCCCGTCGCCGCGGACGGTGTTCCGCAACATCTTCCGGCTGCCGGCGGGGCATGTGGCGATCTTCGAGCGCGGCGAGCTGCGCGTGACGCCCTACTGGACGCCGACCTTCCGCGCCGATCCGGCGCCGAGGCTGGAAGACCTGAAGGTCGAGTTCAAGGAGATCCTCCAGCGCTCGGTGCAGCGGGCGATGCACGCGCCGGACGCCGCCTGCTTCCTGAGCGGGGGCACGGACAGCTCGACGGTCGCGGGCATGCTGAGCCGCGTCGCGGGACGTCCGGCGGACACCTACTCCATCGGTTTCGAAGCCGAGGGCTACGACGAGATGGCCTTCGCGCGCACCGCCGCCAAGCATTTCGGCTGCCGGCATCACGAGTACTACGTGACGCCCAAGGACCTGGTCGACGGCATCGCGAAAGTCGCGACGCATTACGACCAGCCTTTCGGCAACAGCTCGGCACTGCCCTCGTACTACTGCGCCCGCCGCGCCCACGACAATGGCGTGCGGCACCTGCTCGCGGGCGACGGCGGGGACGAGCTCTTCGGCGGCAACACGCGCTACGCGAAGCAGACCGTGTTCTCCTGGTACGGCAAGGTGCCGGAACCGCTGCGCGACTTGGTGCTGCAGCCGGTGTTCGGCTCGCCGATCGGCAGGCTGCCGCTGCTGAAGAAGGGCGCCAGCTACATCGACCAGGCGCGCGTCCCGATGCCCGACCGGCTGCAGAGCTACAACCTGCTGACGCGCCTGGGCATGGGCGACGTGCTGGAGACCGACTTCCTGCGCCGCGTGGACCCGCTGGGCCCGCAGAAGCAGCAGCGCCAGGTCTGGAACGGCCTCAAGTCCGGCCAGTTGGTCGACCGCATGCTGGCCTTCGACTGGCGCTACACGCTGGCCGACACCGACCTGCCCAAGGTCGTGGGCACCACGCGGCTGGCGGGCACCTCGGTCGGTTTCCCCATGCTGGACGACGAGCTGCTGGCCTTCTCCGAGCGCCTGCCGGCGGACTACAAGCTCAAGGGGCTGCAGCTGCGCTGGTTCTTCAAGGAGGCGCTGAAGGGCTTCCTGCCCGACGAGATCATCGTCAAGAAGAAACAGGGCTTCGGCCTGCCCTTCGGCGTCTGGGCCACGCGCGACGCCAACCTGCGCGCGCTGGCCGAGGACTCGCTGGGCAGCCTGTCCACGCGCGGCATCGTCCGGCCGCAGTTCATCCAGGGCCTGCTCAAGGAACGCCTGCCGGAACACCCGGGCTATTACGGCGAGATGGTCTGGATCCTGATGATGCTGGAGCAGTGGCTGCGCGGGCATCGACCCAACTACCGGGTGTGAGCGTGAACGGCGACGGCGGCGCCTCAAGCGTCTACCCGGGCGACCTGGGCGGCGTGGCTGCCGATCCCCGCAGCATCGGCGGGTCGCTGGTCATCTTCTCCTCGCGCGAGTCCGACGCGGTCCTGCACGCCAACGTGTCGGCGCTGCGCGGCGCCCTGCCGCCCGACATGCAGGTGGTGATCCTCGTCAACGGCAACGGCGCGTTGGTCGGACAGCTCCGGCGCCGCCTGGCCGTCGAGCCGCCGCCCTTCCCGGTGTCGCTCTGGGAGATCCCGCACGGCGACAAGGCCAACGCCTGGAACCAGTACGTGCACGCGATCTGGCAGGGCGAATCGCTCGTCTGCTTCATCGACGGCTACGTCACGCTGCCGCCCCTGGCCATCGCGCGGCTGGCCGAGGCGGTCGAGGCCGGTGGCGCGCACGTGCTCGGCGGCACCGGGCAACCGTCGATCGGCCGCGGCAGCGCGGCCCTGCGCGAGCGCATGCGCCAGGAAGGCGGCTTCCACGGCAACTTCTGCTGCCTGAAAGGATCGACGATCGCCGCCATGCGCGCGCGCGGTCTGCGCCTGCCGGTGGGGCTGTACCGCACCGATTCGCTGATGGGCGCCTTCCTCAGCTTCGGCCTGCATCCGGAGTCCTCGCCGTGGGATCCCAGCCGCATCGCCGTGGCCGACGACGCCACCTGGCTGCTGCCGAAGAAGCAGTGGTGGCGCCCCGGCGACGTGAAGGGCCAGATCAAGCGCGTGCTGCGGCAGGGCCGCGGGCGCGTCGAGAACGCCGCGGTGAAGTTCTTCCTCGCCACGCGGCACCAGCCCATCGATAGCCTGCCGGCGACGGCCCGTGCGCTCGCGCTGGCCTGGCAGACGCGAGCGCCTCAGGAGGTGGAAGCGCTGCTGCGCGCCGATGCGCTCAACCGGCGCGGCTGGCGCGAGCTGCTCGATCAGCAGGAACCCGTGCCGCAGACGCTGGCGCCTCGGCTGGTCTGGCGCACCGCCGCCTGACGCCGGGCCGCACTGTCACAACCATCTAGTGATCTTGAGCCGACTAGTCGAGGACACTGCAGTCATCGCTCACGCGATCTCGCCCACTGGACATGTCGCGGAAGACACCGCGTTGCGATCACGCTCGCTCAGTTGACCGGACGCCAGCGTGAACACCCGCTGACAGGCATCGATAGTCTCGGGACGATGCGCGATGACGATGCGCGTGATGTCCAGACGTTGAATCGCTGCGGCAATGTGACGCTCGTTGTTCACATCCAGATGACTGGTTGCCTCATCCAGCAACAGGATCTTCGGCCGCTTGTAGAGCGCCCTGGCCAAAAGCATCCGTTGGGTTTGCCCCCCGGAAAGGCCGGAACCGAGGTCGCCGATCAGCGTGTTGTAGGCCATCGGCATGCGCATGATGTCGTCGTGGATCTGCGCGAGCCTGGCACTCTCCTGAACCCGCGCCAGATTGGCCATCGAGTCGAAGAAACTGATGTTCTCGCTGAGACTGCCTGCGAGCAATGCATCGCTCTGCATGACGGGACCGACGATGCTGCGCGCCGCGGCGCGAGTCCGGTCGGTCAGCGCCACGCCACCGTACAGGATGGTGCCTTCCTGGGGCTCGAGCAGACCCAGCAGCAGCTTGACCAAGGTGCTCTTCCCGCAGCCCGACGCTCCCGTCAACGCGACACTTTGGCCAGCGTCGACGCGCAGATTTGCATGTCTGAGTACCCACGGGCCTTCGTCCGAGTAGCGGAAACTGACATTGCGCAGCTCCACCGTGGCATCGACATGCTCAAGCACGTGCTCCTCGTCGCTACAGCCCTCCCGAGGGGTCAGCGCAATGTCCGCCAGCCTCAACGTGTGGACCTTGAGCATGGCGAACTCCACAACGAAGTCGATCACTCCGGTCAATCGCTGCTGGAACTGGGCCCGGTATCCAAGGAAGGCGAGCAACATCCCGACGGTGAAGACGTCGGTCGTGGCGTCCGATTGGCTGGACAGGATCAGTCGAGCCCCCCAGTACAGCGACAGCATCATCTCCAGCCCGAACACCAAAGCGGTGGAGCTGCCCACCGACAGGCCGATCAACGTGGATCGATAGTCTCGGTTCTGGACCTCAACCAGCAGGTGCTGCCACCGCCCGTGCCGATCCGTTTCGCGAGCGAACAGCTTGAGCGGTTTGATCGCACGCAACGATTCGAGGAAGAATGACTGTTCCTTTGCACCGATGACAAGTCGCTCGGCCGCGGCGTGCTTGAGCGGTCCGTAGCTCAGTCCGCGGATCACGCCATAAATGAGGAATGCGCCGAGCATGATGAGCGTGAGACGCACGGAATAGAGCGCCATCATCCCCAGCGTGGCGAGCGCGAAACAGGCGTCCAGTACCGATTCCACCGCACGCGTGGTGATCGTGCGCTGGATGGCTCCGACGGCGGAGAAGCGGGACGAAATGTCGCCGAGATGCCGGCTCTCGAAATAGTCCGCCGGCAGCCTCAGAAGGTGGAAGAACACGTTGGAGGACCATCTGAGGCTGATCGATTGCGCCAGCACAGTGACCATCCACGATCTGGCCCACGAGGACAAGGTCTGGATCACCAGCAGGAGAGAGAAACCGATCAGCAGGACAAGCAGCAGATCGGCGTCTCCCGACGCAATCGCGTCATCCACGATCAGCTGCTGCATCAGCGGTAGCCCCAGGGTAAGAGCCTGCACCACGCCCGTCGCCACAAGAACGAAGAGCAGCGCCCGGGACAAACCAGGCATCGCGCCGGCAAGATCCCTGATCCGAATGTCTGGGGGCGGCGGCTTCGGGACGAAGTCCGGCGCGGGCCACATCTCCACCGCCACCCCGGTGAAGTCTTCGGAAAGTTGGGCCAGCGTGACCCGGCGCTCTCCGATCCCTGGATCGAAGATGTCCGCATGTTTCCTCGTGATTGATCGCAGGACAACGAAGTGATTGAAGCGCCAATGCAGGATGCACGGCAGCTTCAAGGTCCTGAGCTGGGCCGGCTCCAGCCGCACGGCACGCGACGCGAGTCCGACTGCCGCTCCCTGCTTCATCAGTCCCCCGAGCGTGCTTCCCGAGGCGGCGCTGGGAAATCGATGCCGCAACTCCGCCAGCTGAATGTGGTGCCCATGGGACTGCGACACGGCCGCCAGACAAGCCAGGCCACACTCGGCGATCTGCGATTGAAGCTCGCTCATCAGGAGAACGCCTCCGTCCGCAGCTCGGTCACGGCAGGCTCACCGGGCCGAAAATTCGATGTTGCGGCATCCCGAAGTTCGGCGTCACGCCCAGGTAATGGCAGATTGCAAGCGCATCCCCCGGACATGGCATGCTGTAGAGGACGTATTTGTTGGGGGCGAACACAGCAGGATCGACGGGAAACTCGACCGGCGTGACTCGCTCCGAATGCCTCGCCAGCGCGGCGACACCGTCTGGCACCTCGCTGAACGGCAGGCCGTCGAACCCCTGGACAGCCCCTAGCCGGGGGTACGTCCTGATGAAATCCTTCGCCAGGGCCGTGTCGATGACATAAGCCTTCCGAGCCGGCTCGGGCGCCGTCACGCCGCTCGGGTGGCAGGAGGCGAAAGCCACCGCCAGCAGGACAGGTCGGGCACCAAGGAGCACACGCTTCATGTTCAGATCCTTTCAATCACTTCGCGGCGGAGCAGTTCCGCCAGAATGCACATTCCGGTGTCCGCATCGACCTCGGGAAGGGCGGCGAGGATCCTGCGCGGGGTGGAGCCTCCTTCGACATCAAGGGTCCTCATGATGTCGCGCCCCCAGCCCTCCGAAACGACGCGGAAGCCGTTGATGAAGTCCGGCGATCGGTGATGACTGTTCAGACGCAGCGGTGCGTCGAGGTCCACCGTCACGGGAGCGGCAGGCACATGCTCGCCGATCGAGAATGGCAGCGAGTTGCGCTGTTGCGCTTGCATGGTCTGTCGAAATTCGTGCCAATGCCGGTCGTCACGCAAGAAGGTGGCGAGCTGCTTGATCATCGCTTCGGCGGCCGCTGCCGGCGCTTGATCCTCGTCGAGGCGGAGTCCCGTTCGCGCTTCTCGCGACTGCGTCAGCGATCGCTGGCAGGCCCATGTGAAGTAGTCCAGCATGGGCGTCACGTGCACACCGATCGCCGCATGGAAAGTCAGCTCGCCGATCGGATCGGCGCGGTGCCACCAGCCACGAGGGATGTACAACACATCGCCCTGTTCCAGAATCTCGTCGAACACCGGCGCATCCGGGCATTCAGCCTTGTGGGCGAGACTGGTCTGATGACGAAGCGGCAGCTCCCAGGTCGGCCCGTAAAGGCGCCAGCGTTTTCGTCCTTCCAACTGGACCGCAAAGACGTCGTGCGTGTCCCAATGCTCCTTGAATGACCCTGCCCCGCTGACCGCCAGGTAGGCGTTGGCAGTCGCAACATCTCCCGTCAACTGGGCAACTTCGCGACACAGCTGCCGGATCGGACGCGAGCGGACATCGATGCGGTTCAGCACCATCGTCGCGCCATCATTGAGCAGGTCGTACAAGCGATCCTTGACCAACCTCCGCCGGGCCATCCCGGCATCCTGGAATGTCTCGAGATAGTCCGGCTCCGGCACGGGGCCATCCCTGAACAGCCGGACATGCGGTGGCATGGGGTCACTGTGGTCCAGGAAGACGTCAGCCTCCTTCAGGCCGGGCACCCCGACCGCGCCGCCGCGAACGAACAGGTAAGTCGACTCGCGATACTCCCGAAGGAATTCAGGCCGAGTGATTCCCAGTGAAAGCATGGTGACGTCTTTCTGCTTCAATGTTTACTTCGGTCCGACATAAACGCAGGAAAGACCCACGCCGTCCAAGGTGACGTCGAACATGCCGTCGCCCATGTGCATGAACTCCAGATTGTGGCCGTTGTAGTTCATATTGAAGGTGTCACCGTCTTCGCTGAATCCCATCTCCATGGTCTGGCCACCCGCCATCAGCTTGACGCCTCCACTGATGTAGGTGAAAGAGATCGGCTGACCGTCGACGATGACTTGATACTGGCCACCGGAAACCGCTTCGATCTCAGCCAAGGTCAATTCGCGGACCGGAGCCGGCGCGCGAGCGGCGTCGGATGCGCCGCCAGAAACGAAAAGAGTACGCAATATTTTCTCCATTGAATTACAAGATTCGTATCGACAAACATGCACCGCCCCCCCTGTGCGCCCCCTTTCACTTCATTGAACTCCTATCCCTTTGGCGGCGCTCCTCGCACTGAGCAACGGCTCAAAAAGCCATTCCCAGACAGCCCGACTCTCCTGCATGACATCGGCTTCCAACGACATACCCGGCTTAAGCCGCAATCGATCACCATATGCCGAAATCTCCTGGCTTCCGATTGCCACCTCGATCCTGTAAAACGGCTCCTTGCTTTGAACCAGATGCTGGAGCGTCGCGGCCTGCCATTGCGGAAGATCATCCGGATGCATTGGAGTTGGACTTACCTGCAATACCGTGCCTTGCCCCATGCCGAATTTCTGATGGGGGTATGCGTCATATTTGATCCATACCGTCTGTCCGGGCTTCATGAAGCCCAGGGCGCGCCCGGGCGCGAACAAGTGAGCCTGCAGTTGGCTGGGCTTGCCGACTGCCGTGCTCGACACCACGGCGGCGACCACACGACCTGCCTGGACCGACTGGCCCAGTCGTGCCGTCATGACTCCCACCTCCCCGGTGCGCGGCGCCAGGATCTGCACCCGATCACGTTCGGCATTTGCACTCGCTTCCTGCTCAAGCGCGGCTAGGGTTCGATCGAGCTGCGCCAGCTCCGTACCCAGTTGCGTCGCGATATTGGCCTTCTCGGCCTGTGCGTCCTGTTCTCCGCGTTGGATCGACAAGCGGTCCCGCTCCAGGCCTTTCGCGCGCGCCGACAGATCCAGGTAGATGTCCTGTTTCTCCTGTGCCTGGATCTCAGGCATAAATCCGCTATCCGCCAATTCCCTGGCCCGATTCCACGCGGATCGCGCCAGTCGAATCCTGTTTTCCAGAATTCCGGATTCGTCATTGATCTTGTCGAGTTCCGCTTCGAGATTCGTCAGCCGGATTTGAACCGCGGAGGATCGCTGTTTCGCATTGATTCGACGTTGCCCAATCTCCTGCTCGATGGAGGATCTGCGCTCGTCAATGGCCCGGCGAACAGAAGCCGCGCTGCTACCCATCTGGGTCATGCGGTCGGCGTTTACCATCATCAATATGTCCCCTTGGCTGACAGCATCCCCCTCCTTGACCAGAATCCGGTCCACGACGCCAGCCTGCGGCGATACAACATCCACCGCCCCCGACTCGGGCAGCAAAATGCCTTTGACCTTCGTCTTTCTCGCTGCCTGACCCCAGACAAGAAATGCGAGCACGCCCACCGCAATGGCGACACAAGACATCGCAATCAGCGCAAACCTGGGCAGATCGGCAAGCTTCACGGGCCCTGCCTCGGAGAGGGTCTGCGCGTCGAGCGCCTGCTGGCGAAATAAGGGTGTCGACAATCCTCGCTCCTTCGCAGTGAATCGATCTGAGTCGAAGCTCTGCAAGGGAAAGGATTCTTAACTAAGAAACCAAGGCACACGGCGGTTTCATGCCTCCCTCCGACGGGGGGCTTGCATTTCAATCAGTGAACAGAGATCGCGGTCGGCGTTCTCTCCCGAGAACGGTTGCGCATCCGGAGCGCCGCCCCGAGATTTTCAAACGACCGCTGCGGGGCCGCCCATGCGCGCGTTGCGCATCATCCGCGCCGCAAACATCGCGGTGGAATCGCCCCACGGCGTATAGCGGGGCAGCTGGAACGGATCGGCGCCCGGCAGCGCCACGCCTGGAGACGTGCTGACCGCCGCCTCGAACCCGAGTTCCCGCAGCATTGCCGCGTGGCCCGCGTCGTAGTCGCGCACCGGCCGGCCGTTCGGATACGCGAAGCTGCGCACTGGCCGGCCCAGCAGCGCCGCGAGGTGATCGCGACCCGCCTGCACCTGCGCTCGCGCGCCTTCCGGAGGCAAGGTCGTCAGCACGGTGTGGTCCACCGTGTGGCCGCCGATCTCGTGGCCCGCATCGGCCAGCTGCCTCAGCTGCGCATCGGTCAGCATCAGGTCATCGGGCATCGCGGCGACCGGCACCGCCGACAGCATCCGGCGCACCTGCGCCTCGCGTTGGTCCGGGGCCAGGTACTTCAGCTGCACCTGCAGCGCCGAGACCGCCTTCAGCCGTTCTTCATCCGTCGCCACGGGGTGCAGGCCCATGCCGACCGACGACAGGTCCAGCACCTGCCCCGGCACCCGCCGCACGAATTCGATCACGGTGTCGCTGAACATGCGGCCGCCGTTCAGGTAACCGGTCGCGATGTAGATCGTCGCCCGCGCGCCGTGACGCGCCAGGATCGGATGCGCCACCGTCCAGTTGTCCGCGTAGCCGTCGTCGAAGGTGATGCACGCGGCCCGCTTCGGCAGCCGGCCCTCGCGCAGCGCGAGCGCGGCGTCGCTCACCGTCATCAGCGTGAAGTGTGCCGACAGGAACGCGACCTGCGCCTCGAAGCGTTCGGCCGCGATCTCGCCCGGCCGCATCGCATCGGGCGCGGGCAGCACGCGGTGGTAGATCAGGATGCTCAGCGGGGACGCTCCCCGCGGCCAGCCCAGCAGGCTCAGCGACGCCAGCATCAGGTGCCTCCCCAGTACGGCGAATGCACGTCGCGCGGCGCCTTCCCGGCCGCGATCGCGGCGCTCTTGCGGCTGCTCACTTCGGCGGCGACGATGCGGTTCACGACCACCACGATCATCACGAGGTAGTACGGCAGGTCGAAGTAGACCAGGCTCAGGAAGGCCCCGCCGGTCGCGTACCCGATCAGGCCCACCTGGCACATCGCCGACAGGTCGCGCGCCCATTGCAGGTCCGGATGGTCCTTGGCGGCGCGCATGGTCGCGCTCGCCAGCCGCCAGGTCGTCGCGAAGATGCCGACGAACACCGCCAGGCCGAAGAAGCCGTGCTCGCCCAGCGCCTGGAAGTAGATGCTGTGCGCCGTCAGCGGGATGGTCGGATCGGGCGCGTACTTGGCGAACACCGCCGGTCCCGCGACCGTGAAACCGCCGCCGAACGGGAACAGGTCCACCGCCATCCGCCAAGCCATCTGCCACGCGTTGATGCGGCCCATCGCCGACGAATCCTGGTCGTAGGTCTTGATGGTCTCCATGCGGTCGGTCCAGCTGTCGGGCATGAACACGAAGATCAGCGGCAGCGCCACCAGCACGACCAGCGCCAGCGGCAGCTTGTTGCGGCTCTTCATCCACATGAAGAACGACATCGTCACGATCGCCAGGAAGGCCCCGCGCGACTGCGAGCCCACCGCCGAGGCCATGCACAGCAGCATGGCCGCGGTCGCCAGATGGCGCTGCCAGGGCTTGACCGCCTGCAGCTGCAGGTAGCGGATCAGCGGCACCGTCATGATGGTGGCCAACGCCAGCGAGTTGTTGTCCTCGATGAAGGAGCCCTCCGGCCCCCACACCCGCGCCGACCCGCCGGACAGCACGGTGAACACGCCGCCCTTGACGCCGTAATAGCCGATGGAGATCACCAGCACCAGCACCAGCCAGTCCAGGTCGCGCCGCCGCTTCACCACCAGCAGCGACACCAGCACCATGAGCAGCACCTTGAACGCGCGCGACCAGAAATGCATCTCCTTGTCCGGGTAGAACGAGAACAGCATCGGCGACACGCCGATCCAGAGGATCCAGATCGAGAGCAGCACGGTCACCGCGTTGACGGGAAATTTCACCAGCTTGTCGCGGTTGAGGATCAGGCTCGCGAACAGCGCCAGCGCGATGACCATCGACCACGGCGCGTCGTGCGCGAAGCCGTAGGCCAGGCGGTGGGGGTTCATCACGCCCATCCACACCCAGCCGAGCACGCCCCAGACCGGGTCCTTGAAGGTCTTGTAGATCAGGGCCACGAACAGGCCCAGGATGATCAGGTCACGCATGACGGAGCTCCGGCGACCGCCGCGCGGCCAGGATGCGGTGGAACAGGTCGAGCTGGCCTTGCGTGGTCGCGTCCCAGCTGAAACGCTCGGCGTAGCGCCGGGTCGCGGCGCGGTCGCGGGGCGCGGCGCGCAGGCGTCGCACCGCCTCGGCCACGCCGGCGGCGGTGCGCTCGGGCATCAGCTCGCCGGCCTCCGGGCTGGCCACGACCTCGGGCGTGCCCCACACGTTGGACGCCGCCACCGGCGTGCCGCAGGCCATCGCCTCCAGCAGCACGTTGGCCCAGCCTTCGCGGCTGGACGCCAGCACCAGCGCGTCGACGCCGGTGTAGACCTCGCGCAGTCGCGCCTGCGGCAGCGCGCCGAGGAAACGCACGCGCGAGCTCACGCCCAGCGACTCGGCCAGACGGCGCAGCGCGCCCTCCTCCGGGCCGGCGCCGGCGATGAGCAGATCGACGTCCGGCAGCTCGGCCAGCGCGCCGATGACGAGCTCGTGGCCCTTGCGCTCGATCAGGTGACCGACCGAGGCCAGCGTGAATCGGCCGGTGGCGAGCCCCAGCGCGGCGCGCGCCTCGTCCCGTCCGGCGGGATGGAAGAGCGTCAGGTCCACGCCGTTGCGCAGCGCAGTCACCTTGGCGGGATCGGCGCCCAGCGCGACCAGTTCGTCCTTGAGCGCCTCGCAGACGGTGATCATGGCGTCGGCCTGGTCGGCCGCGCGCAGGATCAGCTTGCGCGGGAAAGCGTGCCGGGGAATGAGGTTGATGTCGGTGCCGCGCGCGGTGATCACCACCGGCTTGTTCATCGCCCGCGCCACCATCACCGCGGCGACGCCGTCGGGATAGAAGTAGTGCGCGTCGATCAGGTCGAAGTCGTCGCCGCTCGCCTGCAGCTGCCGCGCCGCGCGCAGGAAGCTCCAGGCCAGCGTGTAGGGCGCGCTGCTCATGCCGACCTTGGGCAGGCGGACGAAGCGCGGATGCGCGACGTCCAGGCCGTGGCGCGATTCGCGCGCCGGCGTCGCGGCGAACCTGCCGTATTCGCCGAAGCGCTCGCCCTTGAACGGGAACCACGGCACCGGCGCGATGACGCGCGATCCGGCCTGCCCCGACGCGATCAGGTGACGCAGCCGCGTCTCCACGAAGATGCCGTGGCTGGGCATCACCGCGCTCGGATACAGCGTCGAGAAGGTCAGCAGCTTCAGCATGCTCAGGCCCCTGACCGGGAGCGCGCGTCCTCGGCGGCCGGCTTGCCGCCGCGGCCCTGCGGCACGCCCTGCCCGGCCTTCAGCGACTGGCCCAACGCCACGACGCGCTCGGCGTTGCCATGCCAGGTCAGGTGCAGACGCCCGATCGTCGCGCGCGCGCCTTCGCCCAGACGGCGGCGCAGCGCCTCGTCCGACGCCAGCCGCGCCAGCAGCGCTTCCAGCGCGCCGGGCTGGGCCGGATCGAAGAGCAAGGCGTTGAGGTCGTCGTCCAGCACTTCCTCGATGTTGGGCTGGTTCGGTGCGACGATGGCCTTGCCCAGCGCCAGGTACTCGAAGAGCTTCAGCGGCGACGCGTAGGCGACCACCGCCGGCTGCAGCGCGATGTCGAAGGCCGCCACGTAGGCCGGCACCGCGTCGCGCGAGACCACGCCGGTGAAGCGCACGCGCTCGCCGAGCTTCAGCTCGCCGGCCAGCGCTTCGAGGTCGGCCCGCGCCGGGCCGTCGCCGACCAGCAGCAGCCGTGCGTTCGCGGGCGCCGCATCGGACGCCATCCAGCGGATCACGCGGTCCATGCCGTGCCAGTCGCGCACGAAGCCCGTGAAGCCCAGCACCAGCGCGCCGTCCCAGCCCAGCGTCCGCTTGGCCTCGTCGGGCGACGGTGCCGCGTCGAAGTGCTCCTCGTTGATGCCGTTGGGGATCACGACGAGGCGATCCTGCGGCACGCCGCGCTCGCCCACCATGGCGCCGAGCACCTTCGTCACCGGCAGCACCGCGTCGGCGCCGCGCCAGACGACACCTTCGGCCCAGCGGGCGACGCGCGGCAGCGCCAGGCCGCCGAACTTCGCGCGTTCGTCGACCAGCGGTGCGTTCACCTCCAGCAGCAGCGGCAAGCCCAGGCGCCGCTTGAGCATCAGCCCGCTGAGCAGGAAGAGGTTGTAGCGCTCGTAGATCAAGTCGGGCTGGAAGTCCTTCGCCGCCGCCGCCAGGCGGCGGTAGGCGACCAGCGAGTACGCCAGCTCCAGCAGCTCGTAGACGAACTTGGGCAGCTTGGCCCGCAGGCGATGCACCCAGCCGGTGTCGTCCCCCATCTTCGCCTTGTCCTCCGGCGCCGATTCGCCGCCGGGCGCGACCACGCGCACCTCATGGCCGAGCGCGCGCAGCGAGCCGATCATCTCCTCGATGTGGACCGCCTGGCCGTCCTTGGACGCGGTGCGATGGTGGTACAGGATCTTCATGCGGAGCGGAAAGACATCGAGGGAACGGGACTGACGGGGCTCACAGGACTCAGAGGACTCACAGGATTCACGCGGCTTCGCGCATCGAGGTCGCGCCCATGACGTTGCGCAGGAAGGCGTCGTACATCAGCAGCGTCCACAGCGGCGTGCTGTGGTCGCGGCTGCCGTTCTCATGCTGCTCGACCATCTGGCCGACGGTCTTGAGGTCGAACATGCCCGAATCCGCCAGCGGACCGCCCAGCAGCGAGTGGCGCACGCGCTGGCGCAGCGGGCCGCGGAACCACCGCGACAGCGGCACGGCAAAGCCCATCTTCGGCCGGTAGAGCACGTCGTTGGGGAGATGCGGTTCCAGCGTCTTCTTGAACAGGTATTTGCCCTCGCCGCCGCGCAGCTTCAGGTGGGACGGCAGCGTGGCCAGCCACTCGACCAGCGGGTGGTCCATCAACGGCTCGCGGACTTCCAGCGAATGCGCCATCGACGCGCGGTCGACCTTGGTGTTGATGTCGCCGACCAGGTAGGTGTGCGTGTCGATGTACTGGATCAGCGCCAACGGATCGTCGGTGTTGGCGCGCTCCGCATGCCGCAGGAACAGGTCACGCGCGTTGTAGCCGCCGAGCTCGGACTTGAAGCGCGCGCTGTACAGCGGCATGCGCTCGTTGTCGCGGATCACGGACATCGTGTGGAAGTAGGCCTCGACCGAGTTGCGGGCCAGCGCCTGGAAGGTGGTCTTCGCGCGGAAGACGCGCGGCGCCCAGTCCGCCTTCGGATAGAGCCGGCCCAGCGTGCCGAACAGCGGCTTGCGCAGCCCCAGCGGCAGGCTGGCGCGCATGCGCTCCTCCATCATGTGCAGCTTGTAGCGGCGGTAGCCGCCGAAGCTCTCGTCGCCGCCGTCGCCCGACAGCGCCACCGTCACGTGCTTGCGCGCGAGCTGGCAGACGCGGTAGGTCGGGATCGCGGAGCTGTCGGCGTACGGCTCATCGTAGAGCCGCGCCAGCGTATCGATCAGGTCGAAGTCGTCGCTCTGGACCGTCTCGACGTGATGCTCGGTGCGATAGCGGTCCGCCACCATCTGCGCGAACTCGGACTCGTTGTACTGCGGGTCGTCGAAACCGATCGAGCAGGTCTTCACCGGCCCGTTGGTCTCGCCGGCCATCATCGCGACGACCGCGCTGGAGTCCACGCCGCCCGACAGGAAGGCGCCCAGCGGCACCTCGGAGATCAGCCGCAGCTTGACGGCCTCGCGCAGGCGGCGCGTCAGTTCCTCCTGCGCCTGGACCTCGTCGATCCTGTTGTCGGTCGTGAAGCTCACGTCCCAGTAGCGGCGCGGCTGGCCCAGCGGCTCGCCGCGCTTGATGACAAGCGTGTGCGCCGGCGGCAGCTTCAGCGCCTGGCGGAAGATGGTGTGCGGCTCGGCGACGTAGCCCAGGGCGAAGTACTGCTCCACCGCCTGCGGGACGATGTCGCGCTTCATGCCCGGATGCGCGAGCAGCGCCTTCAGCTCCGAGCCGAAGACCAGCGTGCCGTCGTCCAGCAGGCCGTAGAACATGGGCTTCACGCCGAGCCGGTCGCGCGCCATGAAGAGCTGGTCGCGCGCCTTGTCCCAGATCACGAACGCGAACATGCCGCGCAGCTTCTGCACGCAGTCCTCGCCCCAGGCCGACCAGGCATGCACGATGGCCTCGGTGTCGCTCTTGGTCTGGAACTGGTAACCCAGCGCGCCCAGTTCAGCGGTCAGCTCGCGGTAGTTGTAGATCTCGCCGTTGAAGACGATGCCCACCGAGTGGTCCGCGTTGAACAGCGGCTGCTGCCCGGTCGCGATGTCGATGATGGACAGCCGGCGGTGGCCGAAGGCCAGCCCCGGCTGCAGGTGGATGGAGCCTTCGTCGGGGCCGCGGTGGTGCAGCGAATCGTTGATGCGATGCATCAGCGCGCCGTCGAAGTCGCGCCGCCCCCGGGTATCGAAAAGTCCGCTGATTCCGCACATGGTCCTACCCCGCGTCCGTCCGTGTCAGTTCTTGTGGCTGCCGGCATTGTGGCCGCGCAGCGTGTCATACAGACCCTGGTAGCGCCCGACCATGGCCCGCATGCTGAAATCCTCCTCGACCCGCGCCCGGCCGGCTTCGCCCATCGCGGCGGCGCGCGCCGGATCGCGGGCCAGGCGCAGCAGCGCGGCGGCCATCGCCTCGGGATCCGCGGCCGGCACCAGCAGGCCGCTGACCTCGCGCGTGACCAGGTCCGCGTTGCCGCCCACCTCGGTCGCGACCACCGGCAGCCCGCTGGCCATCGCCTCGAGGATGGTGTTGGAGATGCCCTCGGCCAGCGACGGCAGCGCGAAGACGTGCAGCCCGCGCATCACCGCCGGCACGTCGGTGCGCTCGCCCGGCAGCCAGGCGAGATCGCCCAGCCCGGCTTCGTCGAGCAGCGCCTGGCATTGCGCGCGCAGCGGACCGTCGCCGACCAGCACCAGCCGCGCGCGTGCCCGGAGGTCCGGCAGGCCCGCCGACTGGCCGATCAGCGCGATGAAGGCGCGCGTCAGCATCAGCTGGTCCTTCACCGGCGCCATGCGGCCGACCGTGCCGATCAGCCAGTGCGCGGCGGGATCGAAGGGACAGCCGGGGATGGGCTCGGCCTGCTGGCGCTGGAAGCGCGTCGTGTCGACGCCGTTGACGAACTGGCTCACGCGCGCGGGCGGCACGCCGACCGGTCCGGTCAGGTAGTCGCCGAGATCACGCGACAGCGCGATGTAATGCGAGACGAAGGGCTTGTAGAAGCGGCGCACGCGCTGGTAGGCGCGGTTGCGGCCGTCCAGGTCGCCGACGTCGCGCCCGTGCTCGCCGTGGATGCGCACCGGCACGCGCGCGGCCCAGGCCGGCAGCTGCACTTCCAGCGCCGCCAGGTTGCGGCTGTGCACGATCGCGGGCTTGAGCGTGCGGAACAGCCTGTAGAGCTGGGGATAGAGCCAGAAGCCCTGCCCCGGCGGCTTGTTCAGCGCGAAGCACTCGACGTCGTCGCGCTGCAGCCGCTTGCGGAAGTCGGTGACTTCGGTCAGCGCCACGATCGCATGCCGGTAGCGGTCCGCCGGCATGTGGTTGATCAGATTCACCACGCCGTTCTCGAGACCGCCGGTGTCGAAGCGGTACATCACGTGCAGCACCAGCGGCCGATCGTCGGCCGACGCGAGCGCGCGCCCGACACTCAGACCGGCGCTCATGTCGACGCTCCCGGAACGCCCTGCACGCTCCGCATGCTTTGCACGCCCGGCGTCGAAGGCCCCGGCGGCGTCGCGACGGCGCCGCCGTCACGCACGCGCCGGAGCTGCGCGTCGATCGTGCCCCAATGCTGGCGCAGGAACAGGGTCAGGCGTTGCGCGGCCTGGTCGTCGGCCTCGGTGTAGACCAGCACCAGCGCCGCGTCGTCGCCGCGGCCCTGGAGGCGCTCCAGCGCGCCGCGCACGCGCGCCTGCCAGGCGCTGGTCATCGGACGGCCGTTGATCCAGTACACGTGCCACACCAGCATCCGCGGCGCGTTCACCGCGTCCAGCGACGAGGCGCGCACCTGCGTGGTCAGCATCGGCACCGGGGCCGCCGAGGCGCCGGTGAGCGGCGCGAAGTCCGTCTGGCCGCGACCGGTGACGGCCCAGCGCTTGTCCTCCGCCGACACGGCGGCGTTGCTGGAACTCACCAGTTTGCGTTCGTAGTCCTGGTCGCGGAAGTACTGCAGGTGCAGGCCCACGCGCGCGGTCGCGGCGCCGACCTGCGCCGGGCCGGTGAATTCCTGCTGCAGCCTGGCATTGGCGCCTTCGAAGTCCGGCTCCCAGGCGTCCGACGGCACGACCTGGTCCTGCCAGCCCGGCTCCGCCGGCACGGCGGGCAGCGCGGCGATCGGGGCCGAATGCCCTTGGCGCAGCCAGCCGCCGGCGGCGATCGGCAGCGCGATGGCGAGCAGAACGGCCGCCGCGGCGGTCCAGGCGGCGCCGGTCGCGGGCGCGGCGACATCGCGCGGCGGCGGCACCAGCGGCAGGTCCGGCTGGGCCCAGCGCGCGCCGATGAGGAACATGGCCAGCATCACGATGCCGAAGAACACCCAACCGTAGATCAGGTGGTCGACGCCGACGGCCAGCGTGTTGCCCGACAGGTGGCCGATCATCACGATCAGGTAGGCGCGCGCCCAGTTGGCCACCAGCGGCAGCGCCAGCGCGAAGGCGATGAAGCCCAGCCTGCGGCGCGTCGAGTGGTAGCTGAGGTAGGCGTAGAGCGTGCCGACCATTCCCGAGGCGATCAGGTAGCGCACGCCGGAGCAGGCCTCGACCACCGACCACTGGCCGCTCGGGATGATGAACTGCAGTCCTTCCTGGTAGACCGGCAGTCCGCTCAGACGCAGCGCGACGACGGTGAACTTCGCGGTCCAGTCCATCAGTTGCGGCAGCAGGAACTCGCCGACCGGCACGCAGAAGAACAGGAAACCGAGCGGGAACGCCATCTCGCGCGCGACGCGCCAGCCCAGCACCGCCGGCACCAGCAGCACGAGCATCGCGACCAGCGTGAACTGCGTGACCGCGTTGATCGCGGCGAAGTCGGCGAACAGCCAGACCGCGCCCAGCGCCACCAGCGGCAGCGCCAGCCATGGCAGCGGCCGGGGCGTCAGCGGCGCGACCATCGCGCGGCGCCGCCAGGCGAGCCACAGGGCGATCGGCGGCACCAGGAAGGCATGGGTGAAGGTGCCGGAGCGCCACCAGATCGTGACCATGCCCAGCGCCGTGTGCCGATACAGCAGCAACAAGGCGATGACGAGCAGGACCAGCACCACCAACGGGCGGCGCCAGGAATCGGGCATGCCGCGCTGCTGGAGCGCGGACGGCGTCGTGGCGCTCATGCCGCCTGTCCTTGAATTTGCCCCGGCGCGGTCCCCTGCGGGAGATACCCGTCGAGCTTCGCGAGGTGGGCCTGCCAGCTGAACTGCCGCAGCACGCGTTCGCGCGCCTGCTGGCCGATCGCCTGCGCGCGGGTCGGCGCGCTCAGCAGCGCGTGGACCAGTTCGAGGTAGTCGGCGGCGCTGTCGGCCGACAGCAGGTCCTGGCCGGCGAGCACGCCGTCGGCGCCCAGCGCCTCGACGCAGCTGCGCGCCGCCACGACCGGACGGCCCACGGCCATCGCCTCCAGGATCTTGTTCTGCACGCCGCGCGCCAGCCGCAGCGGCGCGACGACCGCCGCCGCATGCTGCAGGTAGGGCCGCACATCCGGGACCGTGCCGGTGACGCGCACCGCCTCGCCCGCCAGCGCGAGCACCGCGGGCGTCGGCGCCCGGCCGACGATGGTGAAGCGCAGCGTCGGCCAGCGCTGGCGCAGCTGCGGCAGCACCTCGGCGGCGAACCACTGCACCGCGTCGACGTTGGGCCAGTAGTCCATCGCGCCGGTGAACACCAGCGGCAGCTCGTCTTCGGCGAACGGATTCGCCTGCTGCGGCAACGGGGCGAAGTAGCCGCTGTCGACGCCGTTGCCCAGCGCCTCGACCGGCGCGCCGGTGGACGACAGGCGCTGGAACAGCGCCTTCTCGCCCTCGGTGACGAAGAACGAGCAGCGCGCCTGTTCGGCGACGCGGCGCTCGTAGGCCAGCAGCTCGCGGCCTTCGCGGCGGTACAGCCAGGACATCGGCCAGCGGTTGGCCTTGGCGTAGTCGGTCCACTTGGCCGAATCCACGTCGACGAAGTCGACCAGCATGGGCACCGGACCGGCGATCTCGCGCAGCTGTTCGGCGTACTGCGCCATCGTCGACGAGAACACCACGATCGCGTCGAAGCGCTGCGTCTTCGCGATCGTCGCGATCCAGTCGCGCATCGCGCGGTGCCGGTAGTACGGCAGGCTCAGCGCCTCGCCGGTCGCCAGTCCGCGCAGGCTGGCCACGCGCGCCAGCAGCGGGTTCAGGTCGACAGCGTAAAGCGCCTCGCACTGCGCCTGCAGCGCGGGCACATGCGCCCAGTCCTCGGCGTCGTCGACGAAGGTGCCCAGCCAGACCTTGTGATGCGCCGTCAGGTGCTTGAGCAGGTGGTACGAGCGCAGCTTGTCACCCTTGTTGGGCGGGTACGGCAGCCGGTGGACCAGGTAGAGGATGTTGGCCATGCCGTCGTCCTCAGCCCAGGCTGCGCACGATGTGCGGGCCGAGCCAGTTCGCGACGGCGATCGGCAGCCTGCGCCAGGCCTTGATCATCAGCTGGTACTTGGCGTTGCTGGGGTTGTTCTGCGGCACGGCCTCGCGCTTGTAGAGGCAGTATTCGTAGTTCAGCGGAGTCGGTTCGAAGCCCCAGTTCTTCTTGAACGAGTAGCTGCCCGTGCCCTGCTTGCTGCGGCCGTAGTCGAAGACCTTGAGCCCGCGCCCGCAGGCGCGGCGCATCAGCTCCCAGTACTTGAAGTCGTTGGCGGCCAGGTCGCGCGCGGCGACCGCGTCGCCGGCGTAGTACGGCAGCACCTCGTCGCGGAAGTAGAAGCTCAGCACGCCCGACAGCGGCTCGCCCTGCGGGCTGCTGACGACGAGCACCTCGGCGGCGTCGCCGAACTCGTCCAGCAGCGCCTGGAAATAGCGCCTGGGCATCGCGGGCGTGCCGTGGCGGTGGACGTTGTCCGCGTAGAGCGCGAAGAAGCGCGACACGTCGCGGTCGATCTCCGCCTTCAGCTCGTTCTTGATGCCCTTGCGGACCATCGCGCGCTGCTTGCGCGGGATGGCGAGCATGTTGGCCTCCTCGTCCTCCAGGATCTCCTTGCGGAAGGTCACGTAGAGGTCCTGGTGCGGCCAGTCGAGGTGTCGGCGCTCGACGTTGCGCAGCTCCAGATGCTCGACACCGAGCTGGCGCGCGATCGCCTGCGCCTCGTCCTCGAGCGCGCGGGCCGCGTCTTCGCTGACCGCGGCGACGCCGCCGTAGACCGCGAACGGCAGGCCCACCAGCGCGTGGCCGAAGAGCCGGCTCTTGTTCTCGGCCAGCGGCAGCACGCCTTCGATGACGCCGTCGCGCTCGGCGTAGAGGAAGTAGCCCGCGTGGCCGAACTGCTGGCGGATGATGCGTTGCCACGCGGCCAGGTGGAAGAAGGTGGCCGACGGGCAGCCGTGCACGAACGCATCCCAGCGCTTCGCGCCGTCCGCGTCCTTCAGCGCCAGCCGCTTGACCTGGACCGGACTCGTGGGCGCCGGGGTCATGCCGCCAACCGCTCGGCGCCGGTCGGCGCGAGGAAGATCTCGTCCATCCGTCCCCAGGCGAAATCGCCGAGCAGCTGCTCGATGCGCGACTCGGTGCGGCCGATGTTGACGTAGTGGCGGAAGCGCGTCTTCGCGTCGATGCCGGGGATGCGGGGCTGCTCCGGATCGATCTCCCACGGGTGGAAGTAGAAGACCGCGCTGCGGCCCTCGATGCGGTTGAAGCGCTCGATCATCCAGCGCGACACGCCGTAGGGCAGCAGCCGGAACCAGCCGCCGCCGCTGCTGGGATAGTTCTTGCCGCGCCAGCGCAGCGTGGTCACCGGTACCTCGATCAGGCCCGGACGGACCTCGTAGGCGAAGCGCGGCGAATCGGGCATGCCGTAGTGGTCGTGCTCGATGGGATAGACGCTGGAGCTGTAGCGGTAGCCGCATTCGGCCAGCACGTCGAAGGCCCAGAGGTTGTCCTTGCCGATCGAGAAGCTCGGCGCGCGATAGCCCTTGACCTCGACGCCGCCCAGGTCCTCGAGCAGCGCCTTGGCGTCGCCCACGTCCTTGAGGAACGCGGCGCGGTCCAGGTCGCTGGCGCGCTCGTGGCCGAAGCCGTGGCTCGCCAGCTCGTGACCGCGCGCGACGATCTCGTGCACGATCTGCGGATAACGCTGCGCGATCCAGCCCAGCGTGAAGAAGGTGGCCTTGACCTGCTTCGCGTCGAGCAGGTCCAGGATGCGCGCGATGTTGCGCTCGACGCGGCACTCGCGCGCGTCCCACTCGCCGCGGGCGATGTAGGGCGCGAAGGCGGAGACCTGGAAGTAGTCCTCCACGTCGATGCTCATCGCGTTGCGGATCTTGTTCATCGCATCGCTCCCACGAGTTTCTGCAGCAGCGCCAGCGTCTGCTGGTTGATCCGTTCCAGGCGCGTCAGGCTGTCCTCGATGCGCTGCAGGCGTGCATCCTGGTCGTCCAGGTTCAGGCCCGCGAGGCCGTCGGCCAGCGCGCCCAGTTCCCCGTTCAAGCCGCCGCCCGCCATGCGCGATCGCAGCCGCGTCAGGTCCAGGTCGACCGCCAGATCGCCTTCGGACGCGTGGCCGTTGATCTCGGACCCGTGCACCGCCGGCGCCGGCGCGGACGCCGATTCGTTGGACAGGTCCTGCACGACCTCCTCCACGTCGGCGGCGGTCAGGTGCGGGTTCTCGTGCATGAAACCCAGCAGCAGCAGCCGGTCGCACAGGGTGTTGATGCGGCGCGGGATGCCGTGGCTGGCGCGATGCAGCGCGGTGAACGCGTCGGCGTCGAAGCCCGGCTTGTCGGTGGCGCCGGCGCACTTGAGCCGGTGCTCGATGTAGCGCTGCGTGTCCTCCTCGTCCAGCGGTCCGATGTGGCAGCTCGCCGCGATGCGCTGGCGGAACTGCTCCATCTCGGGCCGCTGCAGGATCGCGCGGAACTCCGGCTGCCCGACCAGGAAGGTCTGCACCAGCGACTGGTTGCCGAACTGGAAGTTGGACAGCATGCGCAGTTCCTCGACCGCGCGGGCGCTCAGGTTCTGCGCCTCGTCGACGATCAGCAGGCAGCGCTTGCCGCGGCTGGCCTCGCTGACGAAGAAGGCCTCCAGCGCCATCAGCACTTCGCTCTTGGGCAGGTCCTTGACGCGCACGCCGAAGGCCGCGCCGACCAGGCGGAGCGTGTCCTCGGCGTCCAGCTGCGTCGTGACGATGTTGCCGATCACGACGTTGCTGCGGTTCAGGCTGTCCAGCAGCCCGCGCACCAGCGTCGTCTTGCCGGCGCCGATCTCGCCGGTGATGACGATGAAGCCGTCGCTGCGCAGCACCCCGTAGTCGAGGTAGGCCTTGGCGCGGCGATGCTGCTTGCTGCCGAAGTAGAAGCTGGGATCGGGACTGAGCTGGAACGGCTTGCTGGCCAGCCCGTAGAAGGCCTCGTACATGGCGGTGACTGCTTAAAAGCGCTGGGTCAGCGATGCGTAGATCGCGTGTTCCTGATAGCTGGTGGCGAACAGGCCGGTGTCGTCGAACTTCGTCTGGCGCAGGCCGAAGGACGCGTCGGTGCGGGGACCCAGCCGGTAGGTGGCGTTGGCGGCCAGCGTGCGCATGTCGTTGCTGCCGACGCCGCCGCCGTCGCCGCGGGAGTTCTGCCGCGTGTAGCTGACGTTGGCGTTGGCCAGCGGCGTCAGCTTGTAGCCCATGGACACCGTCGCGCCGCGCTGGCGCACCCGGTCCGTCAGCGCCAGGTCGCCGCTGCCCACGCCCAGCGAGGAGTTGATGAGGCGGCGGTTCTTGTTGTCGTTGCCGCTGAGCGTGATCGTCAGACGCGGTCCGGTCCAGATCATGGACACCTCGCTGCGGCGTTGCAGCGACGCGGTGTTGCTCAGGAAACCGGCGCCGCTGAACGAGTTCGGATTCAGGCCCAGCGAGGCCAGCGTCGCGCGCACGAACGCGTCGCGCTTGACCGGATCGGGCTCCAGGCTGCTGAACTGCAGGTCCAGCAGCTGGTAGTTGGTCGCCTGGGTCGGCGTCTCGCCGGTGCTGACGTTCTGGCTGCTGTTGGCGCGCAGCGAGAACTGCGCCATGCGGTGGTCGAAGGTGATGTTGTGGCTGTCGCCGTAGCTGTGGTGCTGCCACTCCGCGGCGAACTTGGTGCGCGGCCCCGGCGACCAGCGCAGGTTCGCGCCGTAGACGGAGGTGGTTTCGGGACCGAAGAAATCGCTGCGTTCGCGGCCGCCGGTCAGGCCGACGGTCCAGTCGATGTCCGGCGTCCAGTTCAGCGAGCCCAGCACGCTGGTGGTCCGGTAGTCGACGCTGGTCTGTTCGAAGTGCATGCGCGTCGTGGACGCGTTGAGGCCCCAGTTGAGCTCGCGGCCGACGGGTCCGAAGAGGTTGAGCGACAGCGTGCCCTGCTTGCTGTCCCCGCTGCCGCCGGCGGCGCCGGTGCCGCCGTCGCTGGAGTCGCGCATCTGCCCCATCGCGCGCAGCTCGAAGCCGGCGAAGCTGCCCAGCCGGCCGCGCCAGTACGGCGAGACCTGCAGCATGCGGGTCTCTGTGCGGTTGCTGCTGTCGAGCTTGTTGTCGGGCGACTGCTGGCCGAAGGCCGAGATCGATTGCTGGCTGATGTCGCCGGCCACGTCGACGAACAGCGCCGAGGGCACCAGCTCCGCGGTGATGCGGGTGCTCAGCTGGTTCTGCAGACGCGCGTCGCGGTCGCTCTTCGTGTAGAGGATGCCGTCGAGCGTGTAGTCCAAGGTGCCGCGGATCGCGCCGCGGCCGCTGGAGATCGTCACGCCGGGCGAGACCGCCGTGATGAAGCCGCGGTCGCGCGCGCTGCCGGAGCTCAGGTCGAGGTTGTCGCTCCAGGTCTCGGAGACGCTGACGCGCGGCGTGACGCTGAAGCCAGACCGCGAACCGGCGGCGCCGCCCGACTCCTGCGCCGCGGACGGGGCGTGGGCGATGGCCGCGGCCAGGCCCAGCGCGGCGAGGCAGGCGCCGCGCAGCGGGGAGACCCGGGAGGCCAGCGCTGCCGGAGTCGCCGGCGCCGCAGGGGCCGTAGAGCCGTGGGGCGGCGACGGCCGGCGGCGGAGGTCGTAGGCCCGCGTCATCGTGTCAGGCCTTGTCCGAGTTGCCGGCCGGGCCCGACGCACCTTCCGGCGCGTGCCCCTGTCCGTCGGCATGACCGTAGCCATAACCGTAGCCGTAGCCGTACCCGTAACCGTAGCCGTAACCGCTGCTGCGCTTGTTGCTGGCCTGGTTGAGCAGCAGCATCTTCAGCGGGCAGTGCTCGATCGCGGCGACGGCCTGCTGCACCGCGCTTTGCGGCGTGCGCTCCGCCTGCACGACGATCACGATCTGGCCCATGTGCGTGGCCAGCACCCGCGATTCGGTGGTCAGCAGCAGCGGCGGGCTGTCGAAGATGATGATCCGGTCCGGATAGCGCTTGGCCATGTCGTCCAGCAGCGCGGTCATCGCGTCGCTGGCCAGCAGCTCGGTGGCGCGCGCATGCGGACGGCCGCTGGGCAGCAGCGTCAGCTTGTCGACGTTGGTCTTGAGCAGGACGCTGGCCATGTCCGCTTCCTTCTCCAGCACGTCGAGCAGGCCGGGACCGGGCGGCAGGCCCAGCATGCGCAGCATCGACGGGCGGGCGACGTCGGCGTCGACCAGCATCACGGTGCTGTCGAACTCGGCCGCGATCGACATGGCCAGGTTCAGCGAGGTGAAGCTCTTGCCTTCGCCGGGGAGCGCGCTGGTCACCATGATCAGGTTGGCGTGATTCAGCGACGAGGCGCCCTTGTTCGTCGCGTTGCGGATCAACGGCCGCTTGATGTTGCGGTACTGGTCCGCCATCACGGTGCGCGGCGCATTGGGCGTCAGGAATCCCTGCGCCGTGAGCGCCTCCAGGTCCAGGTCGACGCGCTTGGACGTGACGTCGCCGGGGGCGCGGATCACCGCCGGCGCTGCAACGGGTGCGGCAGCGGACGCGGCAACTGGCGACGGGGCGATCACGGCCGGCGGCGCCGCCACGGGGGTCGCCGGGGCGGCCGGTGCCGTCGCCGGCGCGGCGGCGGTCGGCTGGCCGACGTCGACGCCGGCCTGCTTCAGTTGTTCCAGCCGCGCGGCGGCTTGTTCGATCAGGCTCGTCATGTGGAAGCTCCCCTCACCCGGCCTGGCGGCTGATCCAGATGGCCATGCCGATCAGGCCGACCGCATACAGGCTCACCAGGCTGCCCGAGGCGACGCCGAAGCGCACCAGGTCCACCTTCTGGCGTCGCCGGTCCTCGCGCGTCTCCTGGCGGGACACGGCGCCCAGGATCGGCAGTTCCAGGCGATTGCGCAGTTCGTTGAGGTCATGGAAGACGGGACGGATCTGGCTCGCGGCGAAGGCCGTGACCAGGCCGGCCAGCGCCGCCACCACCAGACCGGCGGCCAGCAGCATCAGGCGGTTCGGCGACACCGGCTTGGGCGAGGCGCGCGGCGGATCGATGATGCGGAAATCGGCGACGCCGGAGGTGTTGTCCAGGTCGTTCGACAGCGAGGCCGATTCACGGCGCTCGACCATCTCCTGATAGTTCTTCTTGATGATGTCGTAGTCGCGGTTCAGCTGCGCGAACTCGGCCTCCAGCTGCGGCGCCAGCTTGATCGCGCCCTGCGCGGAGTTGTAGCGCGAGCTGTACTCGTCGACGCGGGCGCGGATCTGCGCGACTTCGACTTCCTTGGCCGCCAGGATGCGGGCCAGTTCCTGGTTGGCCAGGCTGTCGTTGGGACCGCCGGTCGGCATCGGATTGGCCAGCGCGGCCTTCTGCAGGTCGGCGACCTCCTTGCGACGCTGGTCTTCCAGGTCGCGGATCTGGCGCTTGACGTTGAGGATGTCCGGATGCGCGTCGGTGTAGCGCTGCTGCAGCTGATCCAGGTTGCGCTTGAGCTCGGCGATGCGGTTGTCCAGCTCGGGCGTCGCGAACTTCTGCGCGCTCTCCTGCATCAGGCTCTGCAGGCTGGTGCCGGGCTGGGCGCGCTTGCGCTCGGCCTCGATCTGCTGGCGCGCGGCGTCGCGGGCGTTCACGGCCTCGCGCAGCTGCAGCCGGGCGGCCTCGAGCTGGTTGCTGCTCTCGGCCAGGCGCGAGGCGGCGTCCTTGCCGTCGGCCTGCGTCAGCTGCAGGTTGCGCAGGCGGAATTCCTTGCGGCGCGCCTCGGCCTCCTCGAGCTTGGTCTCGTAGGTCTTGATCTGCTCGTTCAGGAAGGTCGCGGCGGTCGTGCTGTCCTTGCGGCTGGCGCCCAGGCTGGATTCCATGAAGATCGACAGCAGCGAGGCCACCACCTTCTTCGAGATCTCCGGCGACGAGTCGCGGTAGGACAGCAGGTACAGGTTGTTGGCCGAGTTGCCGGCGGTCTGGATCGACAGGTTGCGGGTGACGCGGTCGATCAGCGCCTCCTGCTCCGACTTGCTGGTGGCCTTGAGGTCCAGGTCGGCCATGCGCACCAGCTTCTCGACGTTGGGCCGGCTGATCAGCGTGCGGCTCAGCACGTTGACCTGCTGCTCGGTGTTGGTGAGCACGGCCATGCCGGACATCAGCGGCTTGAGGATGGACTGGGTGTCGACGTAGACCCGCGCGCTGGCCTCGTAGCGGTCGGGCACGACGAAAACGACCACGGCCGCGGCGATGGCGGCCAGCCAGGAGGCGATCAGCCCCGGCCAGCGGTAGCGCCACATCCGCTTGAAGACGGCCATCAATTGCGCGATGAGGGAATCCATGCGGCGATCTCGGTTGCACCGGCTGGAGCGCCGGCGGGGCCCGGTTCGAGGCGGGCCTGTACTGCTGGAACTGCGGAAACTGGAGCCACGGCCGCCGACGCGGACGGCCTGCCCCGGGGCGCCGGCGGGACGCCCGGCTGGGCCCGGAGGACCGCGCGCGCGGCCGCCAGGGCCGGGATCAGAAGAAGCTCTGCGGAATGATGAGGATATCGCCCGGACGCATCTCGACGTTGGCGGACACGTCGCCGCGACGGATCAGGTCCTTGAGGCGCACCGAGTACTGCTTGTTGCCTTCGGCGGTGCGCAGGATGGACGCCGAATTGCCGGCCGCGAAGTCGGTCAGACCGCCGACGGCGATCATCACGTCCAGCAGCGTCATCTTCTGCTTGTAGGGCAGGAACATCGGCTTGGCGGCTTCGCCGACGACGCGGATCTGCTCGCTGTACGGGCCGACGAAGTTGGTCACGATCACCGTCACGACCGGATCGCGGACGTACTTGCCGAGCTGCTTCTCGATGTCGCGGGCGACCTCGACCGAGTTCTTGCCCTGCACGGGCAGTTCGTCGATCAGCGGCGCGGCGATCTTGCCGTCGGGGCGGACCGGGACGTTCTGCGACAGCTCCGGATTGCGCCACACGATGATGTTGAGCTGGTCGCCGGCGCCGATGACGTAGCTGTAGTCCGCCTGCGAGGCCGCGACCGGCGCGGCCGGCAGGTTGCCGGTGGTCGAGCAGCCGGCCAGCGCCGCGGCGGCGGCCAGGAGCGCCACCGTGGCGGCCTGGGCCGCCTTGATGGAAGCGATCTTCAATCCAGTGTTCTTCACGATGTCCACCCCTCTGGAAACTGACCGGATTGCACCTCAGCGCCGCCCCCGGGGGAACCCCCCGGACCGAGGGCACACCCGGTCTGGCGCGACGGAATTTCGTGCTATCCGTGAAACGCCCGATTGGAGCAGTTTCGGCGTGGCCGCGGCGTTGCTTCGCGGCATCTGGGGAAACCCCTCGGAGGACGCCCTGTTTCCTGGCGACGGCGGGCCGGGCGGAGCCCGTCATACACTCGTCTTTCGACACACGAGTGTTACAAAACAAGGAGGACCGCCCATGTCGAATCCCGCGACCGCCACGGCCGCCGCCGGCGCCGCCAGCACGGCGACACCGGTGCCCCGCCCGGACCTGGGTCCCTTCAAGTACCACGACGCCTTCTCCCGCAACATCGGCTGGGTGACCGAGGCGGAACAGGAGCAGCTGCGTCACAGCACCGTCTCCATCGGCGGGCTGGGCGGCGTCGGCGGCACGCACGCCATCACGCTGGCGCGACTGGGGGTGGGCGGTTTCCGGATCTCCGACCTGGACCACTTCGACTGGCCCAACATGAACCGCCAGGCCGGCGCCTTCGCGTCGACGGTGGGCCGCGACAAGCTCGACGCGGTGGCCGAGACGCTGGCCGACATCAATCCCGAGGCCCGACTGCACCTGATTCCCGGCGGCATCCACGACCACAACATCGACGAGTTCCTGCAGGGCGCCCATCTCTACATGGACAGCCTGGACATCTTCGCGCTGAACCTGCGGCGCAAGGTGTTCGCGCGCTGCCGCGAGCTGGGCATTCCCGCGGTGACCGCCGCACCCATGGGCATGGGCACGGCCTTCCTGGCCTTCGACCCGGAGGGCATGAGCTTCGAGGATTATTTCGACTTCGAGGGCGGCCTGAGCGCCGAAGCCGAGCGCGACCCCCAGCAGCGCTTCCGCGAGCAGATCGTCAAGTTCATCTGCGGCGTGTCGCCCGCGATGATCCAGCGGCACTACCTGCTGAACCGCGAGACGGTCAACCTGTTCGAGCGCAAGGTGCCGTCGACCTGCATCGGCATCGAGCTGGCGGCGGGCGTCGCCTGCGCCAACGGCATCAAGCTGATGCTCAAGCGCGGCGAGACGCGCGTCGCCCCGCGCGGCCTGCATTTCGACGCCTTCCGCAACCAGATGGTCAAGACCTGGCGCCCGGGCGGCGGCCGGCATCCGATGTCGCGCCTGATGTTCAAGTACGTGCGCGGTCTGCTGCTGCCGAAGAAGCCCAAGGCCTGACGCGCCAGCAGCACGTCGACGCACCAAAGAAAATGCCCGCCGGTTGGCGGGCATTTTTCGTTCGAGCCGGCGATCGCCGGCTGCGAATGAGGCCTATCAGGCGGCGTTCTTGCGGCGGCGCACGCCGGCCAGACCGATCAGGCTCAGGCCGACCAGGGCCAGCGACGCCGGTTCCGGCACGGCGAAGGTCGCGCTGCCGTCGTGGTTCGACGTGATGCTGTAGGTGCCGTTGCCGTTGGCCACGATCTGGGTTTCGGTGATGTCGCTGTCGAAGTGCGACACGAAGTTGATCGCGGTTTCCTTGCTGCCCGCTTCGCCGCAACCGACCCAGATGTCGTAGAAGCCGGAGGAGCCGTTGCAGGTGTAGCCCGTCGAGTGGAACAGGTTGGCGTAGATGCCAGCCGCGGCGATGTCGACGTTCGAGAAGTCAGCGCCGCCGAACAGCACGGTGCCCAGGCCGTCGGACTGACCGCCGGTGACCTTGATGTCCATGAAATGAACGGAATTGACGCCGTCGAAGGTCAGGTACATCGAGATGACCGTCGGGCCGTAGGAGATCATCGGCGAGGGGCCGACGTTGCCGGTCACCACGCCATGCAGATCGGTGAAACCGAAGCTGATCAGGTACTGGCTGCCGAAGCCGTTGTCGCTGTTGTTGCCGAAGACCTGCTTCGGGATCAGGCTGGTGATCAGGTTCGTGTCCCAACCACCGACGGTCAGGCCGCCCTTGGTGACCGTCGTGTCGCCGACGGTGATGCCGTTGTTCTGCGCACCGACGTCGGTCACGATGGTCTGCGAGTCATAACGCAGCGTGAACTGGTCCTTGCTCGACGTGCAGGTCGGGCATTGCTTGCCGCCACCCGCCGGGTCGTAGTTCTGGCCGATGTCCAGATAGAACGGATCGGCGTGGGCCAGACCAGCAACAGCCAGCAGCGCGCCACCCCAGATCAGCTTGAACTTATTCATCATGATCGATCTCTCCTGTTTGAGGGAAGCGGCCTCTCCGGTCGCCTGGCAGTGAATAAGCAGCAAGCGTGCCACCTCGTCAAGCGATTGATTCACAAGGACTTTTTTATCAACCCGTGCAATCCTCACGGGGCTCTGTAAGCTTTTTCGACAGTGCGCCAACGCACGTCCGGCAAGGGAAAACCCGCCGGTTCCTCGCGGAGCGGGCGGGTCGATGGATGGATCGAAAGCGGGTCGAGGGCCGGGACGCGGCGCCGCCGGGACGCGGCGCCGGGACGGACGATCCGGAACGCGTCAGCGCAGCGGGGTGACGACGCCCCGCCCTTGCGACCAGATGATCGCCACCACCTGCTGCGCGTCGTACAGCGCGTTCACGTGGGCGATGCGGTTCGAGTAGTAGTCGCCTTCGGCGGCCATCACGTCGAACAGCGAGCGCTTGCCGAGCTGCTGCCACTGCTGCAGCGTGAAGCCGCGGACGCGTTCGCTGCTGCGCAGGATGTCGACCAGGCGGCGCGAGCGGTCCAGCGACGAGGACGCCGCCTCGTACATCTCCTGCACGCGGTAGCGCTTGGCCTCGATGGTCTCGTCGCGCTGCAGCGACGCGGCCTGGGCGCGGCGCCTCGCCGAGGTCAACGCCGAGTCGGCGCCCGGCTGCACGATGGGGATGTTCACGGTGACGCCGCCGATCCAGTCGGTCTGCCGCGCCTGGCCGATCGTCGAATTGCCGCTCACCAGCAGGCTCACGCTGGGCTGCTGCCCGGCGCGCACCGATTCCGCATAGCTGCGCTGCGCCTGGGCCTGGGCCGCGGCGGCCGAGACGTCGGGCGAAACCATGACGTCGGCCAGCATCTCGTTGAGGTCGGGCAGACGCGCCAGCACGGCGCTCATCGCCGCGCCGCGCGGCAGCTCGTCGCCGACGAAGCGCTTCAGTCGGACCTCGGTCTGGCGCAGCGCCGAGGTGGTCTGCTCGTACGACAGGTCGGCCTGCTGCAGGCTCTTCTGCGCCTGCACCAGCTCGCTGGCGCGGCCACGGTCGGCCCGGGTGATGATCTCCAGCGCCTCGACCAGGCAGGACATCTTGCGCACGTACTGGCTGTAGACCTGCGCCTGCAGCTGGTAACGCCCGCGATCCAGCGCCAGCGACACGGTCTGCAGGGCGACCTGCTCTTCGGCGCTCGACTGTCCGTAGCGGGCGGCGTCGAGCAGCTGGGAGCGCCACTCCGTGAGCTTGGTGATGCGGCCGGAGTCGTAGATCGGCGCGGTCACGCTCAGCGAGCCGCGTCCCTGCAGCCCGCTGGAGTTGTCGATGGAACCGTTGCCCGGCACGACGGTGCCGGTGTGACCCGCCGTCAGGCCCATGGTCACCGTGGGCAGACGCTGCGCCTTGGCTTCCTCGAAATCGGCCTCGGCCGCCTGCGTGAGCAACCGCGTCGCGCCCAGCGCCTTGCTGCGGTTGAGCGACCGGTTGACCAGCTCCTGCAACTGCGCGCGCGGGTCGGAATCGCCGATGTCCAGCAGCGCCGTGTCCTTGGCGGACAGCTGAGCGGCCGGCAGCGTGCGCTCGTCGGAGCACCGGCTGGGCGGCGGGTCCTGCGCCCAGGCGGGCGCGCCGATGGCGCACAGCGCCGTCAGGACGAGCGCCGGGCGGGCGGTCATGCCGAAGGAGGACATGGCGGACAAGGCGGTGCGCCGCAGGCTCGGGCGCCGGGTGGTGGCTGTCATGGTCACGCGTACTGCAAGCAATTTCCCATGGGCTCTACTGGACCATTCCAGCGGGAAATCGAAGCGTGGATAAGCGGCGCGCAACCGGACTGTTCGTGACCTTCAGACGTGGCTTACAAATGAAACCGCCCGCGTGAAGCGGGCGGCACCAGCGGCGGCGGGAACGCGCCGATGGTTCAACGCTCGCGGAGCGCCTCCTTCGACTTCAGCATCGGGCGCAGGAGGTAGCTCAGCACGGAGCGCTCGCCAGTGCGGATGTCCACCATCGCCGTCATGCCGGGAATGACCGGCAACGGTTCGCCCTTGGCGCGCAGCGTGTTGCGCTCGGCGGTGATCACGACGCGGTAGTAGGTGCCTTCGTTGTTCTTCTCGGTCTCGCCGAGCGCGTCGGGACTGACGTACTCGATCTTGCCGTGCAGGCCGCCGTTGACGTTGAAGTCGTAGCCGTTGAGCTTGACGATCGCCGTCTGCCCGACCTGGATGTAGCCGATGTCCTTGGGCTTGATGCGCGCCTCGATCAGGATGCGCGGGCCGATCGGGACGATCTCCATGATCGGCGTGCCGGAGGTGATCACGCCGCCCACCGTGTTCATCTTGATGTTCTTGACCAGGCCCTTGACCGGCGACTTCAGCACCGAGCGCGTGACCGCGTCGCGGCGCACGACCAGTTGCTCGTCCAGTTGCGCGAGATCGGTCTGCGCCTTCGACAGCTCCGAGCTCGAATCCTGGCGGAAGCGGCTGATGCGCTCGTTGCGCTGCTGCTGCAGTTCGTTGACCTGGCGCGTGACGCGCATGACCTCGACGTTGGACATCAGGCCCTTGGACGCCATGTCCTGCGCCATCTTCTGCTCGGTGGCGAGCAGGCCGATGCTTCGGTTGATGCTGGCGGTGGCCTCTTCGAGGACGCGGCGACGCGTATCGAAGACCTCGGACTCGCTGTCGACCAGGCGCTGCACGCCTTTCACTTCGTCCGGGAACTTCAGCGGCACGCCCAGCGCCTCGGCGCGCAGCCGCGCGACCTGCGCCATCAGGCCCAGGCGCTTGGCCTGGCTTTCGTTCTCGGCAGCCTCGGCGCGCGTCGGATCCAGTTCGGCCAGGGCCTCGCCGGCCTCGACTTCCTCGCCCTCATGCACCAGCAGCTTGCCCAGCGTGCCGGACTCCAGGCTGGCGATGACCTGCTCCTTGCCGTCGGGCACGATGCGCGCGTCGCTGCGGGTGACCTCGTCGACGGTCGCGATCGACGACCAGGCCAGCCCCACCAGCAGCACCGCGGCCATCAGGTAGAGCGCCCAGACGGCGCGCGGCAGCGGCTCGTCGATCAGCGCCGACTGGACGCTGCCGACGAACAGGCCTTCTTCGCGGCTGAGGGTGCGGGACTGCGACATGGAGGAGGACTTCAGAACGGAGGTCGGGCGGACTTCAATCGGACGTCACACGGACGCCGCGCGGTTCAGCGCCTGCGCGGCCGGATGGACGTGCACGGGCGCGCCTTGCGGCTGCTGGCCGGGTTGGCCCGGCTGGGGCTGCTGTTGCTGCGCCTGGCCGGGCGGGCGGGCGCCGGACAGCGCCGCCAGCACCTGATCGCGCGGGCCGTCCATGACAAGGCGGCCGGTGTCGACGACGACGATGCGCGACACCAGTTCCAGCA
Organism: Mitsuaria sp. CC2; assembly: GCF_048957715.1. Lineage (NCBI taxonomy): Bacteria > Pseudomonadati > Pseudomonadota > Betaproteobacteria > Burkholderiales > Sphaerotilaceae > Roseateles > Mitsuaria sp. CC2. Next base: position 81,480 of record NZ_JARVXN010000005.1, on the reverse strand, counting down.
CGGCCGGTCGGTGCGTGACCATGATCAGCGTGCAGTCGCCGGCGGCGTCGCGCAGTTGGCGGAGGAAGGCGATCTCGGACTGCGCGTCCATCGAGCTGGTCGGCTCGTCCATCAGCAGGATCTGCGGCTTGGTGACCAGACTGCGCGCGAGCGCCACCAGCTGGCGCTGGCCGCCGGACAGCAGCGAGCCCATTTCGCCCACCGGCAGGTCCCAGCCCATCGGATGGCCGGCGACGACGCGGTCCAGGCCCGTGAGCTTGGCGACCTCGACGAGCCGCTGCGCATCGACGTGACGGCCCATCAGCACGTTGTCGCGCAGCGTGCCATGGAAGAGCCGCGGTTCCTGCGACACGAAGCCGACCTTGCTGCGGAACTCGGCCGGATCGACCTGGCGCAGGTCGATGCCGTCGATCTCGACGTGGCCTTCGGTCGGCTGGTAGAGGCCGGCCAGCATGCGCAGCACGGTCGACTTGCCGCTGCCGATGCGGCCCAGGATGGCCAGACGCTCGCCCGGCTGCACGCGCATCGTGACGTTGCGCAGCACCTTGGGCGACTGGGCGTCGCCCTGCGCCGGGTAGGAGAAGCCGATGTCGTTCAGGCCGATGCGGCCGGTGATCTGGTTCAGCGGGACGTAGTTGCGGGCGGCGTCGCGCTCCACCGGCGCGCTCATCACCGAGTTCAGCGACAGCATCGCCGCGCGGGCGCCCTGGTAGCGGGTCGCCAGGCTCACCAGACTGTTCAGCGGCACGGTGGCGCGGCCGGCGAACATGACCGCGCCGATCAAGGCGCCGGCGCTGATGACGCTCTCGTTGATCAGGTAGACGCCCCAGACCAGCATCACCAGGTTGATCGCCTGCTGCATGGTCATCGAGATGTTCATGCTCCAGCTGGCCATGGTGCGGGCCTTGAGCGCGGACTCGGCGACGATGGCGGTGCTGTGCTCGTAGCGGCGCAGGAAGCGGCCTTCGGCGCCGGTGGTCTTGAGGTCCTCGAGGCCTTCGAGCGCTTCCACCAGCGTGCCGTGGAGGTCGGCGGCCTCGGTCATGTTGGTGCGCATCGCGCGGCGCAGATAGCCCTGGATGCCGAAGCTCATCAGCAGCATCAGGGGGATGGCGATCAGCAGCACCCAGCCCAGGGGGCCGCCGATGATGAAGGTCATCGCGACGAAGAGGATCACGAACGGGAGGTCGGTCAGCACCGACATCGTGGCCGAGGTGAAGAAGTCGCGCACGACTTCGACCTGGGCCAGGTAGTGGGCATAGGAGCCGGCCGACGCGGGGCGGTGTTCCATGCGCACGCCCAGCGTCTGGCGGAACAGCTTGGCGCCGACGATCAGGTCGGTCTTGCGGCCGGCGAGGTCGATCAGGTGCGCGCGCAGCTGGCGGGCGAAGAGGTCGAAGACCAGCGCCAGGCCCGCGCCGACCGCCAGCGTCCACAGCGTGACGAAGGCCTGGTGCGGGATCACCTTGTCGTAGATGACCGAGGTCACCAGGCCTGAGACCATCATGAGCACGTTGCTCAGCAGCGCGGCGAGCATCGCCGAGCGGTAGTACGGGATGAAGCGCTTGAGCGTACCGAACAGCCAGTGCGAACCGGCCTGCAGCAGCGGCGTGTCGTCGTCCTTGGCGCCGCTGATCGGCCGGGCCTGCGAGACCTCCTGCGGCGCGATCGCCAGGATGAAGCCGCTGTACTCCTGGTCCAGCTCGGAGGCCGGCGCGACACAGCTGGCCGCCTCGGGGCCGGGGAAGACGACCTCATAGCGGACGGCGCCGGAGCCGTCGTCGTCCAGGCGGCGCACCAGCACGCAGGCGTCGCCGCCGTTGAGCAGCAGCACCGCCGGCAGCAGCAGCTGGTTGATTTCCTCGATGCCCTTGCGCAGCAGGCCGGCGTTGTAGCCGGCTTCGCGCATCAGGCGGATGGCCTGGTCGGGGCTGAGCGCCCCTTCCACCGGCGCGCCGGCGCGCAGCGACTCGACCGAGCGGGCACGGCCGTGGTGCTGCGTGATCCAGGACAGGCATTGCAGCAGCGGATCGATCGCCGGCTGCTGCGCCAGGTCCGCGAGCGGGTCGTGCGGCGCGTCCGGGATCCCGGGCGCACGCTGGCCGTCTTCCGCGGCCAGGCGCAGGCCGGGGCCGCGGGCGCGCTGGTCACCATCGAAGAAGGGATCGTGAGGCCGGTTCATTGATCAAATCTTGTCAATTTCAGCTTCTATGTGCGAGTGCCAATTGCTCGAATTCGCGCTCGATGTCACGAACGATGCCAGGCATGTCGAAAAGTGCGCTGTTGCGCCCTTCGTCCCGCAGGTAGCGCTTGTAGGACTTCGCGCGGCCCGGATTCAGCCCGATCTGGATCGCGCGCTGGACGTATTCCTCGACCGAGAAGGTGATCAGGTCCGGCAGGCCGACGGCGGTCAGCAGGCTGCCGCACATGCGGGAGATGTAGCTGCGGCCGGAGCGGGTCAGGATGGGCGTGCCCATCCAGAGGCAGTCGCTGGCGGTGGTGCCGGCGTTGTACGGGAAGGTATCCAGCACCAGGTCCGGCAACTGGAAACGCGCCAGGTAGTCCGGCGGTGCGACACGCGGCGCGAAGACCAGGCGCGAGGCGTCGATGCCGGCGGCCTCCGCCTCGTGGAGGAGGTTGGCCTTGGCCCACTCGTTGTCCGCCAGCAGCCACAGGACCGAGTTCGACACGCCGTGCAGGATGCGCATCCAGGCGCCGAACATCTCGGCGTTCATCTTGTGGTTGTTGTTGAACGAACAGAAGACGAAGGCATCCGCCGGCAGGTCGTACTGGGCACGGGTGGGATCCGCGCCGATCTCGCGCTTGCGGTCGCTGACCTGGTAGCAATGCGGCAGGAAAATGGGCTTTTCGCTACAGTACGGCAGGTATTCGGGCGGCATCGTGAAGCGATCCGCCAGGATCCAGTCGACGCCAGGCAGCAGCGAGGTCGCCGGCAGGCCCAGGTAGCTGACCTGCACCGGGGCCGGGCGATGCGCCAGGATATTGGGGCGCGCGCCGCTGGTGAGGCCCTGCAGGTCCACCAGCACGTCGATGCCGGCCTGCGCGATCAACTTGGCGGCGGTTGCGTCGTCCATCGCGTTCAAGCGCCAGACCTTGTCCATCGACATCAGGATGCGCTTGCGCAGGGAAGTGCCGTCTTCGCGGCTCCAATCGAAGGCATGAATCTCGAACTTCTCGCGATCGTGCAGCTCGTACAGCTCGGCGGTGAGCAGACCCACGGCGTGCATGCAAAGGTCGCCGGAGAGGTAGCCGATCTTGATCTTGCCGCCCTGCTCCCGTGCGGCGACCGACACGGGATGGCGCCAGAGCGCGTCCTTCTGCTTCGTCACCTTCTCGTGGACGAAGCGCTGGGCGGCGCCCATCTGCAGCGCGGGGTCGTCGGTGGCGCTGAGTGTGGCCAGCAATGAGGTGGCAATCAGCAGCTTGTTGTGTGTAACTTCGCCGAACGCCTCGTAAACCGGCCACTTGCACTGCTTCTGGCGGATGTGCACGTAATGCTGCATGACATCCGTCTGGTCCGGGTTCAGCGCGAGGCTGCGCACCATCAGCGCTTCGGACTCGTCATACCGACGCTGCAGTTCCAGCAGCCGGGCTGCATTGTTGAAGGCGTGGGTGCGCAAGCCGGTCTGGTCGGCGCCAAGCGCCTCCATGGGGCCGGCGCCGTCGTAGACCTCGCGCCAGGCGCCGAGGGCGTCATCGACACGCCCGAGGTGCTCCAGCTGGTGGCCGAGGTTCAGACGGGCCTGGGCGAAGGTCGGGCTGATCGCCAGCGCCTGCCGGTAGACCTGCTCGGCGCGTTCATGCTGCTGGACGTTGCCCAGCACGGTGCCCCAGTTGTAGAGCGCCACCAGACGCGCCGCGGGCGGCTGGCCCTCGTGCGACAGCCAGGTCTCATACAGATGCGCGGCGGCGTCGCCGAGATTCTGGCCCTGGAAGAAGTTGCCGCGGTCCATCAGCTCCGGCAGGGGGAGCGAGCCCTCTCGGGCACGGGTCAGCAGCTGCTCCCATTCCTGGGCCAGCGGGGCGGGAACGCTCAAGTTCGGCATGCTGGGGCGGGCGATGTCCATGTGATCGGGCTTTCGGGGCACGGTGATGCGGTCCGGCGGACGCGGCCGGACGTGCCGGCTCGGGCCCAGGGGCCGCCTGTACGGGATTGTGTCCGTGCGCTCCGGGAGGCATCCCGGCAAATGGACGGTGCCGACCGCCCATTTCCCTGCGTGGAGTGCCCGCCCTGGGCGTGCCGCGGACACCGGCGACCCGCCCATTCAGCCCGTTATCGGCCGCCGGAGTGAGAACTTGAGCACGATTTGAGGGCGCCGTCACGCCCTTATCGGAGCTTCTTGTTACAGGTCCGACTTCCACAATCGTCTCGCGATCCGGGCCTTCAAGAGTCTGGACGCCGCGCGATAGAGCAAGCCCGCCAAGGGACGTCGAGGGACGCGCGTTCGATCAACCAGGACAAGAAGAACGCAAGCCCATGAAAGCGATTCCGAGTCTGTCCCGATGGGATGAGATCGTCGAGGCGGCGGAAGCGGTGGAAGCCGCGGAGCCGGACGATTTCGAAACGCGCGCGGTGGACACCCAGTCCTGGGTGGAGCCGGCCGGCCGCCTCGGCGGCGCCGGGGGCGCGGCGATGAACGATGCGCCGACACGGCGGCGCAACGGGGATTCCATCTTCCAGAGCCTGATGCGGCTGTGGCCCGGCGAAGGCCGCCGGCCCCAGGCCAGCGCCCGGGCGATGGCCAAGCTGCGGACCGCCTTCCGCGCCAGCGTCACCGACCTGGCCGGCGAGGCCGATCCGGACGCGCAGGAGCGCGTGGCTGCCCTGCTCCGCCACATCGTCCATGCGCGGCATCCGCAGGACCTGTGGCACCTGCGGACGGCGATCTACACGGAAGTGGCGCGCTGCTTCGACCAGGCGGAAGCCGAAGCCCGCCTGATCGCGCTCAACCGGCAGCTGGAACAGGGCAAGAGCCTGCTCCGCCGGCTGCTCGGCTGACTACTTGGGCTGACCCAGGAAATCCATCTTGCCCAGCGGCACGCCGGCGTTGCGCAGCAGCGCGTACAGCGTCGTGGCGTGGAAGAAGAAGTTGGGCAGGTTGTAGAAGCGGACGAAGTCCTGGCCCTCGAACTGCAGCGGTTCCTTGCTGCGACGCGGCACGCTGATCGCACGCGCCTCCGAGCCGTTGATCTGCTCGGGCGTGACCGTCTTGAGGAAGTCGCGCGTCTTCTGCATGCGCTGGATCAGATCGTCCAGCGTGGCTTCGTCGTCGGGCCAGCTCGGCACCTCGATGCTGGCCAGGCGGGCCGCGCCGCTCTTGGCGGCGTCGCTGGCGATCTGGATCTGACGCGGCAGCGGCAGCATGTCGGGCGCCAGGCGCAGCGTGAGGTAGACGGATTCGTCGAAGCCCTTGGCGATGGCGTGATCGCGCGCGGTGCGGATCCAGGTCTGCATGTTGATCAGCATGCGGTCGAACACCGGCACGGTGGCGGCGTACATGTCCATGGAAGTCTCCTTGTCTGGGGATGGGGGATGCGATGCGGGCCGGATGCTAGTGCCTGTTCCGATCTGTTGCACGACGCTCGCCCAATGGCCTTGGGGTGACCGATTCAGGCGAGTAGGATCGGAGCCCGCACGCCTATGAACATCATCATCCTCGACGACTACCAGGACGCCGTGCGCAAGCTCCCTTGCGCCGCCAAGCTGGACGCGCTGAACGCCAAGGTCTTCACCAACACCGTCAAGGGCATCGGACAGCTGTCGGTCCGGCTGCGGGACGCGGAAGTGCTGGTGACGATCCGCGAACGCACCCACTTCCCGCGCCAACTGCTGGAAAAGCTGCCCAAGCTGAAGCTGATCTCGCAGACCGGGCGCGTGGGCAAACACATCGACGTGGACGCCTGCACGCGGCTGGGCATCGCCGTGGCCGAAGGCGGCGGATCGCCGATCGCGCCCGCGGAGCTGACCTGGGCGCTGATCATGGCCGCGATGCGGCGGCTGCCGCAGTACATCTCGACGCTCAAGCACGGCGTGTGGCAGCAGTCGGGCCTGAAGTCGGGCTCGATGCCGCCGAACTTCGGCCTGGGCATGGTGCTGCGGGGCAAGACGCTGGGCATCTGGGGCTACGGCAAGATCGGCCAGCTGATCGCCGGCTACGGCAAGGCCTTCGGCATGCACGTGATCGTCTGGGGCAGCGAGGCCTCGCGGCTGCGCGCGCAGGCCGACGGTCACCAGGCCGCGGACACCCGCGAAGCCTTCTTCGAACAGGCCGACGTGCTGACGCTGCATCTGCGGCTGTCCGACGAGACGACGGGCATCGTGACCTCCGAGGACCTGGCGCGGATGAAGCCGACTTCGCTGTTCGTGAACACGTCGCGCGCGGAACTGGTCGCCGACGGGGCGCTGGTGTCCGGCCTGAACCGGGGCCGACCCGGCATGGCGGCGGTCGACGTGTTCGAGTCCGAACCGATCCTGCAGGGCCACCCGCTGCTGCGCCTGGAGAACGCCGTGTGCACGCCGCACATCGGCTACGTGGAGCAGGACAGCTACCAGATGTACTTCGACGCGGCGTTCGACAACGTCCTGAACTACATGGCCGGCAAGCCGTCCAACATCGTCAACCCGGACGTTCTGAAGGGGCACCGGTGAGCGCAGGGCCTTCCTCCGGAACGCCCTCCTCCCCTGAAGGCGCCGCGGCGCAGGCCGCGCCGCTCCCGCTCTCGCAACCCGAGTCGCTCTCTCAGCTGTTCTGGGCTTTCACCTGGCTGGCGCTGCAGGGCTTCGGCGGCGTGCTGGCGGTCGCGCAGCGGGAGCTGGTCGAGCGCCTGAACTGGATGTCGCGCGAGGAGTTCGTCGAGACGCTCGCCGTCGCGCAGGTGCTGCCCGGACCGAACATCGTGAACATCTCGCTGATGATCGGCGACCGCTTTTTCGGCCTGCGCGGCGCCCTGGTCGCGCTCGCCGGCATGATGCTGTTCCCGGCCGTGATCGTGCTGATCCTGGCGGCGCTGTCGACGACCTGGCTGGCCTCGCCGCGGATGACCGGCGCATTGCGCGGCATGGGGGCGGTGTCGGCGGGGCTGATCCTGGCCACGGGCTTCAAGCTGCTGCCCTCGCTGAAGAAGAACCCCATCGGCCTGGCGCCGGGACTGGCGCTCGCGGCGCTGGTGTTCGGCGCGACGGTCTGGCTGAAGCTGCCGCTGTTCTGGATCGTGCTGAGCGTCGGCGGGCTGGGCATGACGCTGGCGCTGATCGCGCTCAAGCGCAGCCGCGCGGGTGTTCGTCCATGAGCGCCGAGGCCCAGGTCGCGACACAGCTCGCCACGCAGGTCGGCGCGCAGGCAGGCTGGGCCCAGATGCTCGTCGGCGCGCTGAGCTGGTCCGAGCTCGGCGCGCTGATGCTGCACTTCCTGATGCTGTCGCTGCTGTCGATCGGCGGCGCGATCACGACGGCGCCGGACATGCACCGCTACCTGGTCGACGAGCGCCATTGGCTGACCGACCAGAGCTTCACCAGTTCGATCGCGCTGGCGCAGGCCGCGCCGGGTCCGAACATCCTGTTCGTCGCGGTGCTGGGTTTCAACGTGTCCGGCCTGCTCGGCGCGGCCGCGGCGATGGCCGGCATCCTGCTGCCGTCGACCACGCTGGTCGTGGCCGCGACGCGCTGGGCGCGCAACAACCGCGAGCACCTGGGGGTGCGTGCGTTCACCGTCGGCATGGCGCCGTTGACGCTGGGATTGATGATCGCGACGGGCTGGCTGCTGGCGGCGCCCTACCTCGTCGAGCCCTCCCACCGCTGGGCGACGCTGGCGATGATCGTCGCGACGGTGGTCCTCACGATGCGGACCAAGATCGGCATCGTGTGGATGGTGCTGGCCGGGGGTGTGCTGGGCGCGCTCGGCGTGGTGTAGCAGGCGCCCGAAGCGATGGCCCTCACAGCAGCACGGCCGGAACCTAGGGATTGATCCCTGCCCGGCCTGGGACGAACGTGCGCCACGTCATCGACCTGGAGCGCACCTGAAGTCAGCCCCCTGTTCGGCCTGCTGCTGGCCGCCTTCCTCCCGACGGCTTTCGCTCAGCGCGTGACCGGCGACGTGTCCCGACATCGCCGATGGCTTCATTGCGTTCGCGGTTGAGACTGGCTGCCGGTGATCGAAGCGTCCGACGCCGCCAGAGGCCGTCACAATCAAGCGACCTCCGCTTGTTTGAGATGCCCGCCTTTCATGATCGACAAATCCTTGGTGCAGCAGCAGGTGCTGGACGTCGGCAAAGGCATCCAACTCGGTGCGCTGGCCTGCCTCGCCGATGCCGACGGCAAGGAGCAACAGCTTTTCCTCGGCCCGGATGGGGGCAGCATGAAGCTGACGATCGATGCTCAGATCGTCCAGGTCATCAGCAGCGAAACCCCGTTGGGCAGGGCCATGCTGGGCAAGTGCGAAGGGGATGAGGTGTCGATGCAGGTCGCTTCCACCCGACAGCAGTTCGAGGTGCTATGGGTTCGTTGAGCCAGTTGCCACGGCTCTACACCTTCCGCCGCTGCCCCTATGCGATGCGCGCGCGGATGGCGCTGCTGCAGGCCGGGCGGAACTTCGACGCGGTGGAGGTCAGCCTGCGCGACAAGCCGGCGAGCCTGCTGGCCTTGTCTCCGAAGGGAACGGTGCCCGTGCTGCAGTTGCCCGATGGCGTCGTGATCGAGGAGAGCTGGGACATCATGCGCTGGGCACTGGCTGAGCCCGCTGCGCAGGGCTGGTGGGAGCGGGCGCAGTCGCTTGCGAACCTTGACCTGCTGCAGCGGAATGACGGCGACTTCAAGCACCACCTGGACCGCTGGAAGTACCCGCAGCGCTACGCGAGTGAGACCCTCGCGCCAGAAGCACACCGCGACAGCGCGGTCGATGTGCTTCTGCGACCGCTGGAGGCGCGGCTGCGCAGCGAGCCCTGCCTGGGCGGCGCTACGCCGTGCGCCACCGACCTGGCTGTGTTCCCCTTCGTCCGCCAGTTCGCCGCAGTGGAGCCGGAGTGGTTTGCAACGCTGGACGTGCCGTCGTTGCGGTCATGGCTGAACGGCTGGCTCGCCCACCCGCTGTTCGCCGCTTGCATGCACAAGCTGCCGGCGGAAGGTGTGAGTCGCTTTCCGCTGCTGTAACCGAGGAACCTTCAGACCTCGCGCATGCGGTAGCGGTTGATGACCCACTTCGGGCCGACGCCCACCTGGTCGGGAACAGGCGCTGAAGCGTGCGCGGGCTCATGCCGAAGCGGCGCGCGAGCGCGTCGACCGAGTGCAGTTCGAGATCCTCGGCGACGCCATCGACGATGCGACCGGCTAGCCGCGCGGGCGCATCCAGCGCGGGAAGGCGGGCGCGCAGGAAGTCCGAGGCGAGTGCGCTCGCCTCTACGTCTCCGCAGTCCAGCACCTCGTTCAGAGCGACCGCATCGGGACCGAAAAGCGAGTCGATCGGCCAGATCCGGCGGCGGCGCGATGCGCGAATGGGCGAACTCCCCTGGCGGCAGACGGTGCAGGACACCACGGGCCTCTTGGCCCGGAGGCTGTCGCGTTCTTCCAATCGTCGACATCGGGTTCGTTGCTTCAATGCAGGCTGGCGGCCGATCTCCGGCCGATTTCCGGCCGATTCGATTCATGATGCCATGAAGATTTTTCGATCCTTGATCGGCGCCATGCTATGCGTCTCACTCGGAGCGAACGCGGCCGATGCGTCGTCACCTGATTCAGCGAAGGAGCCTGCCTTGATCGTCCATATCGCCAGCGGAAAGTTCGATGTCCAACTCTCGCCGCAGCCGGCCACTGAGGCTGCGTCCCAGGCCGGCCTCGGCCGGATGGCCATCGACAAGCGCTTCCACGGCGCGCTGGAGGCGGTGAGCGCCGGCGAGATGCTCGCATGCCGCAGCGCGGTCACCGGCTCGGCCGGCTACGTTGCGATGGAGAAGGTCAGCGGCACCCTGGACGGCCACGCTGGAAGCTTCGTGCTGCAGCACAGTTCGACCATGGAACGTGGCGTGCCCACGCAGTCGATCACCGTCGTGCCAGACTCCGCCACCGAGGCACTCGCCGGGCTGGCCGGCCGCATGACGATCGACATCGCGCCGGGCGGTGCGCATTCCTATCGCTTCGACTACACGCTGTCGGGCGCGGCGCCGTGAACTTGGCAAACCAAGTCATGTCATGGAAAGCGCGTCAAGCCTTTCCTCCACAGTGAAGGTGCGGGCGGGGAGTTTGGGAGCCGCTCGGAGTGATATTGGAAACGGCTGCTTCGCAGCGTAAGCGCCCCTTCATCAACCGCAGCAGCGTGAGGACTTCGGTGGTGCGTCTGAAGCAACCTCTGGCATCTCGCAGGAGGCGACGCTGCGGCTACCTTCCGTGTCGGAGGCCGCAGAGCCGCAGCCCGTTGCCTTGCTGAACTCAACACGCTGGGCCAGTTCCGCAGCGCTCTCCTTTCGCTCGCTGTAGCGGTTCACCAGGTACGGACCCAGGTCGCGCGTCAGCAAGGTGAACTTGAGCAGCTCCTCCACCACGTCGACGACCCGGTCGTAGTAGGACGACGGCTTCATCCGACCTTCCTCGCTGAACTCCGCGAAGGCCTTCGCGACCGAGCTCTGGTTCGGGATGGTCAGCATCCGCATCCAGCGGCCAAGCACTCGCATCTGGTTCACCGCGTTGAACGACTGCGAGCCGCCCGACACCTGCATCACCGCCAGCGTCTTTCCTTGCGTGGGGCGCACCGAGCCGTTCGAGAGCGGAATCCAGTCAATCTGCGTCTTCATGATGCCGGTCATGGCCCCGTGCCTTTCCGGCGAGCACCACACCATGCCCTCCGACCAGGTGGCCAATTGGCGGAGCTCCGCCACCTTGGGGTGCGTGTCCGGCGCATCGTCCGGCAGCGGCAGTCCGGACGGGTCGAAGATCCGGACCTCAGCGCCCATCGCCTCCAACAACCGGGCAGCTTCAAACGTCAGCAGGCGGCTGTAGGAGCGCTCGCGCAGGGAGCCGTAGAGCATCAGGATTCGCGGAGGGTGCTGCGATGGCGTCGCCGCCGTCAGACGCGCTTGGTTGGGGATATCCAGCAGCTCGGCGCTCAACGCAGGCAAGGTGGCGTCGGGGAAGAGGTGGTCAGACATGACGTACTGGCGGCGAGGAAGTGGGGGGCGTCGCCTCGACCGACGAACGGTTGGAAGACAGCGCGTGATTCGCTGCGACCGCGAGCGCGGCACCAACCAATTCGGCGATGACGAACCCTGGCGCGCTCGCGGGTGCGATACCGGCAAAGCTGCCGCTGAACATGCGGCCGAACACTGCCGCCGGGTTGGCGAACGATGTCGAGGCGGTGAACCAGTAGGCTGCGCCGATGTAGCTGGCCACCATCGCCGCGACGCGCGGCGCCGGCGCGCGGAGGATGACGAGCAGCAGTCCAAAGGTCGCGACCCCTTCCGCAATCCACTGCCCACTGCCGCTGCGCAGCTTCGTGGAGAGCTGCAGCAGGTTCATGTCGAACATCGCGTGCGCGAGCCAGGCGCCAAGCACGGCGCCGGACAGCTGGGCGATGACGTAAGGGATCAGGGAGGCAGCCGGCAGCTCTCGACGCCAGGCCATCACGGCACTGACGACCGGATTGAAGTGGGCGCCGCTGACAGGCCCGAACAGCTCGATGAGGACATACAAGCCGCCGACGGTGGTCAGGGTGTTGGCCAGCAGCGCGACACCGACATTGCCACCTGCCAGGCGCTCGGCCATCACCCCGGAGCCGATGACAACGGCCAGCAGCAGTGCTGTGCCCAACATCTCGGCGAAGAGCTTGCGGGTCAAATTCATCGCGTCAGTTCTGCGCAATCCTGGACAGCGCGAGTTGCTGCTCGGCCATCGTCATAGCCTCAAGGGGCAACTGCGCCAGTTGCAGCATCCGGTAGCCGATGGCCTGCCGGGTCAGCTCGAAGGCGCGTCGCTTCCCGTCATCTCCGCCGTCCGCGTTGGACGGGTCCGGGTAGCCCCAATGCACCTTGACCGGCTGCCCCGTACCGCCGAAGAACACCGGACATTGCTCAGCCGCGGCGCTGTCGCACACCGTGATGACGATGGACAACGGCGGGGCCTCAGGAGCGGTGAACTCGTCCCAGCTCTTGCTCCGATAGCCGGCGGTGTCGACGCCCGCCCCCTGTAGCGCCTCGAGGGCGAACGGATTGATGCGACCGCTGGGGGCGCTGCCGGCGCTGTAGGCCTTGATGTTCGTGCCCAGCTGCTTGGCCCAGTGGTTCAGCATGCCCTCCGCCAGCACGCTGCGGGCGGAGTTGTGTGTGCAGAGGATGAGGACGTTCGTGGTCATGAGGTTCAGCAGCAGGATGCGGACTTCTTGTCGACCGCGCAGGCGGCACCTTGGCAGCAGTTCTCGGTGAGGTAGCCCAGGAGACCGTTCATGCGTTGGTAGTCGGCGCGGTAGATGAGGTGGCGGCTCGCGCGCTCCTGGGTCACGAGGCCGGACGCGAGCAATTCCTTTAGATGGAAGGACAGCGTCGCCGGGGGGACGCCCAATGCTTCCTGGATGGCGCCGGGCGTCAGCCCCGCCTCACCGACCACCACCAGGGCACGAAACACCTGCAGCCGCAATGGCTGCGCAAGCGCGCCGAGCGCACGAACAACATCGACGTCCTCCATCCTTCGAGAATAGTCGAATAGTTGAGGACTTGCAACGAGCGCGGGGGCATGTCCACACGGAGGCCGAGACGCCCGCTTCCAGCCTGGAGCCCCGGCAGACCCGCAGCGGAAGCTGCTTTTCGTGCTTCGCCAGGATTCGCCGGATGACAGTCATGGGAGCGGCATACGATTGCGGCATGGCTGCAGAGAAGCACATTGAGCTCGTCACCGCAGAACAACGAGGCGGCGCCTTCGAGGTGCTCCTCGCATTCCTGAAACTCGGGCTCACCTCTTTTGGCGGCCCCGTCGCCCACCTGGGCTACTTTCGAGCCGAGATCGTGGAGCGTCGCCGTTGGCTTGACGAGCGAAGCTACGCGGACGTGGTGGCGCTCTGCCAGTTTCTTCCGGGTCCTGCAAGCAGTCAGGTCGGCATCGCTATCGGGCTGGCGCGAGCAGGCTGGCTCGGAGCGTTGGCGGCGTGGTGTGGCTTCACACTTCCGTCCGCCTTCGCGCTCATCGTTTTTGCCTACGGGCTCCAGCACTGGGGAGCGCTCGCGGGGAGCGGCGTGGTGCACGGATTGAAGGTTGCCGCCGTGGCAGTCGTGGCGCAGGCGGTCTGGGGCATGGCGAGGAATCTGTGCCCGGACGGCGCTCGCTCAGCTATTGCGATGGTGGCGGCGCTTCTGGTCCTGGTCCTGCCAGCCTCGTCATCACAGGTCATCGCCATCGGAGTCGGTGGCCTCGTCGGTTGGCGAATGGTGAAGCTCCCACGGCAGGAGCCCGTTGTCCATCGCAGCTATGGCGTCTCAAAGGCGGCGGGCGCCGCTGCTTTCGCCTTGTTCTTCGGTCTTCTTGTGGGCTTGTCAGGCGTCGCCGTTGCTACCCAATCGCTGTTGTGGACCGTTGTGGAGGGCGTCTATCGTGCAGGCGCTCTAGTGTTCGGTGGAGGCCACGTCGTGCTGCCTCTGCTGCAGGCGACGGTGGTTCCGGCAGGAGTGGTCACGAACGAGCAGTTCCTTGCGGGATACGGCGCTGCGCAAGCCGTACCTGGGCCCCTGTTCACGTTTGCCGCCTACCTGGGCGCTGTCATGGACGGCCCGTTCTCGGGCTGGACGGGCGGGCTCGCACTGCTGGCCACGATATTTTTGCCGGCGTTCCTGCTCGTGGTGGGTGCGGTGCCCTTCTGGGACGCGCTGCGGCAGCGAGCAGCTGTGCAGTCGGCCATGGCCGGCATCAATGCTGCCGTGGTCGGCATCCTGCTGGCGGCGTTGTACGACCCGGTATGGACGAGTGCGATTCGCACACGCGCCGACTTTGCCACGGCACTTGTGGCGTTTGCGCTGCTGGTCTACGCGCGCCTGTCGCCACTCATCGTGGTGCTCCTCGCGGCTGCGGCAGGCTGGGCGTTCCTGGGCTGAATCCGAAAAGCTCGCGAAGGTACATGAAAAGGTCCGCACTTCAATGGACCACTGCTGCTGTTTGCGGCGCGTATCGGCCCGTAGGATGAGGTGGTCACCGTCCGCTTTCAGCCTGACGGGGACTTCGTCGAGGCCGCTGCGCCCTTGGCCGCTACGCCGCTCACTCCGCGCGCAAATCCCTCAAACGTCCTTCGTCCCGAAGATCTTGTCCCCGGCGTCGCCCAGGCCCGGGATGATGTAGCCGTTCTCGTTGAGGTGCGAGTCGATCGCCGCTGTCCAGCAGCGGATGTCCGGATGCGCCTTGTTCAGCGCGGCCACGCCTTCCGGCGCCGCGACCAGCACCAGCGCGCGGATGTCCTTGCAGCCGCGCTGCTTCAGCAGATCCACCGTCGCGATCATCGAGCCCGCCGTCGCCAGCATCGGATCGACGATCAGCGCGGTGCGCTCGTCCAGCTTGCCGACGAACTTCTCGAAGTAGTTCACCGGCTGCAGCGTCTCATGGTCCCGCGCCAGCCCGACCACGCTCACCTTGGCGTTGGGCATCATGTCCAGCACGCCGTCCAGCATGCCCAGACCCGCGCGCAGGATGGGCACCACCGTGACCTTGCGGCCCGCGATCTGGTCGATCTCGACCTGGCCGCACCAGCCCTCGATCGTCGTCTTCTCCAGCGGGAAATCCGCCGTCGCCTCGTAGGCCAGCAGCCGGGCCACCTCGCCGGTCAGCTCGCGGAACTTCTTGGTCGACATGTCGCCCTCCCGCATCAGGCCGATCTTGTGCTTGACGAGGGGATGCTTGACTTCGATGACTGACATGGCGGTACCAGGAATGAGGCTGCGAATATTGGAACGGCGCCTCGTGGGCGCCGGAATGGTCGCGATTATCTCGCGTCGACGATCAGGCCGGCTCTGGCCGGCTCAGGCCTTCTTCTCGCGCTGGCGCAGCGCCTCGTACAGGCACACGCCCGCCGCGACCGAGACGTTCAGGCTCTCGACCGCGCCCTGCATCGGGATGCGCACCAGCTCGTCGCAGGTCTTCGCGGTCAGCTGGCGCATGCCGTCGCCCTCGGCGCCCAGCACCAGCGCCACCGGCCCCGTCAGGTCCAGGTCGTACAGGGTCTTCTCCGCCTGGTCCGAGGTGCCGATCACCCAGATGTCACGCTCCTTGAGCTCGTTGAGCGACCGCGCCAGGTTGGTCACCATCAGGTAGGGCACGGTCTCCGCCGCCCCGCTGGCGACCTTGGCCACCGTCGCGTTGAGCCCCACCGCGTGGTCCTTGGGCGCGACCACCGCATGCGCGCCGGCACCGTCGGCCACGCGCAGGCAGGCGCCCAGGTTGTGCGGATCGGTGACCCCGTCCAGCACCAGCACCAGCGGCGGGCCTTCGACCTGCTCCAGCACCTCGTCCAGCGAATGCGACTTCGCCACCGCCTTGACCCGCGCCACCACGCCCTGGTGGCGATGCGTGCCGCACAGCGCCTTCAGCCGGTCGTCGTCGCTTTCGACCAGCTTCGCGCCCGCCGCCTCCGCCTTCTCCAGGAACCCGCGCATGCGCTGGTCCTTGCGGGTCGCGTCGAAGAGGATCTCCTGCACCGAGGCAGGCGCGGTCTTCAGCCGCACGGTGACGGCGTGGAAGCCGAACAGGATCTGGGTCTTGGAGGAGGCGGGAGAGGAGCTCATGGGCGCGATTGTCGCGCACCCGCCGTCAGAGCCAGCCGAGGTGGCGCGCGCCCATCAGCGCGCCCAGCATCACCGGCTGATGGAGCATGTAGTACGACAGCGACCACCGCCCCATCACCGACAACGGACGGGCGCCCGGCAGCAACGGCCGCTGCATCCAGTCGCGCACCGCCTCCAGCCGCATCAGCGCGCAGCCCCACAGCATGGGGCCCAGCCACGGCAGGAGAGGGACGAAGTCCTCGGTCAGCGGCTTGCGCGTGACCAGGCCCACCCAGTTCGTCGTCCGGGTGTCGAAGAAGGGATGCGCGATGAAGAAGGGCAGCGCGACCGCCACCGCGCCCAGCACCCACAGCGCGGCCGTGGGCAGTCTGGAGAAGCCGAAGCGCACCAGGATGAGCATCAGCGCCATGCCGTGCAGCACGCCGAAGCTGATGAAGGAGCGCGGGTACATGAACCACGAACCGATCGACACCAGCAGCGCGCAGACCATGACCTGACCCCAGCGGCGCCAGAAGCGGTAGGCCGTCTGGCCCTGCGCCAGCGCCACCGCCTGGCCCATGCCCGCGCACAGCAGGAACAGGCTGACGATGCCGCTGCGCTGCCAGGTCCAGAACGGATCGCGGTAGAAGTCCTCCACGATGACCTTGAAGTAGCTCAGGTCGAAGCAGAAGTGGAAGACGGTCATCCAGACCATCGCCAGCCCCCGCAGCGCGTCCAGGCGGTCGTAGCGCGGCGTCGTCGAAAAGGCGTGCGACACGGCCTCCAGGCCGGGGTCAGGCGTTGCGATCGGGAAGCGGGCCGGCGGATTCATCGGAGTTGCAGTCTACCCAAGCCGCCGCGTCACTCGATGACGGGTGTCCGACGTCCGATCGCCGCCCACGCCCGACCCCCGCATTCAAGTGGGTCGACCACCCGGACCTGTCGGTCGCGCCTCCCCCTCCACCCGTCGGCGTCATTGAGCGCAAGGGAACAGAAATCGACGATGACGCCGTCCCTACTTAGACCGTGTCCCATGCGTTTTCACCGTCCCGCCGTGCCGTCCGCGCTCGCCGCGCTCGCCACCCTCACCGCCTGCTTCCTGCTCACCGCCTGCGGCGGACGATCGCCGGATCCCGACGCGTCACCGTCCAGCACCCTGATCCCCGTCCCGGATCCCACCGTCGCCTGCAGCGTCCTGCGCGTCACGCCGGCGGACGCCATCGAGCAGACCTTCGTCGATCCGCTGATCACCATCGTCTATGCCGCCCCCACGGCCGGGGCCTGCGGCGATCTCACCCTGCAGGATGCCAGCCAGTCGACGGTCGCCGCGAACGTCGTCGCCAGCAGCGAGTGGCCGAATCCGCAGGGCGGCTTCGTCGGCACCCGCACGATCGAAGCGGCCGCCGAGCTCGACCCGGGCGCCATCTACCGCCTGCGCTGGAACGCCAAGACCGTCTCCACCTTCAAGACAGGCATCGAACGGCGCGGCGAGGTCGTCTCCGTCACCGACCAGGCCTTGCAGCTGCCATCCCTGCCCAATGCCGCGCACATCGGTCCAGGCGACATCAACAACGTGCTCGACGCGTTCGCGGAGGCGATCGCCAAGGGCAATGACATCAAGAAATTCCTGTTCGAGAACGCGCTGCGGGTGGAACTTCCCCGCATGGCCAAGCCGGAGGCCCGCTACGGCGCCGCCATCAGCAAGGTGGCCTACCGCAGCGCCGACGCGCGCGGCAACCCGGTGACGCTGAGCGCGCTGCTCATCGCGCCCGAGCGGTCGCCCGGCGGGCAACCGGTCGACTTCCACGGCATGCCGGTCGTCATCGGTCAGCGCGGCGCCACGGACAGCACGTCGGATGCACCGTCTTCCGGCGCCACCACGATGGGCATTCCCGGCCTGATCGCCGCAGGCAAGGGACACCTGTTCCTGGCGCCCGACCTGATCGGTCTGGGCGACTCGCAGTCGCTGCCGCAGGCCTACCTCGTCGCCGCGGACACGGCCGGACAGACCCAGGACCTGCTGCGCGCCGTCCGCGCCTACGTCCAGCAGCACTACCTGTCCACCCTCGGCACGGACCTGCGCCTGTTCGGCGGCTCGCAGGGCGCGTATTCCACCCTCGCGTCCCTGCCCTACCTGGCCCGGGAAGGCACGGTGCGCGTCGTCTCCGCCGCCCAGGGGCCCTACGATGTCTACCGGACCTTCCACGGCGCGCTGCTGACCGCCGGCGGCGCCGCCCGCGACGCCTACGCCATGAACGAGAACCTGGGTTTCCTGCCCAGCCACACCCGCGACGTCATGACCAGCTTCCAGGCCTACGGGAACTACGCTTTCGATCCCAAGCTCGTCTTCGACGCCGCCGGCCAACTCCTGCCATCCTTCCTGGCCGACTACAAGGACGGCAAGGCCCAGGACTTCGTCCGCCAGCTCGGCGCGAACAGCCTGGTCACCGGATCCCAGGTCTATGACCTGCCGCAGGCCCAGGTACAGCTGTACCACTTCAGCGCGGACACGCTGGTGCCGGCGCAGAACACCGTGGACATGCTGGTCGCGTTGAGCAACGGGAAGCACCGGTTCGCGAGCGTCCAGCGCGGCAACTGCCACGAGAACTCGGAGCTGGTGAAGCTGATCGTCCGCTTCAGCAAGAGCAGCACGATCACCCACACGCTCTGCGTGGCATTCCAGATCGACGATTTCGTCGGCGGGCTCTGAGACGACGCTCCGGAACCTCAGACTCGAGAACTCAGGAACCCAGCAACTGCCGCACGCGTTGCCGGTGCATGCCGCGCAGCGCGGGCAGCAGCGCGCCGACGTCGCTGTATTCGGCGCCGGACAGCGCGCCGGCCAGCGATCCGGCGAGCCGCCCAGCCTGCTCCGGCGACAGCGTCTCTTCGACCGCCCCCGCAGGCGGCGTGGCCGACGCCACGAGCTGTTCATGCAGGCGCGCCCGCGCCTGCGCGACCTTGGGCTCGGCCTGCAGCAGTTGTCCCAGCGCCTGGCGCTGGCCGGTCGCCTCCTTCACGTCCCAGCGTTGGGGCTGCAGCGCGTCGGGCGACGGCTCCAGCAGCGCGCGCACCGGTTGACCGCTCGGGAATCGCTTGCCCTCGCCGCGCAGCGTCAGGCCGTCGCGCAAGGCGGGCCATTGCGATTCGGCGACGCTGAAGACGATCTCGGTCCCCTGCGCCTGCACCGACAGGCCCGCCGGGGACAAGGCCTTCGTCAGCGCCAGCAACTGCTGCTGCGTGCCTTCGCCGTCCAGCGTGACGGCAATCAGCGTCGGCTTGCCGCCGTTGTTGCCGATGCCACCGTTGCTGCTGCCGCCGCTGTCCTGAGGCTGGCTCGGCAACTGCAGCCGCAGCGTTTCCTTGCCGCCCTGCTGCAGCACGGCCAGATCGAGGCCGCGCAGCTTGAAGCGTTGGCGCGCCGCGCCGTCCTGGGGCGCGGCCTGCAGTTCGGCATCGACGCGCCCGCCGGCATCTCGGCCGCGCTGCGCCCAGAGTTGCCGCAGCTGATCGAGCTGTCCATGGACCGCCGCGGACGGTGCCGTCTGGCGTGCCAACGTGTCGCTGAGCCCGCCCTTGAGCTGCTGCATCGCCGCCGCGAGGCGGTCGAGGTAGTCCAGTCCTTGCTGAAGCTTGCCGAGCTGCAACTGCGCGCCGGGCTCGCGGGCCGCGGAGGCCGCGTCCGCCGAGCGCAGCGGCGCGGCGGCCAGTTCGACGACGGGCGGCCTCGCGCTCGCCGGATCGGCGGCGCCGCGCCGTCCGTTCGTACCGTTCGCGGCCCCCGCAAGATTCGCGACATGCGCGCCGCCAGGGGCGCTCGTTGCGCCTGTGGCGCTCGCGGCGTTCGTTACGCCGCTGGTTGTCCCGCCGAACAGCGGCGCCGGGATCGCGTCAGATCGCATCGAACAGGCTCAGCTGGCTGACCTTGGCATAGGCCTTCTGCGTCGCCTGCAGCGCCAGCGTGTAGCTGTTGAGGCGCGTGGCGGCTTCGCCGTAATCGATCTGGCCGAGGTCGAGCGCGCTCTGCCGGTTGGACAGGCTGACCGACGCGTGGTTGGTGTCTATCGTGTCCAGGATGCTCTGGCGTCCGCCGAGCTGGCCGATCTTGCCCGCCACATCGCCCAGCGTCAGGTCGAGCGCGTCGATCATCGCGGTCACCTCGGCGTGCACGCCCTCGGCCGTCACGCCCGGCGTGGCCAGCTGGGCGCCCAGCGCGTTGAGCTGACGCAGGAAGCCGCCCATGCCTTCGAGCGACACGTTGCCGCCGATGGCCATGTTGTCCGCCACCGCCACCTGCTGCGTCTGCGAGTTGCCCAGGAAGTTGTAGGCGGGGTCGACGGTCGGCCGGTCGCTGGCCGTGCCGGAGAACAGGTAGCGCCCTTCCGCGTTCTTGCTGTTGGCCAGGAAGAGCAGGCTGTCGTGCAGCGTCTTCACCGAGCCCGACATCGCGTTCAGGTCGTCGCCGGTGTTGCCCGCGTCCGCCGCCCAGACCAGCAGGTCGCGCGTGGCCTGCAGGTCCTCGCGGATGCTGTCCAGCGAGACCTCGCTGGTCCGGAGCCGGCTCTGCAGCGCGCCGATGTTGTCGCGGTACTGGCTCAGCGACGCTTCCTCGCGCGAGAGCCGCGCCAGCCGCAGCGCGGCGATGCTGTCGTCCGACGGCTTGAGCACGCGCTGGCCCGACGCCATCTGCTGCATCACATGCGTCAGGCCCTCGTTGGCGGCCTGCAGCGCGCTGTTCATCGTCGTGTGGTACTGGTTGCTGGCGATGCGCATGGTGGTCTCCGGTCAACCCAGCATCTGCAGCGTGCTGTCGAACAGCTGGTTGGCCACGGCCACCACCTTCATGTTGGCCTGGTACATCTGCTGGAACTGGATCAGGTTGATGGCTTCCTCGTCGGTGTTGACGCCGGCGCTGGACTTCCAGTCCTCTTCGGCCTGGTCGCGCACGGTGGTCGCGGTCCGCTGCGAGCCCTGGTTCAGGGAACTCGCCACGCCCAGCTTGCCCACCAGCTGCGTGAACACGTCGCCGGTGACGATCTGCGTCGTGCCGGCGGCGTTGCCGGCAGCGTCGAAGGTGGTGATGGTCATCGGCCGGTTCTTCAGCCCGATCAGCGCGGTCAGATTGCCGCTGTCGCCGCTGACCGTGGCGCTGCTGGAGAACGCCAGCTGCGCCGCGGTGATGCCGGTCATCTTGAGCGTGCCGCCCGTGGTGTCGAACAGCGGCACGCCGGGCGTGGCCGCCGGCGGCGCGAAGCCCAGCGCCAGCTGCGCGTTGAATGCGTTCCCGATCCCGAGCGCGAGCTCGGAGATCGTCGTGCGCATCGGCCCCAGCACCTGCTTCTGCAGGTCGGCCAGGCCGCCGAGCTGGCCGCCCTGCCCCACGTCCGACAAGGTGAAGGAGGTGCTGGCGAACTGGAGCTTGAGCGCCGCCGGGCCGGAGGTGGACATCACCGCCGCGTCGGCGCCGACGACCAGCGGCTGGCCGCCCTTGAGCGACACGCTCCTGGCGCCGTCGGGCGTGTCGACGACCTGCAGGCCGACGAGCGCGGACAGCGCCTTGATCTTCCCGTCGCGGGCGTCCTGGAGCCCGGCGTCGTTCATGCCGGTGGCGCGGCCGCCGGCGATCTGCTTGTTGAGCAGCGCGATGTCCTGCGTCAGCGCGTTGACCTGGTCGACCACGCCGTCGCGCTGGGTGGCGATGGCGGTCTGCTGGTTGGCGAAGAGCTGCTGCAGGCTGTCGAAGCGCTTGACCAGGCCGTCGGCGGCCGTCAGCACGGCCTCGCGCAGCGGACCGGATTCGGGCTGCACGCTGGCGGCGTTGAGCGCGGCGAAGAACTGGTCGATGCCGTTGTTGATGTTGGCGGTGTCGTCGGACATGACCTGCTCGAGTTGCGTCATGTAGGACTGCCCGGCGCTGTACTGGCCGAGCTGGCTGGTCGCCTGCCACAGCTGCACGCTCTTGAAGCTGTCGGCGAAGCGCAGCAGCTTGGACACCTGCACGCCGGCGCCGCCCGCGGGCGTCTGCAGCGAGCCCAGCAGCACGCCGGTGCGGGTGTAGCCCGGCGTCATCGCGTTGGCGACGTTCTGGCTGGTGGTGCCCAGCGCGGCTTGCGCAGCCTGCGCGCCGGTGAGGCCGTTGAGGAGGAGGCTCATGAGGTCGGGGTTCCGGAGGAGACGGGAGCGCCTGCGGGCGAGGCCGCGGGGGTCTTCACTCCGGAAGGCGACCCGGCGGCGCTGGCACTTAAACCGGCGGCGGGAAGCACCTGCTTGAGCATCAGGTCCGCGATGCCGAATGCGCGTTGCTGGGCCAACGCGTCGGCCACCATCCCGTCCGCCAGATCCAGCATGTCCTGGTTGGCGCGCTTGTTCTCGGCGCTGTCCTCGTCGGCCAGCGCGCGCGTGCCGGCACGCATCTGGCCGATCATCTGCTTGATGAAGAAGGCCTCGAACTTGACGGCCGCATCGGTGGCCTGCGCCTTGATGCGGGCGTCGGGATCCTTGGCGCCGTCGAGCGCGGCGGCCAAGGGCATCGGAGCGGAAGTCGGGAAGTCGCTCATCAGATCACCTGCAGTTCGCCTTCGATCGCGCCGGCTTGGTCCAGCGCCTGGAGGATCGCCATCAGGTCATCCGGATTCGCCCCGATGCTGTTCACCATGTCGACGATGGCCTGCAGCGAGGTCCCCGCCGGCCAGCGGAACATGCGCCCGTCGCCCTGGTCCACGCGCAGCTGCGACTGCGGCACCGTCTGCGTGCGGCCCTGGCTGAACGCGTTGGGCTGGCTCACCTGCGGGTTCTCGCTGATCACCACCTTCAGCGACCCGTGCGACACCGCCGCCGGCCGCACCTTGACGCCGTCGGCGATGACGACCGTGCCGGTGCGGGAGTTGAAGATCACGCGCGGCAGCGCCGGCGCGGCGTCGATGGACAGCGCCTGCAGCTGCGCGACGAAGGCCACCCGCTGCGTCGATGCCATCGGCGCGCGGACCGACACGCTGGTGCCGTCGCGCGTCGACGCCGTGCCGTCCCCGAAGCGCTGGTTCAGCGCGTCGACGATCTGCGTCGCGGTCTGGAAGGCCGGTCGCTTGAGGTTGAGCACCACGTCCGGCCGGGTATCGAAGTCGCTGGCGATCTCGCGCTCGATCGACGCCCCGTTGGGCACGCGGCCGGTCGTCGGCGTGTTCACGGTCACGCTGGAGCCGCTCTGCCCCTGGGCGTTCAGGCCGGTCACGACGAGATTGCCCTGCGCCAGCGCATAGACCTCGCCGTCGGCGGCGTGCAGCTCGGTCAGCAGCAGCGTGCCGCCGCGCAGGCTCTTCGCGTCGCCCAGCGAGGACACCGTGATGTCGATGGCCTGCCCGCGCCGATAGCCCGCGGGGAAACTCGCGCTCACCATCACCGCGGCCGCATTGCGCGACTTGGCTTCGGTCTTCTCCGGCAGCTTCACGCCGAACTGCTTCAGCAGGTTGGCCACCGACTGCCCGGCGAATTTCACCTGCGTGCTGTCGCCGCTCCCGTTCAGCCCGACGACGAGACCGTAGCCCAGCAGCTGGTTCTCGCGCACGCCTTCGATGTCGACGAGCTGGCGCAGCGGCTGCGCGGCGAATGCCGGCGCGGCCAAGGACAAGCCGAGGACCGCACCCAGCACCAGGCCGGAGGACAGGGAGATCAAGCGCTTGTTCATGGAAGTCTCTCGGTGGAAGGAGGTCGGATCCGGGGTCGGATCTGAGGTCGGATCGGGCCTCAGATCGGATTCCACGGGCTGTTGAACCAGCGCGTGAACCAGCCCGGCGTGGCGGCGTCGGCGAGCACGCCCCGGCCGCTGTAGGCGATACGGGCGTTGGCGACGCGCTGCGAGGACACGCGGTTCTCGCTGTCCACGTCGGCCGGACGCACATAACCGGCCACGCGCATCAGTTCCTCGCCCTGGTTGAGCGTCAGGCTCTTCTCGCCGTGCACGCGCAGCAGGCCGTTGGACGTCACCTCCTGCACGACGACGGTGATCGCGCCCTGCAGCGTGTTCTGCTGCGTGCTGCTGCCGCTGCCGTTGAAGTCGCGCCCGGCGTTGATGCCGTACGCGCGCTGCTTGCCGTTCAGGTCCAGGCCGAGGCTGCCGCCGCTGGTCTTGCCGCTCTGCGTGTTGGCGCTCTTGCTGGCCTGCGTGGCCTCTTCCAGCACGATGGTCAGCACGTCGCCGGAGCGGAACGCCCGCGTGTCCGCGATCAGGCTGGCGCTGCGGCCCGCGGCGAACACACCGCCGCCCGAGGGCTTCACCGTCTCGGCGATGGGCAGCGGCAGGCCGCCGGGATCGGCGCTGGGCAGTTCCGGCGGCGCGATGATCGCGCAGCCGCCCAGGCCCGCGACGAGCGTCGCAGCGGTGGCGACCCGGAGAAATCGGAGAGCGCGGACTGCGGCGTTCATCGATCGTTCCTCAGCGGGCGGCCTGCGCCAGCACCTGCAGCATGTTGTCGGCGGCGGACAGCACCTTGGTGTTCATCTCGTAGGTGCGCTGGGCCGCGATCATGTCGACCATCTCCTCGACGACCTGCACGTTCGAGCCTTCCAGCGCGCCCTGCTTGAGCTTGCCCAGGCCGTTCTCTCCAGGCACGCCCTCGGTCGGCGCGCCGCTGGCGCCGGTTTCCTGGTACAGGTTGTCGCCCAGCGCCAGCAGGCCGGCCGGGTTGACGAACTGCGTCAGGCGCAGCTGGCCGATCTCCTGCGGCGCGGCGTTGTCCGCGACGGTGATGGACACGACGCCGTTCTCGCCGATCGTCAGCGACTTCGCATTGACGGGCACCGTGATCTCGGGCTGCAGGCGCTGGCCCAACGCCGTCGTCAGCCGGCCTTCCGGGCTGAGGTTGAGCTGGCCGGCACGCGTGTAGGCCGGGCGGCCGTTCGGTCCCTCGACCTGCAGGAAGCCGTTGCCCACGATGGCCACGTCCATGCTCTGCCCGGTCGTCTGCAGGCTGCCGTTGGTGAACACCTTCTGCGTGCCCACCATGCGCGTGCCGTTGCCCAGTTGCACGCCGGTCGGCGCGGCGGTGCCGTCCTCGGCCTGCGCGCCGGGCTGGCGCTCCACCTGGTAGAAGAGGTCCTCGAACATCACCCGGTCGCGCTTGAAGCCGACCGTGTTGACGTTGGCCAGGTTGTTGGCGATCGCTTGCAGCTTGGCGTCCTGCGCCTGCACGCCGGTCTTGCTGATCCACATGGCGGGGTTCATCGGGGGCTCCTTGGGGAAATGCGGGAATGTCGGGGGAACGGGATCGAAGTCGAGATCGCGGTCGAGCGAACGGACGGCCGCGTCACTCGCGGACCAGCCGGTTGCCGGTATCGGCCATGCTGTCGGCGGCCTTGTAGAGGCGCATCTGCAGCTCGAAGTCGCGAGCGAGGGTCATGGTGGCGACCATCTCCTCGACGGCCGACACGTTGCTCGATTCGAGCTTTCCCTTGGCGACCTGCACCGCGGGATCGGCCGCCGGCGTGCTGCCGTCGCGCGTCACCAGCAGGCCGGCCTCGTTCTTCGTGAGCTGCGAGAACGGCGGCTTCACCAGCTTGAGGCGGTCCACCGTCTGCAGCTCGGGCTGGCCGTTGGACAGGACCGAGATCGTGCCGTCGGCCTGCACTTCCAGCTTGTCGTGCGGCGGCAGCACGATGGGACCGCCCTCGCCCAGCACCGCGTGGCGGCCCAGGCGCAGCGTGCCATCGGCGTCGACGGTGAAGTTGCCGCTGCGCGTGTAGGCCTCGCGCCCCGACGGACCGTCCTGCGCGACCGCGAAGAGACCCTCGCCCTCGACCGCGAGGTCGAGATCGCGGCCCGTGTCGCGCTGGCTGCCGGCGCGCGCGCTGACGACGTCCGAGCGCGCCTGCGCCAGGTGCCGCGCGTCGTAGCCGTAGCCCTTCACCTGCGCGGCGCCGGCCTGCTCCAGGTTGGCGCGGAAGCCGGCCGTCTCCATGTTGGCCAGGTTGTTGGCATGCACGGCCTGCGCGCGCTGGATGCGCTCGGCGCCGCTCATGACGGTGTAGATCAGCGCGTCCATGAGGTCACACGGCCTGCATCAGCGCCTGCATCATCTCGTTCTCGGTCGAGATGAGCTTGGTGTTGGCCTGGTAGTTGCGCTGCGCGCTCATCAGGCTGACGAGTTCGCCGGTGACGTCGACGTTGGACTGCTCGATCGCGCCGGCGCTGAGCTTGGACGCGGTGCCCGCGCCCGGGCGCGAATACAGCGCCACGCCGCTGTCGATGGTGGAGGTCCAGCTGGTGTCGCTCATGGGCTTGAGCGCGCTCTCGTTGGCGAAGGTCGCCAGCGCGAGGGTGCCGACGGTCTGCTTCTCGCCGTTGCTGTAGTTGGCGATCAGCGAGCCGTCCTCCGACAGGCTGGTGCCGGTCAGCGTGCCTGCGGCGTAGCCGTTGGACTCGTTGGTGCGGGTCGTCGTGTCGCCGGCGAACTGCGTGGTGCCCGTGTAGGCTATGCGCATCGCGATCGGCGCGGCGCCGTTGCCGGGCGCGGCGTTCAGCGTCACGGCGGGCACCGCGGTCAGTTGGCCCACCGCGTCGAAGGTCATCGTCGCGCCGACGCCGGCCGGGGCCGCGCCGTCGAAGCTGTAGTAGGCGTTGACGGCGCCCACACCGGTCTTCACGAAGTACTGCGTCACGCTGTGCTTGGTGCCCAGCGAGTCGTAAACCACCGAGGTCACCGAGCTGTTGTAGCTGCGCGAGTCGTCCTTGTCGAAGGGCGCGAGCGCCGGCACGGTCCAGTCGGCGCTGAGGTTGCCGTTGTAGGTCAGCACGTCGCTGGGCTGCGCCGGGATGGTGCCGGCGTTGACGCGCAGGTCGCCGAACGCGCCCAGGCCCGCGCCGGGGACCGGGCGGCCGTTGGCGTCCAGCACCGCGGCGTAGCCCTGCGCCTTGCGGCCCAGGCTGTCGACGACGTTGCCGTCCTTGTCGACGTCGAACAGGCCGACGCGGGTGAACACGGTCTGGCCGTCGTCGCCCTTGACCGCGAAGAAGCCGCGGCCCTGGATCATCGCGTCCATGCCGCGACCCGTGTTGAACAGGCCGCCGCCGGTCTGGAGGCTCTGCGAGATCGAGCCCACCTCCACGCCGGTCGCGTGGCTGTCCGCATACATGGACGAGAAGTTGCTGCGGCTGGACTTGAAGCCGTAGGTGCCGGAGTTGGCGATGTTGTTGCTGATGGTCTCCAGGCTGGCGTTGACCGCGTTGATGCCCGAACGTGCGATTTCGAAACTCATGGGGGCCTCCGAAGGCGTTGGATGCTGGGAACTCGAAAGGACTCTGGAAAGAGAAGGCGGCGGCGCCCGCGTCGGGCGCGTCACGTGCCTCAGGACGCGGCGCGGCCCTTGAACTGGGTGATGGCCTGGCTGCCGACCTCGCCGACGCCGGCGAGCTGCAGCATCACGCTGCCGTCGGCGGACAGGCGCACGCCGTCCAGGCGGGCGACGGTCTCCAGGCTCACGTCGCGCTTGTCCTTGGCCTCGAACGTCAGGCGGTACTGGCCGTCGCCGAGACCGAGCCTGGCCGGATCCAGCGTGTAGCCGTGCTCGCCCTTGCCGAGCGAGCCCAGGTCGATGCGGGTCTCCGTGCCGTCGCCGGCGGTGAGCACCAGTGTGTTGGCCGGGCTGCTCGAATCGAGCGTGTAGCGCAGCTCGACCGGATCGCCCTGCAGCTTCACCTGCGACACGGCGGCCTGCAGCGTCGAGCCGACCTGCGCGCCCAGCGTCATCAGCTGCAGGCTGGCCAGCATGCTGGCGTTGGTCTGGCCTTGCGAGGTGAGCTTCTGCATCGATTCGACCTGGCTCAGCTGGGTGAGCTGGCTGACGAACTGCGACGGATCCTGCGGGGAGAGCGGATCCTGGTTCTTGATCTGCGCGACGAGCAGCGTGGTGAACAGGCTGCTCAGGCCGGCGCTGTCGCCGTTGCCGGCGATCGCGCTGGACGACGAAGCGCCGTTGCCGCTCGAGTTGTTATTGACGGAAGTGGTCATGTCGGTGCTCCGTGGAGGATCGGGGTCAGGTCTTGATCAGGGTCGGATCAGGCATGGATCAGCCTTCGCCGAGGCGCAGCAGCGACTGCTGCATCGACTTCACGCGCGACAGCACCTCGACGTTGGTCTCGAAGGCGCGCGAGGCCGACAACAGGTCGGTCATCTCGGCGACCGGGTTGACGTTGGGGTAAAAGACCTCGCCGTTCTCGTTGGCGAGCGGGTTCTCGGGCTCGTAGGCCTTGCGCAGCGGCTCCTGGCTCTCGACGACGTCCAGCACCTGCACGCGCGTGCCGGCGAGCTGCTGGTCGCCCAGCCCTTCGCGCGCGGCGAGCGCGGCGAACACCGGCTTGCGGGCGTGGTACGTGGCGGTCTCGCTGCCGGCGGCCGACTGCGCGTTGGCCAGGTTGCTGGCGATCGTGTTCAGGCGCACCGTCTGCGCGGACATCGCCGAACCGGCGATCTGGGTGATCTGCTTGAAGGACATGGGGGGGCTCCTGGGCGGCTGGCCGTGGTGACTGGCGGTGTGACTGCCGGCGGTTACTGGCCGCTGATGGCCTTGGCCAGGCCCTTGAGCTTCATGTTCACGAAGCTCAGGCTGGTCTGGAAATCGAGCGCGTTCTGCGCGAAGGCGGCCTGCTCCACGCCGAGCTCGACGGTGTTGCCGTCCTGCGCCGGGTGGTAGGGGACGCGGTACTTCATGTCCTGGTCGCCGGTGTCGAGCGCGAGTTCCCCGTTGAAACCGTCGCCCGATCCGTCGCCCGAACCCAATGCGCTGCGCAAGGACGCGGCAAAATCGATGTCGCGCGCCTGGAACCCCGGCGTGCTGACGTTGGCGATGTTGGAGGCGAGGACCTTGGTCCGCTCCGCGCGCAGACGCAGCGCGTCGTCATGCACCCCGGCCGCCTTGCTGAAATCGATGCTCATGCGCGACTCCCTCTTCCCGTTCGTTTCCGAAATCGTTGCTGTCTGTCGTCCGCTGTCGATCGCCGTCGCGATCTCAGCGGCGTCCTTGCCGTACGGCCTGCCGGCCGCCATGGCCGCGGGTGCCCCATCGGAGGCATCCGGCACCGCCCTGCTCGACGCCCAGGTGCTGGACACCGCTCGCAGCGCCTTGCTGGACCAGGCCCAGCAGTCCGGACTCCTCTCGCCCGAGCTGCAGCTGCAGCAGCCCGCGCCCCGCCCGCGGCCGGCCTGCCCGGCCGGCTGGGACGTCGCGCTGCAGGACAGCCGCAGCCTGATGCGTCTGCGCCTGGTCGCGCGTTGCACCGACGACGCCGCCCGCGTGCCGCCCCAGGACTTCCTGCTGCGCGCCACGCTGAGCGCCGAGGTCCTGGTCGTCACGCAGGGCGTGGCCAGCGGACAGCCGGTCACCGACGACCAGTTGCAGCTGCAGCGCCGCGACATCAGCCAGACGCCCGACGCCTTGTCCACGCTGGCGCCCGGTTTCGCCGCGCGCACGACGCTGCGCCCGGGCCAGCTGCTGCAGAAGCGCCTGCTCGCCGCGGCGATCGTGGTCAAGCGCGGCGACGCCGTGCGCATCCAGGCGAGCCGCGGCGGCGTCAGCGTCGAGGGTGCCGGCGAAGCGCTCGACAGCGGCGGGCGCCAGGGCCTGATCCGCGTGCGCAACAACGCCAGCGGCCGCGTGATCCAGGCGCGCGTGCTGGACGCGGGACTGGTCGAGCCCGCCGAACTGCGCTGATCCCTTCACGACGACATCGATCGTCATTTCGAAGCTCCCACCGCTCGGGTCGATGCACCTGTCGTGACCGACATCGGCGTGATCGTCGGCACCGCGCCGACCCGCGCCGACACGCGCGCCGCGACCTGCGCCAGCTTCTGCGCATACGCCGGATCGGTGGCGTAGCCGCCGCGCTGGAGCGCCGCGCCATAGGCGTGGGCGTCGGCGCCGGCGTTGAGCGCGCCTTGATAACGCGGGCTCGTGCCGACCAGCCGGGCCAGGTCGTCGAAGGACTGCGACGGCGACGCGTAGGCGCGGAACGCTTCGCTTCGCGCGACGGGCTGGCCGCCTTCGAATTCCGTGGTCATCGCCTGGGCGACGGCGCCCTGCCAGCCGGTGGCCTTGATGCCGAAGTAGTTGTGGCTGCTCGCGCCGTCCGCCGCGCGGATGGGCGACCGACCCCAGCCCGTTTCCAGCGCGGCCTGCGCGGTCAGCACCTCGGGCGCGATGCCCAGCTTCGCGCCGGCACCGTGCGCGAGCGGCAGCACCTCGTCGATGAAGGCCTGGCGTTGCGACTCGCTGACGCCATCGTCCGCGGAACCGCCGGTGCCCGGCGCGGCGTCCATGCCCGCCACCGACAGCGATCGCGCGCGGCCCCACGCCCCTTCGGGACTCAGGCCGCTGCCAGCGCCGCCGATGCCGCCACCTGAGCCGCCGTCGCCTTGCTCGATGTAGCGGACGACGTCACGGTTCAGCTCGTTGAACAGCGCGTCGAAGCGCGGCGGACCGAAGGCTCCCGCGCCCGCTGCGCCGAAGGCTCCGGCGGCCCGCGCCGGTGCGACCGGGCCACCCGGCAGCGACGGGACCTCACCCGCCCGGACATCAACGTTCCGCATAGACGTGCTCCTCGCGGCCCAGCAGCTGCTGCATCAGCGCCTGCTGCTCGCCGATCAGTTGCGCGTTGCGCAGGTTCATCGCCTTGCACTCGGCCAGCGCGCGCTCGATCGCGCGGCGCAGCGTCGCGATCGGCTCGGCCGTCGCCGCGGGCAGCCGCTCCAGCAACGCGCGCAGGCTGGGCTGCGCGGCGCGGCCGAGCAAGGCGACCAGCAGCTCGCGGCGACGCGAGCGTTGGGCCTCCATCTCCGCGGCCTGCGCGAGCATCTCGGCGGAGAGCGCCGCCATCACTTCGGCCTCGTGCCGCAGCGCGGCGTGGAACTGGCGCTCGAGCAGCGCGCGCAGCGCCTCGTAGGCGCGCAGATCCTGCGAGAGCCCCTCGCCGAGCTGCTGCAGCATCACCACCGCGGTGCTGTCGGCGCGACGCGCCGTGCGGGCCAGGGCGGTGCTCACGCGCGGCCTCCGTGATAACGCTGGATCAGCTGCGACAGGCGGTTGGCGTCGAACTTGATCTCGCCCTTCGCCAGCGCGTCGCGCAACGCGGCGACCTTCATCTCGTCGACCTCGGGCATCGCCGCAAGCGCGGCCTGCGCGGGCTTGAGCGACTCGCTCGCGAGCTCGCCGGCCAGCATCGCGGGACCGGACGACGGCCCGGCGCCGAGCGCTCCGACCGCGCCGCTCACGCGCTCAGTCGATTCGACGGGCGCCGACGCGGTCGTGCCGGCGGCGGGGTTCAGCGGGTTGGTGCCTGTGATCTTCATTCGTTCACCCTTGGATCTGCTGGTGCGCATGGGGCCTCTTCAGCGGGAGGCCGACGACGCGTCGGCCGCGGCGCGCGCGGAGGTCGAGGCGGGCGCGGGGGACGTGGCGGGCGTGGTGGTCGGAGCATTCGATCCGGAGAGCGCGCCGCGGACCTGCTCCGCGGCCTCGCCGTCGCGGCCCGGGTCGCGCAGCCCCGTCGGACCGAACATCCCGGCGATCGCCTGCGCCTGCCTGGCCGTCAGCAGCATCAATTCGATACGGCGGTTGGCGGCCGCAGTCGGTGCGAGCGGATCCAGCGGCGCGGCGTCGGCCATGCCGGTGACCTGCAGCACGCTGGACTCGGGCATGCCGCCGACCAGCAGCTCCTGGCGGGCGGCCATCGCGCGGTGGCTGGACAGCGCCCAATTCGTGAAGGCGCCCGGCCCCTTGTCCTGATAGGCCGTCGCGTCGGTGTGCCCGACGATCAGCAACTGGTTGCGGATCTCCGCCAGCAGCGGCCCCAGCTTGCGCAGCAGCGCGCGCAGCGGTGCGGCCGGCTGCGCGCTGCCGCGCTCGAACATGCCGCTGGCCTCGGTGTCATGCAATTGCAGCCGCAGGCCCTGCGGCGTGACGGCGCTGCGCAGGTGACCTTCCAGGCCCTCCTCCGCAGCCAGCGCGGCGATGCGGCGCGCCAGCGTCTGCAGTTGCTCCGGCGAATCCAGACTCGGTCGTCCCATGCGCGCATCGGTCGAGCCGTGCTGCGGATCGCCGGGATTGGGCTCCTCGCTGCGCGCGGGCACTGGATGGCGCTCGATCATGCTGCCGCGAGAACCCGCAGCCAGCGAGTTGGTCAGACCCTGGCCGTCCTCGATGAGGTTGGCGCCCGCGCTCTGCAGCACGACCTGCAGGCGCTCGGCGTTGCGCGAGGCCAGCAGCCACAGCACCAGGAACAGGCACAACAGCGCGAGGCAGAAGTCCGCGAAGGCGACCTTCCACGCGCCGCCGTGACCCTCGTCCTCGGCGCGGCGCGAGACGCGCTTCACCACCGTCGGGTGGTGATCGCGCGCGCTCCTCCCGCCAGCGCCGCCGGCGCCGCCCAGGCCCTGGAGGCCGCCAGGTCCGATGGACACGACCTCAGGCTGCACGGCGCTCTCCTTCCCCCGCCGGGCGGTCGCCCGCGCGGCGTCGCGGCGCGCCGGATTGGGACGCGTCCGCGCCGATCGCGTCGATCCAGCTCTCCAGCTGCGCGAAACTGGGCTTGATGTTGAGCTGCACCAGGCGGCGGCCGGCGTCGATCGCCAGCAGCGGCGGCTTGCCCGACACATGCGTCACCAGCACCACCTTCACCGACTCGAGCGAGGACAGCTCGTGATGCACCAGCTGCTTCATCAGGTTGGACAGCGGGTCCATCACGCCGTAGCAGAAGAAGATGCCGATGAAGGTCCCGACCATCGCGGCGGCGACCATCA
The DNA here is from genome assembly GCF_048957715.1 of Mitsuaria sp. CC2. NCBI lineage: Bacteria > Pseudomonadati > Pseudomonadota > Betaproteobacteria > Burkholderiales > Sphaerotilaceae > Roseateles > Mitsuaria sp. CC2. The sequence goes on along the minus strand of NZ_JARVXN010000005.1, from coordinate 48,964 downwards.
CGGCGATCTCGCCGGTGCCAGCGCCCTCGGCGACGTGGTTCATCGCCATCACGATGCCCAGCACCGCGGCCAGGATGCCGAAGCCCGGCATCGCCTCGGCGATCTTGTGCAACGACTTGGACGGCTGGATCAGCTCGTCGTGGATGGCCTCGAGTTCCTGCTCCAGCACGCCTTCGAGCTCATGCGCGTTGATCTTGCCCATCGCCATCAGCCGGAAGTTGTCGACGATGAAGTGCAGCAGCTTGCGGTTGTCCAGGATCAGCGGGTAGCGCTGGAACAGCGCGCTCTCGTGCGGCGCCTCGACGTGCGCGTCCAGCGCCTTCAGCCCGCCGGCCGCCGTCTGCAGCAGCTCGTACATCAGCAGCAGCAGCTGGCGCTGGAACTCCTGGCCATGGTCGCTTCGGCGCACCAGCTTGCGCAGCTGCAGCAGCATCTCCGACAGCACGTGGCGCGGGTTGCCCAGCACGATCGCGCCGACCGCGGCGCCGACGATGATCAGCAGCTCGACCGGCTGCCAGATGACCTTGAACTGGCCGCCGTGCAGCATGAAGCCGCCGAAGACGCAGCCCAGGACGATCGCGATTCCGACGAGTGCCTGCATGTCCGTTTCCTTCTTTCCTGTTGCGCCGGTCGTCAGACTTGCTGGAGGAAGGCGCGCATCTTGGCGAGCGCGGCCTTGTTGATCTGGGAGACGCGCGCCTCGGTGAGATCGAGCACGGCGGCGATCTCCTTGAGGCTGGCGTCGAATTCGTAATAGAGCTGGATCACGCGCTGCTCGCGCTCGTTGAGCGCCGTCAGCGCCTGGGCGATCGAGCGCGTGACCATCAGCTGCGCCTCCGGGTCGCGGTGCTCGCTGGGCAGCCGCGCGAGTTCCTCGACCAGTTCGTCGAAGCTGGCCATCTCCTCGGCCACCTCGGCCTGGAGGAAGTCCTGGTATTGCCGCGGCGTGAGCTTCAGATGGCGCAGGATCTCGGCCTCGGTCGCCTCGCGACCGAGCTGCCGGGTGAGCGCGCGCAGCGCGTCGCGCTGCTTGTGGCTGTCCTGGCGCACCGTGCGCGGACGCCAGTCCTGCCGACGCAATTCATCGAGGATCGCGCCGCGCACCCGCAGCGCGGCGAACGCGCCGAAGCCGGCATCCGGCGGCCCGTAGCGGCGCAGCGCCTCCAGCAGGCCCATCAGGCCGATCTGCGCCATGTCCTCGCGGTCCATCACCGCGCTGGCCTGCGCCGACAGCTGACGCACCACGCGCTTGACCAGCGGCGCGTACTCGATCAGCGCGCGCTGCTCCAGCGCGGCGCTCTGCGCGGCGCTCAGGCCCGCCGTCGTGACGGCGTCCCATTCGGCGTAGGCGTGCTGCACGGTGCTGTTTCCTGTGGGCGGGGGTGGGGCGGGTCGCGTGCGGCGGTGCCGTCACTCGATGATCAGCTTGCCGATCAGCGCCTCGGCGAACGGCGCGTCGCGCCGGTCCGCCGCGTAGCTCTCGGCATAGGCCTGGTTGAGCAGCTGCGCGAACTGCTCGACGCTCATCGCCTGCGCGCTCTCGACCGTGTGCGTGGACAGCGCCTTCACGGCCACCGTGCGCAGCAGCGGCAGGTGGTCCTTGGTGCGCTTCTCCTGCTCGGGCAGCGCCTTGAAGACGATGTCCACGGCCATGTAATGCGACACCCCCGAACCGTTGGGGCCGCGCAGCATCACCAGGACCTTGTCCAGCGTCACGTACTTGTAGTCGGGCGCGGGCTTGCCGTCGTCCTTGGGAGGCGCTCCGTCCTTCGCGTCCTTCGCATCCTTGCCGCCGCGGGCCGCGTCGGCACCGGCGACGGCGGCCTTCGTGCCGTCCGTCTTCATCCACCACACGGCGGCGCCCGCGCCGCCCGCGGCCAGCAGCGCGACGACGGCGATCACGCCGATCAGCTGGGTCCTGCTCTTCATCGGGAAGTCCTCGTGTTGCCGACGTTGCCCGCCAACGCGTCGGCGAAGGCCGCTGGAGCGCTGGATGCGCTGGATGCGCTGGATGCGCCGGAAGCGCCGAGGTCTTCTTCCTGCAGCGCGCGGCCGGGCTGGCGCTGCTCGTCGCGCTGTTGGCCGTTCGATGGCGATTGACCGCCGGAGGCCGCGCCGTCGCGGCCGCGTCCGTCGCCGGCGGCCTGCGCGCCGGAGGCGACCTGCACCGACACGTCGCCCGCATGGCGCTGCACCAGCTCGTGGCGCAGCGGCTCGGCGATCTGGCGCAGCTGCTGGCGCACTTCGTCGTTGCTGGCCGACAGCTGCACCTGCAGCGCCCCGCCCTGCTGGCGGATGTCGATCTCGATGCGGCCCAGCTGCGGCGGCTCCAGGTGCAGCCGCGCGCTGTCCGCGCGCTGCGCGATCTGCAGTTGCAGCCGATCACCCAGGGCCTGCATCAGCGGCTGCTGCCAGGCTTCGCGCGAGGCGGGCAGCGCGAGCGTCGAGCCCGTCGCGTCGCCACCGTCGGCAAGGGCCGCGCCGGTCGCCGTCGCCGTCGCCGTCGCCGAGGTCGCAGGCGCCATCGCGGTCATCAGGTCGGCGCTCCAGCGCTGCAAGCCTTGCCAGGCCGGAACGTCCGCCGGCATGGCCACGGCGTCGGACCCCGGAATCGCCAGCAGACCGGCCAGGTCGGTCGACAACGCGGACCTGGACACCGCCTGCGACGACGGGGCGGAGTCGCCCGCGCCATCCGACGCAGCGGAAGACAACGGAAGCGCACGCGCCGCCGGCGTCGGCGGCATGACTGCGGGGATCGACGCGGGCATCAGCATCGCCAGGGTCGGTGTCGGAACCACGGCCCGCGTGTCGTCCGGCGTGTCGTCCGGCGTGTCGTCCGGCGTGTCGGCCGTCGACTCCTCGTCCGCAGCCGCATCGGCGTCGGGCATGGCTGCCGCGGTAGAAGACCCACGATTCAGCATCTCGTCGAGCGCCTGCATCAACGCTGCGTCGAGCACATCGACCGGGACTTCGTTCGCCGCGTCGTCCGGCACCGTCATCGCCGGGGCATCATCCGCCGCCGTCAGGAGCGGCGCGAAGGGCAAGGCCGGCACGGCCGCGCTCGTGGCTGCGCCTTTGGCGGCGCCCGCCGCCGGGCCGATCCCGAGCGTGGGAGCGGTCGGCGTCTTCGCGGCGACCAAGGAATTCATCGTCATCGTCATGCTTGCGCCTCCGTGCCCCAGTCGGCGGATTCCGCGTACGCGGACCAGCCCTGGCGCTGCTGGCGCATCTGCTCCAAGGTCTGCCCGACGCGTTCGAGTTCGCGTTGGCATTCGCCGCTGATCTGCTGGTGGAGACGGCGCAGCTGCTGCAGCGCGGTCCGCTCGATGGGCGTCAGCGTCGCGACGTCGAGTCCGCCCAGCACCTGAGCCAGCTCGGCATCGCTGCGCGCCAGCGCGATCCAGTTGCGCTGCGCGCAGGCGTCGCGCAGGCGCTCACCCAGCTGCTGCAGCCGGGCGGTCACATGACGCCGGGATTGAGACATCGCCGTTCCTTTCTCAGCCGTGTCTGGCCTGCACGCCCAACCAGCCGCCGCGGATCTGCGCGAGCAGGCCGCGGACCTCGTCGACGGGACCGACGTCCAGCTCGATGCCGGCGCGGTACAGCCGCTCGGCGCAGTAGTCGTAGAGCCGGGCGAGGCTGACCACGACCTCCCCGCCCGTGTCCAGGTCCAGCGCGCTGGACAGTCCGTTGATGATGGCGACGCACTTGTCCAGGCTGGCCGCCTTGAGCTCGAAACGCCGGGCCTCGATGTGGGCGCGGGCGCGGGCGAGCTCGTCGAGCAGGCCGTCCATCAGCACCAGCACGAGCTGGAGCGGCGAGGCCTGCGCGGTCTGCGCGTGCAGATGGACGGACTGGTAGCTCTGGTAGGCGTCGTGGCTCATCGTGTGGTCATCGGTCTTCCCGGCGTTCAGGCCGGGACGGCGTCGAACAGGCTGCTGGTCCCGCCCAGTTGCGACTGCAGGTTCTGCAGCTGCGTGAACTGTTGGAGGTAGCGCGAGTACGCCTGGTTGTATTGCTGGTCCAGCCGCAGCTGGCGGTCGCTGATGCTCTTCTGCTGGGACTGGATCGTGGTCTGGCGCTGCTTGATCTGGCCGTTGGCACTGTTGGTCCAGGCGTCGGCGAGCTTGTCCATCGCGCCGAGCAGGCCCGACGGGGTGGACAGCGAGGCCGAGCCCATCAGCTTGTCGAGCGCGTCCGGGGTAGCCGACAGCGCCTTGGTCAGCTTGGCGCCGTCGAGCTTGGCGCTGCCGTCGCGCTCGATGGACACGCCCAGCGTGCGCAGGTTGGCGCCGGCGTAGTCGTTGCGCAGCGCGTTGCCGATGCGGTCGCGCAGCGCGCGCACGCCGGCGTCGCTGGCGAAGGCGCCGTTGGCCGTGCCTTCCTTGCCGACGACGGTCAGGTCGTCGAGCGCCTTCTCGAGCACGTTGTACGCGTCGACGAAACTCTGCAGCTTGGCGCTGGTGGCGGAGTCGTCGCGGGCGACGGTCAGCGTGACCGGGGATTCGCCGGCGGCCTGCGCCTTCTTCAGCGTGATGGACACGCCCTGGATCGCGGTGACCGTGTTGCCGGCCTGCTGCAGCCGCACGCCCGTGCCCTGCCCGCCCAGCCAGACGACGGCGTCCTGCGCGCCGACCAGCTCCTTGCGCTTGCTGGTGTCGTCCAGCGCCGTCTTGAGCGGGCCCAACAGGCCGGAGGTGTCGATGCTCAGCTTGCCGCCCGCGCCGCTGACGCCGGAGCTCAGCACCAGCTGGGTCGCGCCGCCGACGGTCACCACCATGGCCGTCGCGCTGCCGCTGGCCGCGGTGTTGATCGCGCGGGCGATCTCGGTCTGCGACAAGGTGCCGTCGCCGTCGCCGTCGGCGCTGGCGAGATCGACGTTGAAGCTGGTCCCGTTGGCCAGTTGCACCGACATGCTCCCCGGGCCGGCCGGCACCGCCGGCAGGTCCTGGAAGGCGACCTGGTTCGTGGTCGCGAGCTGCTCGACGAAGATGGGCGTGCTGGCCGGCTGCGCGCCGGCCGCGGCGGTCGCGGTCATCACCGCGCTGTCGCTGGGCGTCGCGCTGTGCTGCGTCACCGCCTGGCCGGGCTTGGACGACAAGGCGGCCAGCGCCGTCTTGAACGCGCTCAGCGCGCTCTGCAGCTTCGTCAGGCCGCTGGACGCGGTCTGCGCGGCCTTGGTCTGGGCGTCGAGCAGCGTCTGCGCCGGCTGCGTGTACGCGGTGGCCAGGCTGGTGGCCGTCGAGGTCGGATCGAAACTAGTCGCCATGGCGGACTCCTCCACAAGGTCCAAGGTTGAGACTTCCCTTGTGGTGGGCGACCGGCCACGGCCGGAACTTAAACGGGCGCTCAGCCACGATTTCCCCGGTCGGTGCTGCGGGTCTTCGGGCCGAAGCCGCCGAAAGTGCCGAGAGCGCCGAACGCGCTCAGGCCGCCGTAGGCGCTGTCGTTCTGGGCGCTTTGCGACGCGATCTCGTCCTGGCCCTTCTGGTCGCGGCGGGCCTGCTCGGTGCGGGCGCGCGCGTCGGCGCGGTCGACCAGTTGACGCAGCGTCTCCTGCTTGCGGGCGGCGGCCAGCGTGTCCGCCTGGGCCAGCGCCAGCTCAGCCTCGCGGCGCGCCAGTTCGGCGCGCTGCTGGTCGGCCCAGCCGCGCATCGCCTGCTTGTAGGCGGCGCTGTTCTGCGCCAGGCCGGGCAGTGCGACGCCGCTCAGCGTGGCCTGCGCGCCGAGGGCCTCCAGCCGGTCGACGGTGCCCTGCACGCGCTGGCACAGCTGCCGCTGCGCGACCAGCTTCGCCTGCTGGCGATCGAGCTGGCGCTGCTGCAGCTCGGCCAGCCTGCCCAGACTGCGACGCAGCGAATCCTGGCTGCCGCTCATGCGAGCACCTCCGTCAGTTGGGTTTTCGTGCGCGCCAGCGGCGCGCCTTCATGGGTGCCCTGGTGCAGGAAGGCCTCGATGCGCGGCCACAGCGCGACGGCGCGATCGGTGGCCGGATCGGCGCCGGGCACGTAGGCACCCAGCGGCATCAGCTCGCGGACCTGCTCGAAGCGGGCCATCAGCTGCTTGAGTTCGCGCGCGGCCTGCTGCTGGCCGCGGTCGGCGACCAGCGCCATGCAGCGGCTGATCGACTGCGCCACGTCGATGGCGGGATAGTGGCCGCGCTCGGCCAGCGCGCGCGTGAGCACGATGTGGCCGTCCAGGATCGCGCGGGCCGTGTCGACCACCGGATCCTGCTGGTCGTCGCCTTCGGCGAGGACCGTGTAGATCGCGCTCATGCTGCCGTCGCCCTCGCCGTTGCCGGCGCTTTCGACGAGTTCCGGCAGCAGGCTGAAGACCGACGGCGGGTAGCCGCGCGTGGCCGGCGGCTCGCCGAGCGCCAGCGCGACCTCTCGCCGCGCCATCGCGTAACGCGTCAGCGAGTCCACCAGCAGCAGCACGTGCTGTCCCTGGTCGCGGTAGTGGGCGGCGATGCTGTGGCACAGCTCGGTGGCGCGCAGGCGCATCAGGGGCGACTCGTCCGCCGGCGCCACCACGACGACCGCGCGCGCCAGGCCCTCTGCGCCGAGAGAGAGGTCCATGAACTCGCGCACTTCGCGACCGCGTTCGCCGATCAGGCCGACGACGACGACGTCGGCGACCGTGTTGCGCGTGATCAGGCCCAGCAGCACGCTCTTGCCGACGCCGGACCCCGCCATCAGGCCGACGCGCTGGCCGCGGCCCAGCGTCAGCAGGCCGTTGATGGCGCGCACGCCGACGTCCAGCGGTTCATGCACCGGCTTCTTGCGCAGCGGATTGACCTTGGGCGGCACCATCTGCAGCGGCAGGTCGCCGCCGAGACGGCCGCGGCCGTCGATCGGCTCTCCGAGACCGTTGACGATGCGGCCCAGCCACTGCGGACCGATCATCAGCGACGACCGCTCCGGCGCGGGCAGCACACGCGCGCCGGCAGCCAGGCCGTCGGGCTTCTTGAAAGGCATCAGGTAGGCGACCTGGTCGCGGAAGCCCACGACCTGCGCCGCCAGCCAGCCGTCGGGCGAGCCCTCGACCGCGCCTTCGAGCCGCTGCTCGATCAGGCAGCGCTGGCCGGTGCGCAACGTGCAGCCGCTCGCTTCGAGCAGCAGACCCGAAGCGCCGACCAGGCGGCCGGTCGGCGTCGACACCGGCACGTCGCCGAGTTCGACGCGACGCAGCGCATTGCTGATCATCGGGCGTCCTCCCCGGTTTCGGCAGCCTGGGGTGGCTGCGCGCCCGGCCCATCGATCGTCGTCTCGGGCATCAACTGACCCCGCACCTGGTCCATGCAGGCGGCCAGGCGCTGGCGGCAGCCGGCGTCGGCCTCGCGACCGCCAGCGATGACGCGGCACTCGCCCGGGTCCAGCGAGGCGTCCGCGTGCAGCGTCCACTCGTGCACGCGCTCCGGTCCGAGTTCCAGCAGCCGCTGCCTGTCCTCGGGATTCAGGAAGACCTCGACGCCGTCTCGCGCCGGCGGCATCGAGGACAGGGTCTCGTCGACCAGCGCCATCAACTGCGTCGGACGCAGCGTGAGCTCCGCGCGGATGACCTGGCGGGCGACGCGCTCGACCAGCTCGACGACCTCGCGCCGCATCGCGGACTGGTAGTCCTGCTGCAACTTGCAGAGATGTGTGAGCAGCGTGTCGACCGCGGCCACGGGGCTGACCAGCAGCGCCCGCGCGTCCTCGCGACCGGCGGCGAGTCCGTCGGCATGGCCGCTGGCCTCGGCGGCGCTGCGTGCCTCGGCGGTGCCGGTCTGCAGGCCGCTCGCATATCCTTCCTCGTAGCCCTTGGCCAGGCCCTCCTGGAAGCCCTGCGCGAGGCTGGCCTGCAGCTGCGCGCCCGTCTGCCCGTCGAGCAGCGAGGACGCCCGGCTGACCTGGGCCAGCGGCGGGAAGCGATGCGGGCGAAGCGTCTTCATTCGACGACGTCCTCGGCGAACAGCTGGACCTGGATCTCTCCGGCGTCCACCAGCGCCTTGACCTGCGCCATGATCTCGGCGCGCGCCTGCTCGACGCGGCTCATCGGCATGGGGCCGCCGCGGCGCATCAGGTCCTCGAAGCTCTGCGCCTGGCGGCGCGGCATCGCGGCCAGCAGCGCGTCGCGCACCGGCGGCTCGGCGCCCTTGAGCGCGACCGCCCACAGCTCCAGCGGCACTTCCTCGATCAGGCGCGTCAGCGTGGCCTCGCTCTGGCGCGAGAGCATGAAGAACTCGTACATCGAGGACTCGATCTCGCCGACCACGCCCGGGTCGTGCGCGCGCAGCAGCTCCACCATCTGCTGGCGCTGGCCGGGCATGCGGTTGAGGATCTCGGCGACCTGCCTGACGCCCTCGACGGCCGCGCCCTGCTGGCCGAGGCCGGCCAGGCAGCGCTCGACGAGGTCCTCGAGTTCCATCAGCAGCTCGGCGTCGACCTCCGACAGCCGCGCCATCTGCAGCAGCACGCGGTCACGGCCGCCGGCCGGGCCTTCGGGCAGCGCGGCGACGACGTCGCCGGCCAGCGCGCTCGGCAGGAAGGCCAGGAACACCGCCTGCATGCGCTGGTGCTCATGGCTGATCTGCTCGGCCAGCCACTTCGGCGAGGCCCATTGCAGACGCTGCATCTTGGGCCGGATCGCGTCGCCGTAGATGCTGTTGAGCACGCTGGACGCGATCTGGCCGCCCAGCGCCAGGTCCAGCGAGCGCTTCAGGTAGGTGCGCGACGCGCCGTGCACGCCGCTCTGCTCGCGGTAGTCGTCGAAGAAGGTCTGCAGCGAGGCGCGCACCCAGTCGACCTTGATGCCCGACAGCCGCGACATCACCTGCGTGACGTCCAGCAGTTCGTCGCGCGACAGGCACCGCAGCACGGCGGCCGCGGGCTCCTCGCCCATGCTCAGCAGCACGATGGCGGCACGTTCGACCGGGCTCAGCGACGCGGCGCTGCCGGGCGGAATGAAATCACTCGCTTCGGCCATTTTTCTTCTGCACCCATTGCTTGACGACTTCCGCCACCCGCTCCGGCTCCTTGGCCGCGAGCACCTTCAGGTGGTCCACCAGCACGTCCACCGGAGAGCCCGGCGGCGGCAGTTCGTAGTTCTCGAGGAGCGTGGTGACCGCGGAGCCCGACGACGCCGCGCCACCGGCGCCCCCGGTGCCGCCGAGGAGACCGCCGGCCGGTCCGACCAGCGCCGGTGCGCCCTCGCCCGCCGGCGACATCCCGGCTTGCGCCCCGGATCCCGTGCCGCCCGACGCGCCGGACAGCGGTTCCAGCGGCGTGATCCCGGGCCCGCCGCTGCGATCGGCGCGGCCGTCGTTGCGGCCCTCGTTGCGAGGGTCCTTGCGCGCGCCGCCCATGCCCAGCGCGTGCTGACCCATGCGAATCAGCGGACGCGCCAGCAGCAGGTAGCCGAGCAGCGCGGCCAGCGCGTAGGCGCCCCAGCCGCCGAACTCGACGAGGGTGTCGCGCTGCTGGTACCAGGGCTCGACGACCGGTGGCGCCGGGAAGGCGAGCGTGGAAACGCTCAACTTGTCGCCGCGCTGCGTGTCGATGCCCAGGCCGCCGCCCAGCAGCTGCTCGACCTTCTGCAGGTCGGACGCCGTCCAGTCCTTCGCGCCGCCGGGCGCGGCCGCGGTGTTCAACAGCACCGCCACGCTCAGGCGCTCCAGCCGGCCGCGGCTCTTCTTCACCTGCGTGATCGAGCGGTCGTAGGCGTACTGGCGCGTGGCGGCGTTCTTGCGCGCAGTGTTGCTGTTGGCATTGGCGTTCGCACCGTTGGGATCCTCGCCCTGCGCCGCGGACGCGGCGGCCGCCGCCAGCGCGGCCGGCGGCCGGTTGCTCAACGAGCCCGGCACGCCCAGCGCGATGCGCTCGCGGTCCTGCTCCTCGCGCATGGCTTCATTGGTCAGCTTGGGCGCGTCGCCGTACTGCTCGCGGGTCTCCTGCACGCGGTCGTTGTTGACGTCGGCGGTGACGCTCAGGCGATAGTTCTGCTCGCCCAGCACCGGCGCCAGCAGCTCGTGCACGTTGCGGCGGATGTCGTCCTGGATGCGGCGCTGCGCCTCGTTGCCCTGCGCGCCGCCGTCGAAGCCCTCGCTCATGTCGACGCGCGCCGACAGCAGGTTGCCCTGCTGGTCGACCAGGCTGACGCGCGACGGATCGAGGGTGGCCACCGAGCCGGCCACCAGGTTGATGGCCGCGGCGATCTGCTCGTGGTTGAGCGAGCGGCCCGGCTTGAGCGTCAGCACCACCGAGGCCGAGCTCTTCTGCCCGTCGTTGAGCACGAAGGAGCTGCTCTTCGCGACGGACAGGTGGACGCGCGCGCCCTCGACGGCGTCCAGCGCCATCATGCTCTGCGCGAGTTCGCCTTCGAGCCCGCGGCGGAATCGGATGTCCTGCACGAACTGGCTCACGCCCAGGGGGTCGTTCTGGTCCATCAGCTCCAGGCCGGCCGGCAGCCTGGCCACGACGCCCTTGGCGGCGAGCAGCATGCGCGCGCGGCCCAGGTCGGAGTCGGGCACCAGCACCTGACCGCTCTCGGGATGCAGCCGGTAGGCGATGTGTTCGGCGTCGAGCACCGACAGCACGTCGGCGGTGGGCACATGCTCGCGCTGACCGAAGACCGGCTTGTAGCCGGCCTGGTCGCGCCACAGCAGCATCAGCACCAGCGCGGTGACGACGGTCGCCAGGATCAGCAGCGGCGCGAGACCGCGCAGACCGCGCATGCCGGCGTCGGCCGAGGGTGCGGCCCTGTTGAGGCCGCCCAGCGCCTGGCCGAGGCGGCGGCGCCACGCGGGCGTGCCGTCGCCGGACGCGCCGGTCGCGTTCTGGAGGGTCTGCAGCTCGTTCATCGTGTGCGTCCCGCAGGCCTCAGAGCTGCATCTTGATCAGCTCGTCCACGGCGCCCGCGACCTTGTTGCGGACCTGCATGAGCATCGAGAAGGACAGGCTGGCTTCCTGGCTGGCGAGCATCGCGCCGACGAGGTCGTCGCTCTCGCCGCGCTCGACCGCTTCCATGCGGGCAGCGGCGGCCTGGTCGCGGTCGTCCACCCGTCGCAGCACCTGCTCGAAGCCGATCTCGTTTTGGTTATGGGTGGAACCTGGGACGACGCCCTGCGAAAGCGCTTGCGCGTCCTGCTGCAGGCGCACCGCATCCTGTTTCAGCAGGGACTCCATCGACGATTGGCCGATGGCGGCATTGAGCATCACAGCCGACATACTTTTTCTCCGGGCAATAAGGGACCTGACCACGCCAGACGGCGCGGGTTTTCCCGTGACCATTCGTTGACCTTATCCGTCCATTCCCTTTGGTGAATGGACCGGCTTGACCAGCTCTGTCTTCAATCTCCGTTGCGGAGATTCACGCCGGACTTGAATGTCGCTTTTCTATTTGTCACCGCGTCGGCGGCTCGTATTTTTGCGGCGACATTCTTTTGATATTTACAGACAGTTTCATTCCCAGCATTTCGGACAAAACATCTCCCTCGCGCCAAATCGGCAGCGATTATTGATTCGTCGTTGGTCTGGTGAATATCCGGAACCGATGCGGCGGCGCGACCGCATTCGGGCTCGGCGAGACACGCGGACGGCAGTCCGATCGCCCCGTCGCGGGCCGGTTCAGGGAATGAAAAGATGTCTGTGAATGACCATGTCCGTCCTCTCTCTGCAAGACGGGCGCACCTCGGCGAGGGCAGGCAGGGTCACAACAAGCCCGGGTGGGGCCTGGCAGGCGAGCGCCTTTGAACCACGCGTCACGCAGCTCGCAGACTCAGGTCTGGCAACCCCGCTATCGTGGTCCGGCGTCCGGCTGGAAGAGTTTCCAGCGAGCGCCCGACGGTAGACCGGAGGCTTTGCGACCCCGGCTTTCGCTCGGGTGTGCCCTGATGTGTCCGGACTGTAGCCACTGTGAGGGTGCGCAACAAGAAGCCATTTTGCACCGCACCAAAACAGCGTACGACACTGTGACGGATGTCACGAATCGCCGCTGATATTCCCGGAATGGCGATCCGCAGTTCGCGCATTCGCCTTGAAATAAGTCGATTCTGTTTCGGTATTGATAAATGTGACAGAACAATCCACCCCGCGCCCTCCGGGGTATTCAGCGACTGTCCGCCGACAGCACTTAATCGGACATATTTTGCAATGTGCGATTCGCGATCGTCGGTTTGTGATTTATTACCCGCATGATTCGAGGCAGCAGTTCCAATGCTGGCCGAAATCTCCATCGATTCCTAGAATTCATGGGTTATGCGCTCTTTCCGCGCAGTTTTTACGAAACGCCACTTTCATTTTCTGTATCACCAGATGACCCCGTCACCGACCGCTCAGACACACCGGCCCGCCGCGCTCGATCCGCGCAGCCTGGGCCGCCCGGTGCACCTGCTGCCGCAGGTGGCCCAGCGCCTGCGCGAGGCGCTGCAGCGCCTGCTCGTGCAGCCGTGGAACCGCCGTTATCACAGCCGCTACGAACTGCAGGCGCTGACGCTGCGTCCGCTGCCGGACGCGTCTCGGGACGCGGGCGATGCGCTGCGCTGGCTGCGGGCCGCCGGCCCGGCCGGCTTGCTGGCCTGCCGCATCGACCGGCCGCTGGTGCTGGCGCTGATGGCCAGGCGGCTCGGCCTGGGCGCGGACACCGCGCTGGCGACCGCCGGCACGCCGCCCACCGCGACCGAGGATCGATTGCTGCACCTGCTCGCCGGGCAGTTCGCCAGCCTGTGCGTGTCGTGGCTCGCGCAGGCCTCGCGTCCGGACGGCGACGCCAGGCAAGACCTGCCCCTCGAGAACGATCTGCCGCCGCTTCAGGGGGGCACCCTGCCCGCCTTCGGCCCCGACGGCTGGGAGCTGGTCGCCTCGCTGCGCGACGGCGATCAGGAAGCCGCGATCTCGCTGGCCCTGGCCGGCGCCTACCTGCTGCCGCTGCTGCGCCAGTTGTCCGCGCAGCACCGTCCCTCGCGTCCGCCAGCGCAACAGCAAGCGCTGGACCATCGCCTGGCCCTGACGCTGCAGGCGCGTCTGCTCGAGCGAGCGCTGGACCTGGGCGCGGTGCTGGACCTGCGCCCAGGGGCGCTGATCCCCATCCGGCTGGCCGACGCGACCGTGATGGTCGAGGGCTCGCCGCTGATGAGCGCGGCCGTGGCCGAACACCAGGGCAAGTTGTGCCTGACCTCTTTCCAAGACCTGGAGTGATTGATGATGAGCGATACCGATCTGATCGCCGGCCTGCTCGACGAACCGATGGCGGAAGACGCCCGGATGGTCGAGTCCCGCCCCGCCGGCCGCGACCTGCCCGCGCTGATGCGCAAGATCCCGGTCACGCTGACGCTGGAGGTCGGCGAGGCGCGCGTGTCGCTGCATGACCTGGCGCAGCTGCAGGCCGACAGCGTCGTCGAGCTCGACACGCTGGCCGGCGCGCCGCTGGTGATCAAGGTGAACGGCACGCCGATCGGCCATGCCGAGGTCGTCGTCAGCGGCGACAGCCACGCGCTGCGCGTGCTGGACATCGACGGCCTGGACCTGGACCGGCTGGGGTCATGACGATGGACGACGCGACCGCCGCCGAACGTGTGCGGCGCCGCCCGTGGACGTTCAGGCTGGTCGCGCTGGGCGGCCTGATCGCGCTCGCGTCGGTCGGGGCGGAGCCGGCGACGGCGGCCATCCGCATCGCCGGCGCGGGCGCCGGTGGCGGCGACTTCACCTTGAAGACGCAGGTGCTGGTCATCATGACGCTGCTCGGGCTGCTGCCCGTGCTGGTGCTGATGATGACGAGCTTCACCCGCTTCGTGATCGTGCTGTCGCTGCTGCGCCAGGCGCTGGGCCTGCAGCAGGGCCTGCCGAACCGGCTGGTGACCGGCATCGCGCTGATCCTGACGATCCTCGTGATGAAGCCCATCGGCACGCAGGTCTATGAGCAGGCGATGCTGCCCTACGACAGCGACCGCATCACGCTGATGCAGGCGCTGGCGATCGCGGAGAAGCCGGTGTCGCGCTTCATGCTGGCGCAGACCGGCAAGAGCGCGCTGGCCCAGATCGCGCAGCTGGCGGGGGAAACGGACGTCGCCCGACCCGAGGACCACAGCTTCCCGGTGAAGCTGGCCGCCTTCACGCTGTCGGAGCTGAAGACCGCGTTCCAGATCGGCTGCATGCTCTTCATCCCCTTCCTGGTGATCGACCTGGTCGTGTCCTCGGTGCTGATGGCGATGGGGATGATGATGCTGTCGCCGCTGGTGATCTCGCTGCCGCTGAAGCTGCTGCTGTTCGTGCTGGTGGACGGCTGGACGCTGACGGTGAACACGCTGGTGTCCAGCGTGCGCGGGGTGGCGGGATGACGCCCGAGATCGCGGCCGACCTGATCGGCGAGAGCCTGCACCTGACCATGCTGCTGGTGCTGGTGCTCATCCTGCCGGGGCTGGTGACGGGCCTGGTCGTGGCGCTGTTCCAGGCCGCGACGCAGATCAACGAGCAGACGCTGGCCTTCCTGCCGCGGCTGCTGGTGACGCTGCTGGTGCTGGGTCTGGCGGGCCGCTGGATGGTGGGCCTGCTGATGGACTATTGCGTCTCGATCTTCGAGCGCGCGGCGCAGCTGGCGTCGTAGCAGGACTCGTCGGGAGGCGCCCCGTGGACATCGACTTCGGCCAGCTCACCGCGTGGCTCAGCGCGCTGTGGTGGCCCTTCTGCCGCATCCTGGCGATGCTCGCGGCCGCGCCAACCATGGGCGACGCCGGCATGCCGATGTCGGCGCGTGTGCTGCTGTCGCTGGTGCTGGCGGTGGTGATGATGCCGATCGCGCAATCGACCGCCATGCACATCCCGGTCTTCTCGATGCAGGGCGTGCTGGCCGCCGCCGAGCAGGTGATCCTCGGGCTGACCATGGGCCTCACCTTCCATCTGGCGATCGCGGTGATCGGGGTCCTGGGCTTCCTGCTGTCGTCGCAGCTCGGACTGGCGATGGCGGTGATGAACGATCCGATCAACGGGAGCTCGTCGGACGTCGTCGGCGCGCTGCTCAACATCCTGTGCGTGCTCGCCTTCTTCGGCATGGACGGCCACCTGCTGTTCACTGCCGTGCTTGGCGAGAGCTTCCGCGCCTGGCCCCTGGGCGCCGGGCTGTCGCTGCTGACCTTGCAGAACCTCGCCTACAACCTCGCGTGGGTGTTCTCGGCGGCGCTGCTGCTGGCGATGCCGGTGGTGGCCGCGACACTGGTCGTGCAGCTGGGCATGGGCTTCCTGAACCGCGTGGCGCCGACGCTCAACCTGTTCTCGCTGGGCTACTCGCTGGTCACGCTCTTCGGGCTGTTCATGCTGACGCAGATGCTGGCCCACGTGCCGGCGCACTACCTGCGCATGACGCAGCAGCTGCTGCGGATGCTGGAGCAAGGCATGCGCGGCGTGCCCGAGGCGGCAGGCGTCGTCGGCATGATCGGACCGGGAGGCCTGCATGGCTGAATCCGACACCGCCGACAAGAGCGAGAAGGCCTCCGAGCAGAAGCTGCGCAAGGCGCGCGAGCAAGGTCAGGTCGCGCGCAGCAAGGACATCGGCGCGGCGGTCGGCCTGCTGGTCGGACTGAAGCTGCTGATGATGATCGCGCCGTCCTACCTGGAGGACTTCGCGCGGCTGTTCCGGTTGGCGCTCGCGCCGCTGGGCGGCGACGATGCGTTGCAGGGGTTGGACGCGCTCTGGGGCGAGGCCGCGCAGGAGTCGCTGTGGCTGCTCGCGACGATGGTGATGCCGTTGCTGGCGCTGCCCGCGGCGGTGATCCTCGCGACGCAGCTGGGCGGCGGCATCGTGTTCACGCCTTCGCAATGGGCGCCCAAGTTCTCGAAGCTCAATCCACTGAGCAACCTCGGCCGGCTCTTCAGCGCGAAGCACTACACCGAGCTCGCCGCGACCTTGATGAAGACGGGCGGCGTGCTCGCCGTGCTGTATTGGCTGACGACCGCCTACGCGGCGCAGTATGTGCAGCTGCAGGGGCTGAGCCTGCCGATGGCGCTGGCCCGCGCGGCCTCGCTGGTGATGGACGGGCTGCTGACGCTCGCGGCGGTGCTCGCCTTCTACGCCCTGATCGATGTGCCCTTGCAGCGCCTGCTGTTCCTGCGCAACCAACGCATGAGCAAGCAGGAGGTCAAGGAGGAATACAAGCAGAACGAAGGCCGGCCCGAGGTGCGCCAGCGCATCCGGCAGTTGCAGCAGCAGCTGGCGCGGCGCAGCATCCGCAAGTCCGTGCCCGAGGCCGACGTCGTCATCGTCAACCCGTCGCACTACGCGGTCGCGCTGCGCTACGACAGCACGAAAGCGGAAGCGCCTTACGTCGTCGCCAAGGGCGTCGACGAGATGGCGCTCTACATCCGCTCGCTGGCGCGCGAGCACCGCGTGCAGCTGCTGGAGCTGCCGCCGCTGGCGCGCGCGCTCTACAACAGCGCGCAGGTGCAGCAGCAGATTCCCGCGTCGCTGTACCAGGCGGTCGCGCAGGTGCTCAGCTACGTGATGCAGCTGAAGGCCTTCCACGCGGGCCGCCGTCCCACCGAACCCAGCCTGGCGGGCGACCTGCCGGTGCCGCGCCATCTCTCCGATCCGGAGTCCGAATGAAGTCCTCTCCGCCCTCCTCCGCCACATCGTCCACGACGTCCGCGTCCGCCGCTTCCTCGCGCTCCGCCGGGGCCGCCAACGCGGGACGCTTCGGACGCCTCGGCCAGCAGCTGCGCGACCTGCGCGTGGCGGCGCCGCTGTTCCTGCTGGCCATCCTGGCGATGGTGATCCTGCCGCTGCCGCCGGTGCTGCTGGACGTGCTGTTCACCTTCAACATCGTGCTGTCGCTGGTGGTGATCCTGGTCAGCGTCAACAGCAGGCGGCCGCTGGACTTCTCGATCTTCCCGAGCGTGATCCTGGCGACGACGCTGATGCGGCTGTCGATGAACGTCGCCTCCACGCGCGTGGTGCTGCTGCACGGGCACGAGGGCACGCACGCGGCGGGCAAGGTGATCGAGGCTTTCGGCAACGTGGTCATCGGCGGCAACTTCATCGTCGGCCTGGTGGTCTTCGTGATCCTGATGGTGGTGAACTTCATCGTCGTCACCAAGGGCGCGGAACGGATCTCGGAGGTGTCGGCGCGCTTCACGCTGGACGCGCTGCCCGGCAAGCAGATGGCGATCGACGCCGACCTCAACGCCGGCCTGATCAACCAGGACCAGGCGCAGAAGCGCCGCCAGGAAGTCGGTACCGAGGCGGACTTCTACGGCGCGATGGACGGCGCGAGCAAGTTCGTGCGCGGCGACGCGATCGCGTCCATCCTGATCCTGCTGATCAACCTGGTGGGCGGCGTCGCGATCGGCGCGTTGATGCACGGGCTGTCGCTCGGCGAGGCGATCCGCCAGTACGGCCTGCTGACGATCGGCGATGGCCTGGTCGCGCAGATCCCTGCGCTGCTGCTGTCGGCGGCGGCCGCGATCATCGTGACGCGGGTGAGCGATTCGGGCGAGTTCGAGCAGCAGGTCAGCGACCAGATGCTGGCGTCACCGCAGGTGCTGACCAGCGCGGCGGGCGTGATGGGCGTGCTGGCGCTGATTCCGGGCATGCCGTGGCTGGCCTTCGGCGCGTTCGCGGTGGCGCTGGCCTATGCGGCGTGGCGGATGGGCGACCGCTCGCGCGACCGCATCCAGCCGGCCGCGCCGGTGGAGAGCGCGCTGGTCGCCGGCACGCCGCCGGAGATCGACTGGCGCGCGCTGCCGGTGGTGGAGGCGGTGTCGGTGAGCCTGGGCTACAAGCTGGTCGGACTGATCGATCCGGCGCAGGGCGCGCCGCTGCAGGCGCGGGTGCGGGGGATGCGGCAGTCGCTGAGCGAAACGCTGGGCGTGCTGCTGCCGACGCTGGCGGTGCGGGACGACCTGTCGCTGAAGCCGAGTCAGTACGCGATCTCGCTGAGCGGCGCGGTGGTGGCGCAGGCGGAGGTCTATCCGGACCGGCTGATGGCGATCGCGTCGGGCCAGGTGTGGGGCGACGTGGACGGGATTCCCGGCTTCGACCCGGCGTATGCGATGCCGGTCACGTGGATCGAGGCCGGACACAAGGCGCACGCGCTGGGGCTGGGTTACCAGGTGGTGGACGTGGCGAGCGTGATCGCGACCCACGTCTCGAAGGTGCTGCGCGAGCAGTTGCCGGAGCTGCTGAAGTTCGACGACATCGCCGCGCTGATGGAGCGCCTGAACGCGATCGCGCCCAAGCTGGGCGGCGCGTTGGACAAGGCCTACACGCATGCGCAGCTGCTGAAGGTGATGCGGCTGCTGCTGGCCGAGGGGGTAGCGGTGAAGGACATCCAGAGCATTGCGTCGACGCTGGTCGAGAACGCGGAGGCGACCAAGGATCCGGTGCTGCTGGCGGCGGAGGTGCGTTGCGCCTTGAAGCGCCAGATCGTGTCGCAGCTGCAGGGGCCGCAAGGGGCCTTGAGCGCGCTGAAGGTGTTCAACCTCGGCAGCGATCTGGAGAACCACCTGTTGAACGCGTTGAACCAGGCGCGCGCCGGCGGCGCGAAGGTGCAGCTGGACAGCTATCCGGTGGATCCGCAGCTGCTGTCGCAGCTGCAGCAGCACATGCCGGGGGCGCGGGATCAGATGAAGTCGCTGGGCGCGCCGCCGGCGCTGCTCGTCATGCCGCAGGTGCGGCCGCTGCTGGCGCGCTACGCCCGGCTCTTCGCGCCCGGGCTGGCCGTGCTCTCCTACAACGAGGTGCCGGATCAGAAGGAGATTGCGGTGGTGGGGACGCTGGGGTGAGTGCTAGACGCCCCTTCCGCCTTCGGGTGTGCTTCCCCCGGGCCTCCGCCATCCAGCTTTCGCCCCTTGAAACCTCGAAAGACTTTTTCCAACGGTCGCCCGCGAAGCACTCTGTTGCGCGGTGCAACAGCCGTCGCGGCTTCTGCAGAAATACATTGGCAACAAACCAGCCAATGAGCCGCCTCCATGCAGAAGCAACGCCTCCTCCGCCGTCCGTTCACGGGCATGAGCCCGATCGCCGCGGCGTTCTCGCTGGCGATCCTCACGGCCTGCGGAGGCGGATCGGGGTCGAGTGAAGCCTCGCCGCCGCCGGTGGCAACCACTCCGCCACCGACTGGGGCCAGCTCGCCGACTACGCCGACGACACCAACAACGCCGACAACTCCGCAGAATCCGGAAACGCCGACCACCACGCCGACACCTGCTCCCGTGCCTCCTGCCGTGGCGGACGATCCCCAGACGGCCGCCACCTTCACCGCGACCGACGCCGACCTCCCCAACCCCGAGCGCGGCTTCTACCGGTGGACCTGGTCCAACCTCGACACGTTCACCCGCGCCGACGCCGACGACGCCTACAAGGCGGGCTATCGCCTGCTGTTCTCCAAGCTGGACCTGTCCGCCTATCGCGGTTCAGACCTGACCCCGGCACTGCTCGCGCAGGTCGAGACGGCGTTCGAGCATGCGCGCGCCGCCGGCGTGAAGCTGGTGATCCGCGCTGTCTACAACTACCCCGAGTCCGAGGTCGACTACCAGAACGCCAAGGACGCGCCGCTGTCCCGCGTGCTCGCACACATCACGCAGTTCAAGCCGGTGCTGCAGCGCAACGCCGACGTGATCGCGTTCATGCAGGCAGGCTTCATCGGCGCGTGGGGCGAGTGGCACACCTCCTCCAACAACCTGACCGCGGCGGCCAGCCGCAACCAGATCCGCGATGCGTTGCTCGCCGCGCTGCCGGCGAGCCGGTTCATCCAGCTGCGTTATCCGCCGTATGTGATGGACGGCACGCCGACGCTGCCGAACTTGAGCGCGGTGCTGGCCGGCGGCCTGCGGGTGGGCGTGCACAACGACTGCTTCCTGGCGAGCAAGACGGATGTCGGCACCTATGACGACAACGCGACCACCGCGACGAAACAGCGCGACTACGTCGACCGGCTTGGCGACCTCGCACCCTTCGGCGGCGAGACCTGCAACCCGGCCGACGAAGCCGGCGCCGTGCCGCGCAGCCAATGCGCCGACATCCTCGCCGAGGGCGCGCGCTACAACCTCACCTACCTCAATGACGAGTACTACCGCACCGCCTTCCACGACAAGTGGGTGCAAGGCGGCTGCATGGCCGAAGTGCGCCGGAAGATGGGCTATCGGCTGGCGCTGATGAAGGTGTCGCACGCGGCGTCCGTCGCGCGGGGCCAGTCCTTGAGTCTGAAGCTGGAGTTGCGCAACGACGGCTGGGCGCGGGTGTTCAATCCGCGCGGCGTTCAATTCGTGTTGAAGAACGCCACGAGCGGCGAGGTGCGTCGCATCGATGCCTCGGGCGCGGATCCGCGCACGTGGCTGCCGAGCGGCGTCGATCAGGCGGCGACGCTCGCCGCGTCCGTGCCGGCCGATCTGCCGACCGGTCGTTATCAGGTCAGCGTGGCCTTGCCCGACGGCGACACGCGTCTGGCCAACGATGCGCGCTTCGCGATCCGCTGGGCCAATGCGGACAACGCCGCGTCGGGACAACGCTGGGATGCCACCCTGGGGGCCTTCTCGCTCGGCACCGTCATCGACGTGAAGTGACCGGGTGTTGTTGACTGCGATCAGCGCGAAGCCATCGATTCCGCCTGCAGGCGGCCGATGGCCGTGATGCGCTGAAGACGTCGCAAGGCCTGATGCGCCGACGGCCCGTCGCAGTCGTCGTGCTCCAGCGTCGCGGCCAGCGCTGCGCGCAGTCGCGGAATGTCATTCGCGGACGCCGCGCGACGGAACCACACACTGAAGCACAACGACGTCAACGACGCGCGCTCGCGTTCATCGAGCGCCGCGAAGTCGCGCTGCCATCGAGGCATCGTCGTCCTGGGCGGCAGGACATCGAGCAGGTCGCCGTCGATCCGCCGTCCGATGGCCACGGACCGCTCCGCGGACACCGGTGCCGCGCCAGGCTGCAGCGTGATCGCGCACAACATGCCCATCACGAGCGTCGCGTGATACGAGGTCCGCATGACCACGTCCTCATGCGCGAGGCCGGACGCCGGCGATCCCGCCCACCGCGCGTAGTGCGGTCCCGGCAGGAACGCGTGCTCATCCTGCACCCGCGCCAGCAGCTCGAACGCGAAGATCGCCGCCGCGCTCCACGGCTGCCGCAACATCGGCCAGGTCCACAGCAGCTCCGCCGCCAGATCGAAGTTGTCCGCATCGAGCGCCGCGGCCAGACCCGCTTCCGCTTCGGCGAGGATGTCCTCGACCGGGCGCGGCAGAGGCACCGTACGCCGCCCCATGTCGGAGGCGTACATCACCACGTGCGTGAACATGTAGAGGTCCAGCGTGGAGCAGCCCAGCACGTCGAGCGGCCACCCGATGCAGGTGGCGACCAGCAGTTCCTCATCGATCGGCTCGACATCGACCCGACCGCGCCGGATCTGGTCGAGCCAGGCGCATTCGAGCTGGTGATTCGGCAGGCGTTCCGGACCGCAGGCATCCTCGCCGTCGAGGATGTCGTGGAGCAACCGGTCGAAGGCCTCGTCCGGGTACCCGGCGTCGCCCAGGAACAGATGCGCCGACGCATGCTCCAGCGCTCGACCGGCGTCGTTGCACAGGCGCTCCCGCACCCGCGCCCCGCGCGCCTGCGCCACGAGCTGCACCGCGAGCAGCCGGGACTCGACATCGAGCGTCTCGTCCTCGCCGCGCAGGGGCGCCGTCGTGCGCAGCAGCATCGCGGCCTCGCCGACGACCTTCCCCAGCACCAGCGCGGCCGGCTGTTCCGGGCCGCCTGTCGCAGGCACCTCCCCCGACGTCCCCCCCGACGCCTCCTCCGCGGCCGCCACGGCCGACTTCAAGCTTCTCCGGGCCAGGCGCACCGCGAGGTGCACCCGGCCGAGCAGGTCGTCCCGACGTCGGGCCGCGACCGACCGCCTGCCCACCACCGGCCGGACCACGGGCATCGAGACGACCGCGCTCATGGCCTCACCCGCGCAGCTGCGGGCCGTTGCGCAGGATGTCGAGCTCCGGTCCGGGCCAGCCGCAGTTCCAGATGGCGTGGCGGTTGATGATGGTGACCAGCGGCTCGCCCTGCAGCAGGGCGCGTTCGCCGAACTTGGCGAAGGTCGCGCTCACCGCGTCGATGTTGATGGCCTTGCTCTCGACGAGCGCTTCGATGACCTGCTGCTGGAATGCGGTTCTCGCTTCGGTTCTCATGGCTGACTCCTAGGTAATGCCTTGGCGCATCGGGAACAAAGCGGACTGCTTCCCCTCGATCGCCTACCGGTTGTAGGTGGCGCTCCCGCCGCCCACTACCCCTAGGTCTCCTCCCTCTGAAGGGGTCCCTCCAATGGGCGCCCGCGAATGAGCGCCCTCCATCGGGGGATGGCTGCGCGAAGATCGATTAGGTAATTACCCGCAGTTGTACGACATCGCTCTTGAACCGGGATGTCCTGCTCGCTACCATCCGCTCACGCTGGTACCGGTACCAATTCAAATGCGATGACGGTTCCAGCGCTGTTGTAGCCACGGAGACAAGCCCCTCATGACCTCGCCCCAAGACCTCAAAGCGACCATTTCCCACGGCCTGCTGTCGTTCCCGCTGACCGACTTCGACGCCCAGTTGAACTTCGCGCCCAAGCCCTACGCCGAGCGCCTGGAATGGCTGATGCCTTACGGCGCCACCGCCCTGTTCGCCGCCGGCGGCACCGGCGAGTTCTTCTCGCTCGAACCCAGGGAATACAGCGACGTCATCCGCGTCGCCGTCGAGACCTGCAAGGGCCGCATGCCCATCATCGCGGGCGCCGGCGGCCCGACCAGGGTCGCCATCCAGTACGCGCAGGAAGCCGAGCGCCTGGGCGCCCAGGGCATCCTGCTGCTGCCGCACTACCTGACCGAAGCGTCGCAGGAGGGCCTGGTCGCCCACGTGCAGGCCGTGTGCCGCAGCGTCAAGTTCGGCGTCATCGTCTACAACCGCGGCGCCTGCCGCCTGACGCCCGAATCGCTGCTCAAGCTGGCCGACACCTGCCCCAACCTGATCGGCTTCAAGGACGGCTTCGGCGACATCGAATCCTTCGTCTCCATCCGCCAGACCCTGGGCGACCGCTTCAGCTACCTGGGCGGCCTGCCCACCGCCGAGGTCTTCGCCGGCGCCTACCGGGCCATGGGCTGCCCGGTGTACTCGTCGGCCGTCTTCAACTTCATCCCGAAGACCGCCATCGACTTCTACAACGCCCACGCCGCCGGCGACACCGCCACGACGGACCGCCTGATCCAGGAGTTCTTCCTGCCCTACATCGCCCTGCGCAACAAGGGCCACGGCTACGCGGTCTCCATCGTCAAGGCCGGCGCCACCCTCATCGGCCACACCGCCGGCCCGGTGCGCCCGCCGCTGTCCGACCTCAAGCCCGCCGAAGTCGACGAGCTGGGCGCCCTGATCTCCAAGCTGGGTCCGCAGTAATGTTCAAGAACCTCATCAACGGCGAGTGGGTCGACGGCCCCCGCGCGTCCCGCAACATCAACCCGAGCGACACGCGCGACGTGGTCGGCGAGTACGCCCAGGCCGACGTGACGCAGACCCGCGCCGCGATCGCCGCCGCGCGCAACGCCTTCGGCAAGTGGAGCCTGGCGACGCCGCAGCAGCGCTTCGACGTGCTCGACGCCGCAGGCGCCGAGATCCTCGCGCGCCGCGCGGAGCTCGGCGACCTGCTCGCCCGCGAGGAAGGCAAGACGCTGCCCGAAGCGATCGGCGAAGTCGCCCGCGCCGGCAACATCTTCAAGTTCTTCGCCGGCGAGGCGCTGCGCGTCGGCGGCGAGGTCGTGCCATCCGTGCGTCCCGGCGTCGGCGTCGAGGTGACGCGCGAGCCCATCGGCGTCGTCGGCCTGATCACGCCGTGGAACTTCCCGATCGCGATCCCGGCCTGGAAGATCGCCCCCGCCCTCGCCTTCGGCAACAGCGTGGTGCTCAAGCCGGCCGACCTGGTGCCGGGCTCGGCCTGGGCCCTGGCCGACATCCTCAAGCGCGCGGGCCTGCCCGACGGCGTCTTCAATCTTGTCATGGGCCGCGGCTCCGAGGTCGGCGCCGAGCTGCTCGAGAACACCGGCGTGGACGCCATCAGCTTCACCGGCAGCGTGGCCACCGGCCAGCGCGTCGCGGCGGCCTGCGTCGCGCGCGGTGCGAAGTTCCAGCTGGAGATGGGCGGCAAGAACCCGTTCGTCGTGCTGGACGACGCCGACCTCGACATCGCCGTCGCGGCCGCGATCAACAGCGGCTTCTTCTCGACCGGCCAGCGCTGCACGGCGTCGTCGCGCCTGATCGTGACCGAAGGCATCCATGACCGCTTCGTGGCCGCCATGGTCGAGCGCATGAAGACGCTGAAGGTCGACGACGCCCGCCAGGCCGGTACCGACATCGGCCCGGTCGTCGACGAGCGACAGCTCGCGCAGGACCTGGAGTACATCGCCATCGCCAAGGCGGAAGGCGCGACGCTCGCCGCCGGCGGCGACGCCGTGGCCAGCAGCAGCGCGGGCGCGCCCGGCTTCTATCTGACACCGGCGCTCTTCACCGAGACCGTCCCGGCCATGCGCATCAACCGCGAAGAAGTCTTCGGCCCGGTCGTCAGCGTGATCAAGGCGAAGAACTATGACGAGGCGCTGCATCTGGCCAACGACACGCCGTTCGGCCTGGCCACCGGCATCGCGACGACCTCGCTGAAGCACGCGACGCACTTCAAGCGCCACGCGCAGGCCGGCATGGTGATGGTCAACCTGCCGACGGCGGGCGTCGACTATCACGTGCCCTTCGGCGGCCGCAAGTCGTCGAGCTACGGCCCGCGCGAACAGGGCCGCTACGCCGCCGAGTTCTACACCACGGTCAAGACCGCTTACACGCAGGCGTGATCCACGCATGACGGCACGGCGCGGGCTCCAGGCCCGCACCGTGCCCTGACCGAATCGGCGGGCCCCGCGGGGCGGCCCGCCCTCCCCCCAGGCAAGCCGGCGCAGACCGGCCTCGATACGATTCCGGAGACAACATGCAGTTATCCCTCTCCTCCTCGGCCACGAGCGGCATCGGCCGCGCGCGCTTCGGCGTGCTGGCGATGATCTTCGCCGTGACCGTCCTGAATTACGCGGACCGCGCCACGGTCGGCGTCGCCGGCCCCGTCCTGTCCAAGGAATTGGGCATCGACTCGATCCAGATGGGCTTCATCTTCTCGGCCTTCAGCTGGTCCTACGTGCTGGGCCAGCTGCCCGGCGGCTGGCTGCTCGACAGGTTCGGCGCCAAGCAGGTCTACGCCTGGAGCATCCTGCTCTGGTCGCTGTTCACCATGCTGCAGGGCAGCGTGCATCACATGGGCATGGACGCCATGCTCTTCGGCCTGCCGCTGGCCGTCGCGTCGCTGTTCCTGATGCGCCTGATGGTCGGTCTGGCCGAGGCGCCCTCCTTCCCCGCCAACGGCCGCATGGTCGCCGCCTGGTTCCCGGTGAGGGAACGCGGCACCGCCTCGGCGATCTTCAACTCGGCGCAATACTTCGCCACTGTGCTGTTCGCACCCATCATGGCGTGGATCGTGCACGCGGTCGGCTGGTCCGAGGTCTTCTACTTCATGGGCGCGCTGGGCATCGTGATGAGCGTGGTGTGGATGCGCACCATGTACAACAGCCCGGCCGATCATCCGACCATCACGGCCGCGGAACGCGAGCACATCGAGTCCGGCGGCGCGCTGCTGTCCAGCGGCAAGGCCAAGGAAGCGTCCGGCCCCAAGCTCGGCTACCTCAAGCAGCTGCTGGGCAACCGCATGCTGATGGGCGTCTACATCGCGCAGTACTGCGTGAACGTGCTCACCTATTTCTTCCTGACCTGGTTCCCGATCTACCTGGTCAAGGAACGCGGCATGTCGCTGCTCAACGCCGGCATCGTCGCGGCGCTGCCCGCGATCTGCGGCTTCGCCGGCGGCGTGCTGGGCGGCGTGATCTCGGACTGGCTGCTGCGTCGCGGCCATTCGCTGACCTTCGCCCGCAAGGTGCCGATCGTCGTCGGCATGCTGCTGTCGACCTCGATGATCGCGTGCAACTACGTCGGCATCGAGGCCGTCGTGGTCGGCATCATGGCGCTGGCTTTCTTCGGCAAGGGCCTGGGCGCCCTGGGCTGGGCGGTGGTGTCGGACACCTCGCCCAAGGAGATCGCCGGCCTGTCGGGCGCGCTGTTCAACACCTTCGGCAACGTCGCGGGCATCGTGACGCCCATCGTGATCGGCTACATCGTGCAGACGACGAAGTCGTTCAACGGCGCGCTGGTGTTCGTCGGCGCGCACGCGCTGATCGCGGTGGCAAGCTATCTGCTCATCGTCGGCGAGATCAAACGCGTCGAATTGAAGCCCGTCTGAACGTCCGGACGGGAGGGCGCCGAGCACCGCGCCCCCGCCCTTCCCCATTCCCCCAGGTTGAATCGACCCAGGACACCGCCATGATCACCTCCCCGCTGACCATCCAGATCCACGAGGCTGACAACGTCGCCATCGTGGCCAACGACGGCGGACTGCCCGAAGGCACGGTGCTGGCCTCCGGGCTGGTGCTGCGCAACCACGTGCCGCAGGGCCACAAGGTCGCGCTGGTCGACCTGCCGGCCGACGCGGCGGTGCTGCGCTACAACGTGCCGATCGGCTACGCGCTGCAGGACATCCCGGCCGGCAGCTGGGTGCACGAACGCCTGCTGCGCATGCCGCCGGCGCGCGAGCTCGAGGGCCTCCCGATGGCCACGGTGAAGGCGCCCGCGCAGGAACCGCTCGAGGGCTACACCTTCCAGGGCTACCGCAACGCGGACGGCTCGGTGGGCACGCGCAACATCCTGGCGATCACGCAGACGGTGCAATGCGTGTCGGGGGTGGTCGAGTTCGCGGTGGACCGCATCAAGCGCGAGCTGCTGCCGAAGTACCCGAACGTCGACGACGTCGTCGGCCTGGCGCACACCTACGGCTGCGGCGTCGCGATCGACGCGCCCGACGCGGTGATCCCGATCCGCACGGTGCGCAACATCAGTCTGAACCCGAACTTCGGCGGCGAGGTGATGGTGGTCAGCCTGGGCTGCGAGAAGCTGCAGCCCGAGCGGCTGATGCCGCCGGGGGTGATCCCGATCGCGGATCAGCGCGGCCAGGGCGTGGAAGGCGTCGCCGCGGAGGCGCTCGACGTCGTCTGCCTGCAGGATGCGAAGCACGTCGGTTTCATGTCGATGATCGATTCGGTGATGACGCAGGCGACCGTCCACCTGGAGCGCCTCAACCAGCGTCGCCGCGTGACGGTGCCGGCGTCGGAGCTGGTGGTCGGCGTGCAGTGCGGCGGCAGCGATGCGTTCTCCGGCGTCACGGCGAATCCGACGGTGGGCTACTGCGCGGACCTGCTGGTGCGCGCGGGCGCCACGGTGATGTTCAGCGAGAACACCGAAGTCCGCGACGGCATCGCGCAGCTGACCTCTCGCGCGAGCTCGCCCGAGGTGGCGGAGGCGATGGTGCGCGAGATGGCCTGGTACGACGCCTACCTGGAGCGCGGCAGCGTCGACCGCAGCGCCAACACCACACCGGGCAACAAGAAGGGCGGGCTGTCCAACATCGTCGAGAAGGCGATGGGCTCGATCGTGAAGAGCGGCAGCTCGGCGATCTCGGGCGTGCTGTCGCCGGGCAACAAGCTGACGCGCGAGCAGCGCGGGCTGATCTACGCGGCCACGCCGGCCAGCGACTTCATCTGCGGCACGCTGCAGCTGGCCGCGGGCATGAACCTGCATGTCTTCACGACGGGCCGCGGCACGCCCTACGGCCTGGCGGAATGCCCGGTGATCAAGGTCGCGACGCGCAGCGACCTGGCGCGCCGCTGGCACGATCTGATGGACATCAACGCCGGCCAGATCGCCGACGGCGAGAAGTCCATCCAGGAAATGGGCTGGGAGATGTTCCGGCTGATGCTCGACGTGGCCTCAGGCCGCAAGACCTGGGCGGAGCAGCACAAGCTGCACAACGCGCTGGTGCTGTTCAATCCGGCGCCGGTGACTTGAGGCGACCCGGCCACGGCGGGCGCGCGTCGAGCCCTCCCGGCGTCCGGCGCTACTGATCGACCCACTGCACCTTCACGGGACGGCCACGGCCAGTCCGATCGCCAGGCTGACGCCGATGGCCAGCGGGATGCGCATGTCGCGTCGCTTCAGGCCGGCCGCCGCGCGTGCGGCGAGCACCTCCGGACGTCCCAGGCGGAAGGTGACCCATCCCACCACGGTGATGGCCGCCAGGCCGTACAGCGTCGTCGCGAGCAGGCCCGACCACGGCGCCAGCTTCCACTGCAGCAGCGTCAGATCCCACGGCGTCTGCCAGGGCGCGACGAGGAAGGTCAGCAGGAGCGCGCCGAGGATGAAGGTTCCAAGCGGTACGACGCCAAGACCGGTCGCACGCCGCCCGCAGGGTTCATCCCGGCTCAGCCGGATCCGGACCCGGTGAGTGGCCACTGGCCGGGCTGGGTGGCGGCCGAGGGACCGGACTCGCGCTACATCCACGAGGCGGTGCAGGCGGCTGCCACGCGGTATCCGCGAGGCATTCCGGACGGCACCTACGAGGTCTGCGGACCGCGCATCGGCACCCGTCACGGCGCGAATCCGGAGAACCTCACCGAGCACGTGCTCATCCCGCACGGCGAGGATGTGCTGACGGACGCTCCGAGGACCTTTGCCGGTCTGATGGCGTACCTGCGGGACAAGCCGATTGAAGGCATCGTGTGGCATCACGAAGATGGCCGCAGGGTGAAGATCAAGAAGGCGGATTTCCCGTTCTGATCCAGTCCTGATCGTGTGTTCAAGGAGGAGCCGAGGCTCCTCCTTTTTTATGCGCTGTCGGCCGCGCAGGAATGAGAGCCACTGCTCAGGGCACCATCGTCGCCTGCCTGAACGACACCGCCAGGATCTCCGCCAACTGGTCCAGCAGCTGTTCCGTGTCATCGTCCGGCAGTGGCTCATGCGCCGCGGTCTCCGCGCGCCCCGACCCGAGCAGCGCATGGAACGGCGTGCACCCCATCGCGCCGATGGGCTGGTGCTCGCCCAGGGAGCGGTCCTGGTACGGCGTGAACGGCCGCACCGTCAGATCCACCATCGTCCCCAGCATCCGCTGCACGTTGCCGCGGTGATCGCGCTGCACCACCCGGCCACGCGCCAGCACGCAGCGGTAGCCTGAGCCGTTGCTGCGCAGGCGGAAGCGCTGCTCGTAGGTGTCGGTGAAGCCGTCGAAGTGCGCCCGCAAGGTCAGCATCATCGGCTCGAGGTCCTCGGGATGGACGCGGCAGCGCCAGAACGCCGTGCTGTCGGGCCGGTCCGGATGCGGAAAGCCCAGGTGCGCCTTCCAGCGCGGCGAGTAATGCACCAGCTCCAGCGGCGGGTTCAAGTCCCAGACACCGAAGGCGCCCTGCTCGACCGCCGTCCGCCAGTTCCTGACTTCGTCATGACGGATCCCCATGAAGAGGTATCTTGCGCCCCGCTCCAGCGACGGTCAACGCGCGTTCCCCCTGACGGAGGGGGAAAGCAGCCGACGCGCCACACCTCCCATGAGCGGCTTGACAGCCTGGAGGCCTACCCCAGCGCCGTCACCAGTTCGGCGGCCGCCGTCAGCAAGGCCGTGTCCGAACGCATCGGCGGCGACGGATCCACCGGGACCCACAGGGGCTGCTTGCGCCAGCCCAGGCGCTGCAGGCGGAAACCCGCCCGCACCAGTGCCGCGACCACGCGCGGCAACTCGCCGCGCAGCGCCGTCAGCACGTGGTCGTGTTCGGCCAGGACCGTCAGTTCCAGCGCCGCGCGCGTGCCCTGGAGCTGAAGGCCGACGGCCTCTGCGCGCCAGCGCAGGAGGAGACTCAGCGCGGGCTCCTCGCCGGGCGCGGATGCGGCCGGCGCATGCGGCGCGTCGTCATGGCGGGCCGACGATCCGGGGCCGGAAGACCGTCCTGGCGGGTCGCCAGGGTCCCGGCCCTCTCGCCGGACCCAATAGGGAATCGGCAGCAGCCACAGCGGCTCACCGCCCGGCCCCACGGGCACCTGGCCGTGCGCCAGCGCCAGGGTCCAGGCCGACACCAATCCAGCCGGCGTGCGCGCCGGCGGGGTCTCGACGATCGCGGTCAAGAGCTGCCGCCGCCATTGCGCCAGGTCCACCCGCAAGGCGGACAGCTGACCCCAGGCGCTGGGCATCGCGCCATCGCCACGCCTCCCGGCAGCGCCAGCGTTGGGGGAAGCCGCACCGACATTGGCGGGATCCCGGCGGCGCTCGATCACTTCGAGCTCCATCCGCGGCATCACCGCCCGCACGCGCAGCAGCACCTGGTCGCCCGGCAGCAGGTCGTCCAGCGGCGGCTCGATCAGCGTCATGATCTCGCCGCTGTCGAGCGACTCCAGCCGCCAGGCGGATCCGCCACCGTTGCGGTCGCCGCCGCCCGACAGACGCAGCACCGCGCCGGGCGCCAGTCCGCCGACATCGCGCAACGACGCCTGCAGCCGCCCGACGGCGCCGATGCCGCTCACGCCGCCGACCACGCCGGCATTCGATGTCGATCCCGCCATGTGCCCCCGCCTCGCGCGGCCGTTCCGCCTGCCGTTGAAAAAGGAAAGGGCCGGACGTTGCCGTCCAGCCCTTGCGTCGATGTCGTCGGGCGCGCCGCGCGGCGCGCCCCGCGGTCATCAGCCCAGCAGCGACATGACCAGGCCGGACATGCTGTTGCTCTGCTTGAGCATCGCCGTGCCCGACTGCATCAGCATCTGCTTGGTCGTCATCGTCGACGATTCGGCGGCGTAGTCCGTGTCCATGATCCGGCCCTTGGCGGCGGCCGTGTTGGTGCTCATGTTCTGCAGGTTGTTGTAGACATGGTCCAGGCGGTTGGCCGCCGCACCGAAGGAGGCGCGCAGTTCGCCGACCTTGTCGATCGCGCCGCCGATGGTGGTCAGCATGGCGTTCGTCGCGGCCGACAGTTCGGTGCCGGCGGCCGGCGTGGCGGCATACTGCGTCGACACCGTGCCCAGCGCCGTCGTCAGCGCGGTCAGCTGCGTGCTGACGTCCACCGACATCGATTCGCCGGCCGAGGCGCCGATCTGGAAGCTCATCGCGGCGGACATCTTGCCCAGCGTGCCGTCGATGGTGGCGCCGTCCGAGAACAGCTGCGTGCCGCCGAAGGACGTATTCTTGATGATGTTGGTCAGTTCGGTGCCGAGCGCGTCGTACTCGCCCTGCATCGCGGTCTTGTCGGTCGCGGTCGACGAGGCCGAGAAGGCTTCCGTCGCCAGGTCCTTCATGCGCAGCAGGATGTTGCTGACTTCGTTCAGCGCGCCTTCGCCGGTCTGCAGCATCGAGATGCCGTTCTGCGTGTTGCGCTGGGCCACGGCCATGCCGCGGGTCTGAGCGTCCAGACGCGTGGCGATCTGCAGGCCGGCCGCATCGTCCATCGCGGAGTTGACGCGGAAGCCGGTCCCCAGGCGGGTCATCGACGTGGCCAGGCTCTTCTGCGTCGAGCTCAGCGAGTTCTGGGTCGACAGGGCCGAGGCATTGGTGTGCAGGCTCAACATGGTGATTCGCTCCTTGAGAGTGTGGGCAAGCGCCGGGGCGCTTCGTTGATCGAAGGGCTTGAGCTGCCCTCCCACTCACAAGACGACCGGTTGTCCGGGCGACTTAAATGCGGGGGGAGAAAAAACGCCTACCTCACCTCGTACATGTAGCGCCGCGTCAACGGCACCGGCGCCGGCCCGCCATCGCGCTTGCTGGCCAGGATCTGGTACAGGCCCAGTTCGCCGGTTTCGAATTCCAGCGCCGAGGCCGCCATGTACAGGCGCCAGATCCGGTAATGCGCTTCGTCCACGTACTGCAGCGCCTGGTCGTGGCCCTCCTCCAGCGTCGCGACCCAGGCACGCAGCGTTTTCGCGTAATGCATGCGCAGCGCTTCGACGTCGTGGAGTTCGAACTGCTCCTGCTCCATCACCCGCATCACGTTGCTCGCCCGGTCCAGCTCGCCGTCCGGAAAGACGTAGCGGTTGATGAACGTCGACGACAAGGCCTGCCCCCAGCCGTCCTCCTCATGGGTGATGCCGTGGTTCAGGAACAGCCCCGCCGGCTTGAGCAGCCGGTTCACGCTGGCAAAGTAGGTCGGCAGGTTCTTCAGGCCGACGTGCTCGAACATGCCGACGCTGGCAATCTTGTCGAACTGGCCCGTCATGTCCCGGTAGTCGCACAGTCGGACCTCCACCTGCCCCTGCAGACCCGCCGCGGCGACGCGCTCCCGCGCAAGCGCCCGCTGGCGTTCCGACAGCGTGATGCCGATGGCCTTCACGCCGTAATGACGCGCCGCATGCATCACCAGCGCTCCCCAGCCGCAGCCGATGTCCAGCAGTTCCTCGCCGGGCTGCAGACGCAGCTTGCGGCAGATGTGGTCCAGCTTGGACCACTGGGCGCGCGCCAGCGGGGTGTCGTCGGTCTCGTAATAGGCGCAGGAATAGACCATCGCCGGGTCCAGCCACAGCGCGTAGAAGTCGTTGGACAGGTCGTAATGGAAGGCGATGGCGGCCTTGTTCTCGGCCCGCGTGTGGCGGCGCACGCCGTCGGCGCGCAGCGCCGCGTCGGTCGCGGGCGGCACCGGCGCCAGCAGCCGCACGGCCAGGCGCAGGCGGTCGCTCCAGGAGAGCGTCAGTTCCGGCAGGTGGTCCTTGAGTTGCAGCGCGGCGAAGAAGTCCCCCTCGACGTCGATCTGTCCGGAGAAGTAGGCCTCGGCGAAACGCAGCGGGTCGCGCCCCAGCAGCAGGCGCCGCAGCGCGGTGGGCTCGTTCAGGACCAGGGTGAACTCGGCCGGCTGGTGCGCCTGCCGGCCCAGTCGCGTCGCCCAGTGCCCCAGCCGCAGCCCGACGCTGCCCGGATAGGCCGAGAACAGGCGCTGCAGCAGCGTCAATCCGGCGGGCGGCAGCGGCGGCGCGCCGGCGGCGTCGGAGATCACATCGATCGCCCGGGGGGCGGCGCTCGACGTGGGCGACAGCAGGTCCTGGTCCATGGGTCCCTCGTCCGGAAAAGCTGCGAAAGAAGGTTGGTCGGATGCGCCCCAGGGTCAGTTCTTGTCGGCCCGGGTGCAGGCGGCCTTGAAGTCCTGCGGCGATGGTAGCCAATGCCTCCACGCCCCGCCCGGACTGGGGACATTGATGCCGGCTGCGGGCCCGTGAGTTGCCGGTTTCCCGCTGGACGGGGTGGGGGATGCCAGGCTGAAGGGGGTGTGACGGGGGGCGTTGCGCCCTCGCACAAGCTCGCCCGAAGGAGTCATCACAAGCGCGCCGCCCGAGGCCACAATCAGCCCCGATACCCCTACCCCATCGCCCTCAGAGAAACCGTCCCGCCTCCCCGGATGCCAGGAGCGCGCCAGGACCCCAAAAGCCAAGGAGTGAGCCATGCCCCATGCATTTGCCAACACCGTCGCCAGCTTCAAGACCGCCTCCGGGAAGAGCGGCAAGTACTACTCGCTGCCCGAGCTGGCCAAGCGCTTCCCCAACGTGAACCAGCTGCCGGTCTCGATCCGGCTGGTGCTCGAATCGGTGCTGCGCAACTGCGACGGCAAGCGCGTGACCGAGGAGCATGTCGAGCAGCTCGCCAACTGGCAGCCCAACGCGCCCCGCAACGAGGAGATCCCCTTCGTGGTCGCCCGCGTGGTGCTGCAGGACTTCACCGGCGTGCCGCTGCTGGCCGACCTGGCCGCGATGCGCAACGTCGCCCAGGCGCAGGGCAAGGATCCGAAGACGATCGAACCGCTGGTGCCGGTGGACCTGGTCGTCGACCACTCCATCATGATCGACCACTTCGGCAGCCCCAAGGCGCTGGACCTGAACATGAAGCTGGAGTTCGAGCGCAACCGCGAACGCTATGAGTTCATGAAATGGGGCATGCAGGCCTTCGACACCTTCGGCGTGGTCCCGCCCGGCTTCGGCATCGTCCACCAGGTCAACCTCGAGTACCTCGCCCGCGGCGTGCACAAGACCGCCGGCGGCGCCGGCAAGGACAGCGTCTACTACCCCGACACGCTGGTGGGCACCGACAGCCACACGACGATGATCAACGGCGTGGGCGTGGTGGGCTGGGGCGTCGGCGGCATCGAGGCCGAGGCCGGCATGCTCGGCCAGCCAGTCTATTTCCTGACGCCGGACGTCGTGGGCTTCGAGCTCAGCGGCCGCCTGCGCGAGGGCGTCACCGCCACCGACCTGGTGCTGACCGTCACCGAGATCCTGCGCAAGGCCAAGGTGGTCGGCAAGTTCGTCGAGTTCTTCGGCGAGGGCACGGCCTCGCTGTCCGTCCCCGACCGCGCCACCATCGGCAACATGGCGCCCGAGTACGGCGCGACGATGGGCTTCTTCCCCGTCGACGAGCGCACCATCGACTACTTCAAGGGCACCGGCCGCACGACCGACGAGATCGAGGCCTTCGAGAGCTACTTCCGCGCCCAGGGCCTGTTCGGCGTCCCCCAGGCGGGCGACATCCGCTTCAGCCAGGTGGTGTCGCTGGACCTGGGCACGGTCGTGCCCTCGCTGGCCGGCCCGAAGCGCCCGCAGGACCGCATCGTCATCACCGACCTGGCCAAGACCTTCGCCTCGTTGTTCACCCGGCCCGTGGCGGAGAACGGCTTCAACCAGCCGGTCGACAAGCTGCCGAAGTCCTTCCCGGTGGGCGGCGCGCAGAAGGGTCTGGACCTCTTCAACGGCGACGTGCTGATCGCCGCAATCACCTCCTGCACCAACACGTCCAACCCGAGCGTGATGCTGGCCGCCGGCCTGCTGGCCAAGAAGGCGGTGGAGGCCGGACTGAAGGTCCAGCCGCACATCAAGACCTCGCTCGCGCCGGGCTCGCGCATCGTGACCGAATACCTCCAGAACGCCGGCCTGCTGCCCTACCTGGAGAAGCTGGGCTTCTCCGTGGCCGCCTACGGCTGCACGACGTGCATCGGCAACGCCGGCGACCTGACGCCCGAGATCAACGAGGCGATCACCGGCAACGACCTGGTCTGCGCCGCGGTGCTGTCGGGCAACCGCAACTTCGAGGCGCGCATCCACCCCAACATCAAGGCCAATTTCCTGGCCAGCCCGCCGCTGGTGGTCGCGTATGCCATCGCCGGCAACGTGACGCGCGACCTGATGACGGAACCGGTCGGCCTGGGCACGGGCGGCAAGCCGGTGTACCTGGGCGACATCTGGCCGACCAGCGACGAGATCCACGCGCTGCTGAAGCTGGCGCTGAATCCGGAGGCGTTCCGCGCCAACTACGGCAAGGTCAAGGCCGAGCCG
Organism: Mitsuaria sp. CC2; assembly: GCF_048957715.1. Taxonomy (NCBI): domain Bacteria; kingdom Pseudomonadati; phylum Pseudomonadota; class Betaproteobacteria; order Burkholderiales; family Sphaerotilaceae; genus Roseateles; species Mitsuaria sp. CC2. The sequence goes on along the minus strand of NZ_JARVXN010000005.1, from coordinate 13,726 downwards.
GGCAAGCTGTGGGAGAAGATCAAGGGCGGCACCGGGCAGGTCTACGGCTGGCCCAAGAGCACCTACATCGCGCAGCCGCCCTTCTTCGGCAACTTCACCCAGATCCCCGAAGCGCAGGAAGCCGGCGTCAAGGGCGCGCGCATCATGGCGCTGTTCGGCGACTCGATCACCACCGACCACATCTCCCCGGCCGGTTCGATCAAGGAGGTCTCGCCCGCCGGCGCCTACCTCAAGGACAAGGGCGTGCTCAAGGCCGACTTCAACAGCTACGGCTCGCGCCGCGGCAACCATGAAGTCATGATGCGCGGCACCTTCGCCAACGTCCGGATCAAGAACCTGATGATTCCGGCCAAGCCGGACGGCGCGCGCGAGGAAGGCGGCCTGACGCTGTTCCAGCCCGGCGGCGAGAAGATGTTCATCTACGACGCGGCGATGCGCTACATCGCCGCCGGCACGCCGACAGTGATCTTCGCCGGCGAGGAATACGGCACCGGCTCCAGCCGCGACTGGGCGGCCAAGGGCACGCAGTTGCTGGGCATCGGGGCGGTCGTGGCCAAGAGCTTCGAACGCATCCACCGCTCCAATCTGGTCGGCATGGGCGTGCTGCCGCTGCAGTTCCGTCCGGGAGATTCCTGGGAATCGCTGGGCCTGAAGGGCGACGAGGTCATCGACATCGAACTCGGCGACGAGATCAAGCCGCAGTCCGAGGCGACGCTGGTCATCCGCGCGGCCGACGGTGTCGCGCCGGAACGCCGCGTCCCGCTGATCCTGCGCATCGACACGCCGATCGAGGTCGAGTACTACCGGCACGGCGGCATCCTGCCTTACGTGCTGCGCCAGCTGCTGGCCGCGTGATCGAGGCGCACCAGCGCCGCTGATCCGCCACTGAAGTCGCTGAAGAAAGGGCTGACGCCGCTGTCGACGATGTCGAAAGCGGCGTCAGCCAACCGTCGTGAGGGTGAGACGAGCCATTCGTCGATTCGTTGAGTCGACGATGGGACGTCCACCCTCTTCCATTTTCAGAACTGCATCAGCACAGCGTCAGGAGAGCGACATGCGATTCATGGTCATCGTCAAGGCGGACAGCCACAGCGAAGCGGGCGAGATGCCCAGCACGGAGCTGATCACCGCCATGTTTGCGTACAACGAGGAACTGGTGAAAGCCGGCGTCATGCTGTCGGGCGACGGCCTGCAGCCGTCGAGCAAGGGCGCGCGGGTGCGCTTCTCCGGCAAGGAGCGCACGGTGATCGACGGCCCCTTCGCCGAAACGAAGGAGCTGATCGCCGGCTTCTGGATCTGGCAGTGCGCCTCCTTGCAGGAGGCGATCGAGTGGGTCAGGAAGTGCCCCAACCCGCAGGTGACCGACTCCGACATCGAGATCCGTCAGATCTTTGAATCCGAGGATTTCGGGGAGGCGTTCACGCCCGAACTGCGCGAGCAGGAAGAGCGCCTGCGCGCGCAGATCGAGCAGAAGTGACGGCGACTTATTTCGTCGTCGGCGTCGTCGTCGCGGGCTTCTTCGCCGCCGGCTTGGCGGCCGGCTTGGGCGCCGCCTTCGCGGGCGCCGCGGCCTGGTCGACTTCCTTGGACGCCGCGGTCGTGCCGCCGGACACGCCCAGTCGGCCGCCGGCGCCCAGGCCGCCCTTGACCTGCTGCGCCTTGTAGTTGCGCAGCGCCTTGACCATCTGGTTGTACGAGTCCGCGAACGCGGTCACGATGACCTTGCCCTGCGGGGTCTTGCCGTACGCGCCGCCGGCGATCGCGGCGTTGCCGAAGAAGCTGGCGCCGCCGAAGCCGAAGTCGAAGTTCTTGGCCGTGCCTTCCGCGGCGGAGATCTGCACGCCGGAGCGGTTGTCCACCAGCAGCAGCGTCGTCGCCGCTTCGTTGGTGCTCATGTTGGCCGCCACCGCGGTCAACAGGCCGATCGCGCCGGTCCCGATGCCGCCGCCACCGCCGCCGGTCTTGCCGGAGAACTGGATCTCGGGGCTCATCGTGTAGTCGGCCGCGACCATCTGGCCCTGGCCGAAGTTGCTGCCGGCGCGCGTTTCGCCGGACTGCATCAGCGCGCGCTCGCGCTCCATGTTGGCGAAGGCGCGGCCGCGTTCCACGATCACGAAGCAGTTGGACTGCTGGACCATCAGGCGCAGCACCGGCGTGGTCGAGCCCAGCTGGCGGTCGCGCAGCTGCGACCACCACGGGGCGTTGGTGTCTTCGAAGATGGTCAGCGTGCCCAGCGTCTCGTCGCAATGCTCGAGCTTGCTGTTCTGGTTCTCGGCGGTCGCGCCGCCGGCGGCGCCGGAGACAGTGCCCTTGTTCTCGCCCATCGTCGGCGCGGTGGCCAGGCAACCGGCCAGCAGCAGCGGCGACAGCATCAGGGCGGACTTCAGCACGAGGCTGGACGACGAAACGAGGCGGGAAGTGGCGAGCATGGAATCCTCCAGGGACGTTCTTGGGAGCGGAAACTCAGGGGGGGGGTCAATCGAGGGGCGTGGCCGGCGCGACGCCGTAATAGCCGCCGACCGGCTGGCCATGCGGATTGCCGATCCAGATGCTGGTGCCGAACACGTCGCTGCATCCGCCCCAGGCGATCTCGAAGGCGCGCGCTTCTTCATTGCGCGTCTGCGCGTAGACGGAAATGGTGCTGTCCGACGGGCCGATCGTGTAGCAGACCCGCGCCCACACCGGACGCGGCGAGGACGAGACCACGGAGGCCGCGCCTTCGGCATCGCCGTCGGAGGCCTTGGCCACCCATTTCGTGCCGCGGGACGGGCCCGGGTTGTAGCTGAACACGTAGGGCACCTGGGCGACCGCCGCGAGCGACGCGGCAAGCATTCCGGCGACCATCAGGCCTCTGGCCAACATTCGTTTCTCCTTACGAGAGTGTTCCGAAATCAAACGATTCCAGAAGGAATGTGGCGGATTGTTAGGCGCCTCCCGGCGAAAAAGCGAGGCCCCCATCGTGGTGGTACGGGTGACTCCCACGTTGATGGGATGGCGGATTGCGCAATCCGCCACACCCTTGATCCATACCTCGCACGAGGTACTGCCGGCGGACAGCGCACGACAAGTCCTGTCCCCGCGATCGTCAACAACGGCGCGGCTTGGCGGGGAGCAGCGCGAAGGCCGATGGATACGGGAGAAAGTCGGCGCTCCCCCTCCCGGGCGTCGCCGTCCGCGCGCGGCCGGGACGGCCGCCGGGACTTTCGTTCGATCGTCGCGCGGGCGCTCAGCGCCGCGCGCATGACTTAGGTCATCTGGTGTTGTAGGGATGGCGAATGCGGGGGCATCGCCTATGCGTTCTACAGGCCGAGGTCCAGGCCCCGCTCCTGCGCGAACAGCTTGAGCGCCGGCATCAGCGCGCCGATCTTCTCCGCCACGGCGTCGCGGACGGTGTCCACCATCACCTGCGTCTGGCGCTCGATCTCGATGTGCAGCGGCGCGCCCTCGCCCTTGTCGGCGAAGGTGGTCATGCGCAGCGTCTCGGGAATCAGCCAGACCTCGAACCAGCCCGAGCCGTCGGGGTTGCGGCCGGCCTCGGCCACCGTCAGGCTGGCGCCGTTCACCGCGATGTAGCCCTTGGCGAAGATGTAGCGCATCCACGGCGCCGGTACCGCGACGCGGATCACATGGTTGTTGGCCGGGCGGCGGATGACCTCGACCCGCGCCATGAAGTCGACGTGACCCGACAACGGATGGCCGCCGATCTCGGCGCCCTCCTTCGCGGCGCGCTCGACGTTGAGCCGGCCGCCGACGCCGAGTTGCCCCAGCGCCGTGAGGTTCAGGCTCTGGAGCATCACGTCGAAGTCGGCCTCGCGGTCGCCCTTCAGCGCGGTGACCGTCAGGCACACCCCGTCGCAGGCGACGGACGCGCCGATCTCCAGGTCCTGGCAGAAGCCCTCGGGAAAGTCGAGCGTGAAGCTGCGCAGCCCGTCCTTGTCGGTGATGGCCGCGACCTGCGCGATGCCTTGAACGATGCCGGTGAACATGGCGGGTCTCCGATCAACGCGGGGCGTGGGAGGCGAACAGCTCGGGCGAGAAACCCAGGCTCAGCCGGCCGTCGTCCCATTCGACGACGGGGCGCTTGATCACGCTGGGCTGTTCGACCATCAGCGCGGCGGCGCTCGCCGCATCGGTGACGCCGGCCTTGACGCCGTCGTCCAGCTTGCGCCAGGTGGTGCCGGCGCGGTTCAGCACCTGGTCCCAGCCGAGTGCCGCCATCCACTGCGGCAGCTTCGCCGCGGGCACGCCCTGCTTCTTGTAGTCGTGGAACTGGTACGCGAGGCCCTGTCCGTCGAGCCAGACGCGGGCGCGCTTGACGGTGTCGCAGTTGGGGATGCCGTAGAGGGTGATCATGGGAACGAGGGGGTCGCCGGCGGGCGTGGAAGGAAGGCGGCACGCTACCATGAAGCGGATGATCCCCTGGCTCGACGATGACTCCCTGGACTTCCCGCCGACCCGCCGCGCGCTGGGGCCGCGCAGCGACGCTCCGGGGCTGCTCGCGGCCGGCGGCGACCTGAGGCCCGCCCGATTGCGGGCGGCCTACGCCCGGGGCATCTTCCCCTGGTATGGGGAAGGCCAGCCCATCCTCTGGTGGACCACCGACCCGCGCATGGTCCTGCGGACGGAGGATTTCAAGCTGTCGCGTTCGCTGCGCAAGACGGTCGCGAAGTTCATCCGCACGCCGGGCTGCGAGATCCGCGTCGACCACGCCGCCGAGATCGTGCTCAAGGCCTGCGCCAGCACCTCGCGCGACGGCCAGGACGGCACCTGGATCGTGCCGGAGATGCAGCAGGCCTACCTGCGGCTCGCGCGCGAAGGCACCGTGCATTCGGTCGAGACCTGGATGGACGGCGAACTGGCCGGCGGGTTGTACGGCGTCAACCTCGGCCGGATGTTCTTCGGAGAGTCGATGTTCATGCGCAGGACCGACGCCTCCAAGATTGCGCTCGCCGCCTTGATCTGTCTGTGCCGGGAGTTCGACATCCCCTGGATCGACTGCCAGCAGCAGACCGCCCATCTGGCGTCGCTGGGCGCGGCGCCGGTCGACCGCGAGGCGTTCGAGGCGCACCTCGCCGCGCACACCGGCCTGCCTGCGCCAGGAGATTGGTCCTATCATCCGCGGCTGTGGGCCCACCTGGGCCTGAGCGACGCCCTGAACGACTCCCTGAACGACTCGCCCTGAGCCCGTGACGCACCCCAAGGAACTCCCGCTGGCCGAGCTGCAGTTCTACGCGACTGCGCCCTACCCCTGCAGCTACCTGAGCGACCGCCAGGCGCGCTCGCAGGTCGCCACGCCCAGCCACCTGATCCACGCGGACGCGTATTCGAGCCTGGTCGCCGCCGGCTTCCGGCGCAGCGGCATGTTCACCTACCGGCCCTACTGCGACGGCTGCAAGGCCTGCGTGCCGATGCGCATCCCGGTGGCGGACTTCCACCCCAACCGCAGCCAGCGCCGCGCCTGGACGCAGCATCAGGCGCTGCAGGCGCGCGTCATGCGACTGGGCTACAGCGACGAGCATTACCAGCTCTACCTGCGCTACCAGGCCGGCAGACACAGCGGCGGCGGCATGGATCACGACAGCGTCGACCAGTACACCCAGTTCCTGCTGCAGAGCCGGGTGAACTCACGGCTGGTGGAATTCCGCGAGCCCGACGGCGCGCTGAAGATGGTCTCCATCCTTGACATCCTGGGGGACGGGCTGTCGGCGGTCTACACCTTCTACGAGCCCGAGGCCAACGTCAGCTACGGCACCTACAACGTGCTGTGGCAGCTGCGCCAGACCCGCGACCTCAGCCTGCCGCATCTGTACCTGGGCTACTGGATCGCCCAGAGCGACAAGATGGCCTACAAGGCCCGCTTCCTGCCGCACGAGCTGCTGCGCGACGGACATTGGTCACGCATCGAGCGCTGACGCCCTTCATACCCCCTCATCGAGGTCGGAAGGCCACACATCGGTGTCATTGCCGGCCCGTCGGGCCGATTCCAGGATCACACCCCGTTCCCTTGAATGGACGAGTGATCCCATGTGCACCCCCCTCTGCCAGCCCGTTTTCGGCGTCCTCGCGCGCCTGTCGACCCGCATCACGCCAGCGATTGCGCCCTTGATCCTGATCATGGGCGCGGCCGAGGCTCAAGCCTCGACGGCGCTGCCCGAATCACTGCGCGACCCGTGGCACGCCGACTACCGCCTCCAGCCGCCCAATCCCGAGTCGCCGCGACTGTCCGGCCGCGACGGATCCTCGGCGCTCCACAAGGGTCCGTGGTGGTCATCGCTTCATTACGGCCTCGTGCCGGTCTCCGCGCCCGGCAGCGCCAACGGGAACCGCGTCCCCGGCGACGCCTTCGCCGCCGCCTTGTTGCGGGCGCAAGGCGCCACGCCCACCGACACCCGCACCTTCATCGGCTTCGGTGCCCGCTTCAACGACGGGCACTCGAAGTTCTCCCTCGCGCCGCGGGCGCAGGGGGTTCGGATCCGTTTCTCGCACGAATACTGAACCCCTCTCCAGCCCGTTCGGCAAAAATTGGTCCCACACTGGTTTTTACGCAGTCGCTCACCGGTCGTACCGGTTTTCCCTGCCATTTGCATCAATTGACGCCCATACACGTCATTGACGACATCATTACGACACGTTACCTGACGCCCAAGGGTTAACCTGAATGATTCGCTCGTCAGTGGTATCTACATTGCATACCACTATGAGATCAGCAGCGGTACCGATCTCCTAGACGCCGCGGTTGCGAACCGCACGCCCTCCGTCGGACGCCACCGGCGGATCGCACGTCGACCTGCAAGGAGTGACTGCCATGCCTGCACGCGCCCTTTCCCCTGCCGCTGACGCCGCCGCGTTGCCATTGATCCGCCCCGCCGCCCCCGAGTGGCCGGCTTGAAGCCCTTGACGTCCTTGACGCCCGTCTGATGCCGGTCCCCGGCGGCCGTGCCCGAGCGGCTGCCGTCTTCGCCGGTTGAACCGACCGGCGCCTTTTCTGCCCGAGCCCCGACCGTTCCCGCCGCGCTGCATCGCAGTCGCCAGGCGCGGCGGCGCTCATCCCGCAGTGTCCGAAGACAACGACAACATGACCAGGAGACCCCGATGAGACATCGTCCTTGTGCCCATCCCCACCCGATGATGCCGTGGCTGATGCCGATGGTGCTGGCCTTCGCCGGCAGCTCGGCGATGGCCTACGACTGCACCGGCGTCGCCGACTGGAACGCTGCCACCGCCTACAGCGGCAACGCGATCGTGAAGACCGGCGGCAGCGCCTACCAGGCCAAGTGGTGGACGCAGAACAACCCGCCGGCGACCAACTCGGGCCAGTGGGACGTGTGGAAGGTGCTGGGCGCCTGTGACGGCGGCGGGGGAGGCGGAGGCGGCACGAACAGGCCGCCAACGGTGGCGTTGAGCTCGCCGACTGCCGGCAGTTCCCCCACCGCGGGCGACACGGTCACCCTGGCCGCGACCGCCGCGGACAGCGACGGCACCGTCGCCAAGGTCGCCTTCTACGTCAACGGCGCGCTGGTCGCCGAGGACTCCACCGCGCCGTTCAGCGTGAGCTGGACCGCCCGCGCGGGCGTGGCCGACATCACCGCCCGCGCCACCGACGACCAGGGCGCGACGACCGACACCGTCGCGCTGCGCATCACCGTGCGGGGCCAGGTCACCGGCGACGAGCGCTGCCGCCCCGAGGGTCTGACGACCACCGCCGGCACCGCGCCCGCCTACTGCAAGGTCTACGACGACCAGGGCCGCGAGAAGATGGGCGCCGACAAGCCGCGCCGCATCATCGGCTACTTCACCAGCTGGCGCACCGGCAAGACCGGCCAGCCCGCGTTCCTCGCGCACCAGATCCCATGGGGTCAGGTCACGCACATCAACTACGCGTTCGCGCATGTGGACGCGGCCAACAAGCTCTCGGTCGGCAGCACCGCCGACGCGGCCAACCCCGCCACCGGCCTGACCTGGCCCGGCGTCGCGGGCGCGGAGATGGACCCGGCCTATGCGTACAAGGGCCACTTCAACCTGCTCAACAAGTTCAAGAAGCAGTACCCCAACGTCAAGACGCTGATCTCGGTCGGCGGCTGGGCCGAGACGGGCGGCTTCTACACGATGACGACGAACGCGGACGGCTCGACCAACACGGCCGGCATCAACGCGTTCGCGGACTCGGCGGTGGCCTTCCTGCGGCAATACGGGTTCGACGGCGTCGACATCGACTACGAGTACCCGACCAGCATGAACAACGCCGGCAACCCGGTGGACTTCGCCGTCAGCAACGCCCGACGCGGCGCGCTGATGAAGAACTACGTCGTGCTGATGCGGACCCTGCGCGCCAAGCTGGACACCGCCAGCCAGGCCGACGCCCGCCACTACATGCTCACGATCGCGGCGCCCTCCTCCGCCTACCTGCTGCGCGGGATGGAGGCCTTCCAGGTCACGCAATACCTGGACTACGTGAACATCATGAGCTACGACCTGCACGGGGCGTGGAACCAGTTCGTCGGCCCGAACGCGGCGCTGTACGACGACGGCAAGGATGCGGAACTCACCGCGTGGAGCTATTACACCGCCACGCAGTACGCGCGCATCGGCTACCTCAACACCGACTGGGCGTACCACTACTTCCGCGGCGCGATGCCGGCGGGCCGCATCAACATCGGCGTGCCGTACTACACCCGCGGCTGGCAGGGCGTGACGGGCGGCACCAACGGCCTGTGGGGCCAGGCGGCGCTGCCCGACCAGAGCAAGTGCCCGGCCGGCACCGGCGGCGGCACCGTGCAGAAGTGCGGCAACGGCGCCGTCGGCATCGACAACCTCTGGCACGACCTGGACGTGTCCAGCAAGGAAGTGCCCGCCGGCTCCAACCCGATGTGGCACGCGATGAACCTGGCCTCCGGCCGCGCGGGCAGCTACCTCGCCGCCTACGGCCTGAATCCGGCGACCAACCCGGCCGACCAGTTGACCGGCTCCTACGTCCGCAACTACGACGCGACGCTGGTCGCGCCCTGGCTGTGGAACGCGCAGAAGAAGGTCTTCATCAGCACCGAAGACGAGCAGTCGCTGGGCGTGAAGGCGCAGTACGTGGCCGACCGCGGCATCGGCGGCGTGATGTTCTGGGAGTTCGCCGGCGACTACGCCTTCGACACCGCCCGCAACGAGTACTTCATCGGCAACACGCTGACCAGCCTGCTGTTCAACAAGCTGAAGACGGCCGGCGCCTACGGCAACCGGCTGACCCCGGTGGCCCTGCCGGCGGAAACGCTGGACATCGGCTACGCGCTGGGCGGCTTCGCGCTCGGCGACAGCAACTACCCGATCACGCCCAAGCTCACGCTGACCAACAACAGCACGACCACGCTGCCCGGCGGCACGGAGTTCCAGTTCGACGTCCCCACCGCGATCCCCTCGACGGTGACGGACCAGAGCGGCTTCGGCCTGACGGTGATCAGCAACGGCTCGAATCCCGCGGGCAACAACATCGGCGGCCTGAAGAACGACTTCCACCGCGCCAGCTTCAAGCTGCCGTCGTGGCAGAGCCTGGCCCCCGGCGCCAGCGTGACGCTGACGATCAACTACTTCCTGCCGTCGACGATTCCCAGCAACTGGACCGTCACCGTGAACGGCCGCAGCTACGCGCTGGCGCAGGAAGCGCGTCGCGGCGCGGTGCCCGCCGCCGCGCCGGCAGCGAAAGCCTCCACGGCCTCGACAGCCAAGACTTCGGCCGCGCGATGAGCGCGGGCCTCCTGAGACCTCCCCACCACCCCCTTTGACCCACAGGAGTTTCGACATGAAGAGACAAATGGTCCGCCTCGGCGGCATCGCCCTGGCCGCCGCGATGGCCGCCGGCACGGCACACGCCTACGACTGCACCAACGTGCCCGAATGGACGTCCGCCGGCATCTACACCGGCACCTCCAACAGCTTCGCCAAGCAGGGCAACATCGCCTACCAGGCCAAGTGGTGGACGCAGAACGAGGCGCCCTCCACCCACTCCGGCCAATGGGACGTGTGGAAGTCGCTGGGCGCCTGCACCGGCGGCGGCACCGACACCACGCCGCCCACCGTGCCTTCGGGCCTGACCTCCAGCGGCATCACCAGCAGCAGCATCACGCTGAGCTGGGGCGCCTCGACCGACGCCGGCAGCGGCGTCAACAACTACGAGCTGCTGCGCGGCGGCTCGCTGATCGCCTCGCCCACCGCCACCACGTACACCGACTCGGGCCTGTCGGCGGGCACCTCGTACAGCTACCAGGTCCGCGCCAAGGACAAGGCGGGCAACGTCTCCGGCCTGAGCAGCTCGCTGCTGACCAGCACCGCCAGCAACGGCACCTGCGCCGCGGCGCCGTCGACCCCGTCGGGCCTGAGCTCGCCGTCCAAGAGCGCCACCAGCGTCAACCTCGCCTGGAACGCCGTCGCCGCCGGCCCGAACTGCACGGTGCAATACCGCGTCAACCAGGGCTCGACGCAGGTCGCGCAGGGCGCGGCCACCAGCGCCAGCGTCACCAACCTGACGGCCAACACGAACTACACCTTCACGGTCTCGGCCTTCAACCAGGCGGGCACCTCGCAGCCGTCGGCGCCGATCACGGTCAAGACCGACACGCAGACCGCCGGCGACAAGGTGCTGCTGGGCTACTTCGCGCAGTGGGGCATCTACGGCCGCAACTACCACGTGAAGAACATCGACACCAGCGGCTCGGCGGCCAACCTGACGCACATCAACTACGCGTTCGGCAACGTCCGCAACAACGTCTGCGAAGTCGGCAAGATCATCCCGAGCAACGAGTCCACCGGGGAAGGCGGCGACGCCTTCGCCGACTACGGCAAGTCCTACGGCGCCGACCTGAGCGTCGACGGCGTGGCCGACACCTGGGACCAGCCGCTGCGCGGCAGCTGGAACCAGCTCAAGAAGCTCAAGGCCAAGTACCCCAAGATCAAGGTGCTGATCTCGCTGGGCGGCTGGACCTGGTCGCGCGGCTTCTCCAGCGCGGCGCGTCCAGAGAACCGGGTGAACTTCGTCAAGAGCTGCGTGGACGCCTACATCAAGGGCAACGTGCCGGTGACGGACGGCGCGGGTGGCACGGGCGCGGCGGCCGGCGTGTTCGACGGCATCGACCTCGACTGGGAATACCCGAACGCCTGCGGGCTGGCCTGCGGCACCGCGGAGGATCGCGAGAACTTCACCGGCCTGCTGGCCGAGTTCCGCAAGCAGCTCGACGCGGTGCGTCCGGGCCTGCTGCTGTCGATCGCCTCGGGCGCCGGCGTGGACAAGGTGCGGGCGTACGACCCGGACAAGATCCATCCGTACCTGAACTTCATCAACGTGATGACGTACGACTTCCACGGCGGCTGGGACACGATCACCGGGTTCCACTCGGCGCTGTACGCGCCGGCGAACGACCCGTCGACGGGTGACGTGAAGAAGTACAACACCAACGACGCGATGCAGGCCTTCCTGGACAAGGGCGTGCCGGCTTCGAAGCTGAACGTCGGCATCGGCTTCTACGGCCGCGGCTGGACCAACGTCCCCAACGTCAACAACGGCCTGTACCAGAGCGGCACGCCGGCCCCGGGCACCTACGAGGCGGGCAACGAGGACTACAAGGTCCTGAAGAACCTGCAGGGCTACACCAGCCGGGTCGACGACGTCAGCAAGGCGCAGTGGATCTACAACGGCTCGACCTTCTGGAGCTTCGACACGCCGGCCACGATCGCCATCAAGATGGCCTACGTGAAGTCCAAGGGCTTCGGCGGCGCGTTCTTCTGGGAGTTCTCGGGTGACGATCCGACGGCGTCGCTGTCGAAGGCGATGGGCGCCGGGCTGAAGTAACCCCGCCGCTTCTCCGTCATTTCATCGGGCCGGCCCCGTGCCGGCTCCCCCAAGGCCTCGCGACGCCTCGCGAGGCCTTTTTTGTTGCCATGGCATGACTGTCACAGGTCGGCGACTGGTCCAGACGACGCGACATTGTTCGCGGATCTATTCAAGAAATTCGCCAGAAGAGCAAACCTTAGGGAGGCCACGCGCTTTTTTTACATGGATGAATGATCGCCTTTGGCAGCTGCGGCTTCGACGATGCGCCCCTTCGCTGATTGGAGTTTCAGATGTCGACCGACTACCGATTCAACCGCCGCACTGCGGCGAACGTCAACGTGACGCGCGTGGCTCAGGCCGTTGCTGCCCTCGTGCTGTCCCTGGCGATGCTGGAGCCAGCGCTCGCGTCTGAGACAGACGGTGTCGCCCCAGGGGCCGGCGGCAACGGCAACGGTTCCACCAGCGGTGCCGGCGGAAACGGTGGCGGGCAAGCCGGCGCGGCAGGCGCTGGCGCCGGGAGGGCGTCAGCCGTCAACGGCAACGGCGGCACCGGCTCCAGCTATGGCAGTCCCACCGCCAGTGGGGGAAGCGTCGGTCAAACCATCAGCACCGACGCGTCGTTGACCACCAGCCGGCAAGGGGGCAATGGCGTTTCTGGCACCACCGCACGAAGGAGCGGAGGAGGCAATCCCTTTCACGGCACTGCGGGTGGCGGTGGCGGTGCCGGCGCATTTGTCATCGGTGCTCGCAACATCACCGTCAATGCAGGCATCTCGCTGGCCGGCGGCAAAGGCGGCAACGGTGATGCGGGCCGCTCGGGCTGTACCGGCTGCGGCAAGGGCGGTGCAGGCGGTGGAGGCGACGGCATCGTCATGTCCGCCGGGGGGACACTGACCAACCTCGGACAGATCCAAGGTGGCGCAGGCGGGGTGGGAGCCACCGGGTCGGCCGGTTCAGGCTCGACCGGCGGCGGCGGCGGCGGCCACGGGGTCGAGGGCGCATCGCTGACGATCTTCAACAGCGGCGTCATCCGCGGCGGAACCGGCCAGGCCGGCGGGGGAACGGGAAGCGACGCCGCCGAGGCCGGCGAAGACGGTGCCGCCATCCATTGGACCGGCGGCAACAACACGTTGCGGCTGAGATCGGGATCAGTGATCGACGGCGCCCTCTGGGTCGGAAGCGGCGCCACCGCGACGATCTCGGCGGACAACCCGGTGGCCGCAATGAACAACTGGCTGCTGCTCGACGGCTCGGCAACCATCAGCACCGCCTCGCAGCCGATCACCTTCAGCGGCCCGATCACGGGCACCGGCGGTCTCACGAAGGCAAGTGCCGGCACGCTGATCTTGTCCGGCACCAATACCTTCGGCGGCGGGCTCAACATCCAGGCGGGTGAAGTCCAGGCACAGCTGGTGTCCCTCGGCACGGGCGCCATCCGGGACAATGGCACCCTGCGCCTAAATTCGACCGCCGACGGCACGCTGAAGCAGGCGTTGACCGGCTCAGGCTCGTTGATCAAGGAGGGTAGCAAGCAACTCACGCTCAATGCCAATGCGCAGTTGAGCGGCACCGTTCAGGTCAGCGGCGGCACACTGGCGGTCGGCGGCAGCGGCACGCTGACAGCCGGCGCAGTCGAGCTGGGCAATTCGGGTGGAACGCTCGACCTCTCCGCCGCAACGCACACCACCACCATCTCCGCACTCAGCGGCGTGGCGGGCACCGCGATCCGGACAGGATCGGCGGCCCTTGTCGTCGGCGATGCATCGAACCAGACGTTCGGGGGCACGATCTCCGGAACTGGCAGCTTGACAAAACAAGGCAGCGGATCGCTGACTTTGACTGGCACCAATACGTATACAGGCACGACGACCATCAGCGCGGGCACCGTGATGGGGACGTCGGGGAGCTTCGGCGCCG